>URLM01000003.1 GCA_900548775.1 uncultured Olsenella sp.
CCTCAGCCACGACGTTGCCCGTCTCGCCATACGCCCGCTGAAGCTCGACCATGGCCTCGCGAACCTCGGGGATCGCGGAGACCGCGGAGACGTTGCGGTCGACCTCGGGCGTGCGGATCTCCTTCGTGACGTCGCGCCCGTTCGCCGCGACGGTCTGGCCCTCGGGCGAGGAGCCAAACTCGATGGAGATGGCTCGCGCCACCTTGGTCACCGCCGGGCCATCGGTGGGGTCGATGCCCTGCCGCAGGCACTCGGCGGTAACGGAGCGGTACATGGCGCCGGTGTCGAGGTACGTGAGATGGCACCTCTCGGCAATCGCGTGCGCGACGGTAGACTTGCCGGACCCCGCGGGCCCGTCGATGGCAACGATCATGCGTCCTTCCTTTCCTTGACGCCCCAGATGTCCCTGAGGTCGTATGGGTTCACCTTGGTCGAGCGCTCGATGACCTCCTCTGGCGTGAGGTTGAACCCGCCGAGGTAGAAGCTCCTGCCGTTGCAGGTGTAGAACGCCGAGCACACGTTGGCAAGGTGCACGTTCCAGAACCGGTCATACGGTACATCGTACATGGCCGCGATGAGGATGCGAGAGAAGCCGCCATGGGTGACGAGGGCGGTTCTCCCGGCAAGCGGAACAAGCTCGTCCATGAGGCGCCTGGCGCGGGTGGTTGCGTGCTCGAAAGACTCGGCGCCTGGGGCGGGAAGCGAATGCCCGTCCTCGTCGAGTGGCCAGGGGAACTGCGTGCGCCCGGAGTTGCTCACCTCGAAGCGGGTGCCCTCGAGCTCGCCGAAGTCGAGCTCGACGAGGTCATCGTCCACGCGCACGGGAACGCCGAGGCGATCCCCCGCCTCCTCCGCAAGGTTGCGGCAGCGGGAGAGCGGCGAGCACCAGATACGCTGGGGCGCAAAGGCCACAAGCGCATCCACGCCACGCTCGCGCTGCTCAAGGCCTCGCGGCGTGAGGGGGACGTCCCTTCTCCCCGAGAAGAAGTGCTCCGTGTTTGCCGGGGTCTCAGGATGCCTCATGACAAGGATCCGCTGCTTCATGCCAAAGTCCAAGGCTATTCGTCCTCCCCAGCGCCAACGTGGCTGGCGCAGATATCCTCAATGGCTGCGACCTCCTGTGGCGCAAGCTCTCGCCACGCACCCTCTTCGAGCCCAGTGAGCTCGAGCGGTCCGAACGCGTCCCGGTGCAGGCGCAAGACCTTGTGCCCAACGGCCTGCATCATCTTCTTGACCTGGTGCTTCCTGCCCTCGTGGATAGTGAGCCCCACGACCGCGTTAAGCTCTCCCCCTCCCGTGCGCCCCGTCCCGCGAGGCGCGACAACGGAGAAGAGCGGGTCCGCCTTGGCCAGGAGCTCGGCTCCCGCAGGCGAGGCGGGCCCATCCTCGAGCATGACGCCGCGACGGAGGCGCTCGAGGTCGTGCCTCGAGGGCGTCCCCGAGACCAAGGCGACGTAGTGCTTCTCGACATGGCGAGAGGGGTGGAGCAAGGCCTGGCCAACGTCACCGTTCGTGGTGAAGAGGAGAAGGCCCGTCGTGTCCATGTCGAGGCGGCCTACGGGAAAGAGGCCCGGGAAGCGCTCGGTGGGGACAAGCTCGGCCACGGTGTGCCTGCCTTGAGGGTCGCTCATCGTGGTGACGTAGCCCGCGGGCTTGTAGAGCATGAGGTAGCGGGGATGCTCGAGGATGTGGCACTCGATGCCGTCTACGCTCACCACGTCTGCCACGGGGTCGACCTTGCTGCCAAGCTCGGTCACGACCTCGCCGTTCACGCGCACGCGCCCGGCGGTCATGAGCCTCTCGGCACCACGCCGGCTCGCCACCCCCGCACGGGCGAGGAATCGCTGCAGGCGCATGGGGTAGAGCCCGTCCTCACGTACGGGATCACTCATAGTCCGTATCACCGTCCGCGGGCCCCTCGGAAGTCGCTTCCTCGGCGAGGGCCTCGTCGTCCTCGGCACTGTCGCCATCGCCCAGGAGGTCGCGCTCGTCATCGATGTCGTCGGAGGCCTCCTCGAGGGTGGACTCCAGGGACCTGCCGGAGAGGCGTTCGCGAATGAACCGCTTGGACTGCTCGTCGGGCGCGAAGTCCTCGAGAGGGGGCAGGTCTCGGATGCTTCTCAGGCCAAAGCGCTCGAGGAAGGCCCGCGTGGTGCCAAAGAGGACGGCCTGTCCTCGCTCGGCATCGTGGCCCACTTCGCGGACGAGGCCCTTCTCGCGAAGGGACGCGATGACGCCATCCGAGTTCACGCCGCGTACGGCGCGCACGCCCTCGCGCGAGACAGGCTGGTGGTAGGCAATGACGGCAAGGGTCTCGAGCGCCGCCTGGGAGAGGCGTCGCTGGTCCCAGGAGAGGACATAGGCGGCGACCTGGTCATGGAACGCGGGGTGCGTGAAGAGTCGCCATCCGCCGGCGACCTCGCGCAGCTGGAAGCCGCGGTTGGCGTCGGCATACTCGGCCGAGAGCTCCGCAAGGGCCGAGGCGACGTCTCCCGGCGCGGCCCCCGTCACCTTTGCGAGGTCGGTCGCCGAGACGGAGTCGTCCGAGACGAGAAGCAGCGCCTCCAGAAGCCCCTTGAGCGAGCCGTCCTCAAGCCTTTCGAGACCTGCCATCACGCGTCCTCCCCCGTATCGTCTTCCTGGGCGCCCTTGTCCTCGTATTCTCCCACGATGTCGCCGAAGCCAAGCTCGACGAGGTCCTGCTCGCCCACGCCCTGCTCGTCTAGCTCGTAGAGAACCGAGTCGTCCATCTCGTAGGGAGTCGCCCCCTCCACGTGCTCCAGCTCGATCTCGCCGAAATTGCGCTCCTGTCGCATGCGCAGCTTGTCCCTATGGTAGAGGTCGAGGACCGCGAGGAAGTTGGCGACGACGACCTCGGGCGAGCTTGAGCCGTCAAGCAGCTCGGAGAACGTGAGGTGCCCGCGCGAGCGCGCCAGGCGGTCGACAGACGCCACCGTGAGCGCAATGGGAAGGCGCTTTGGAGCGATATGCTCGGACTCAAGCAGGAAGGTCTCGCGGTGCGCATCGATGTCCGCGCAGATGACGGCAAGGCTTCGCAGCGTGATGCCCTCGAGGTAGTCCGGCATGAGGCCCAGGAACTCCGGGTCCGGCCCCACGGTGCGCGGCACCATGCGAGACTCTGCCTCCATGCGGCTGCCCAGCGCCGCCCCGGCATTTCGGAACTGCTTGTAGGTGATGAGGCGGGCAATGAGCACCTCGCGCGCCTCGTCAGGCGAGAGACCGGCAAGGTCGTCCTCCTCGTCCAGCTCGTCTGAGACCGTTGCGCCTGCACGCATCGTCCCACCCTCGGGGACCAGTGCGGCCGCCTTCATGTCGAGGAGCGTCGAGGCAACGAGGACGAAGTCGCTCGCCACGTCCAGGTCGAGGTCGCTCATGCGCTCGACCTCGACCAGGTACTGGTCTGCCACCTCGGCCACCGAGATTGACCCGATCGCCACCTTCTGCCTGCTCACGAGCTGCAGGAGCAGGTCGAAGGGTCCCGTGTACGCATCTGTTCGCACGCGCCAAGACATGAGTCTCTATGCCCCCATGAGAAGGTCGTAGAGGGACCCGGCCGTTGCATCGAGGACCCATCCCAGCGGATCTACGCCAAACGCATACGGGATGAGGTAGAGAGCCACGAGGAGGATGGGCATCGCGTACTGCTGAACCTGGTAGTAGGCCCTTCTCGAGCGCTCGCTCCTAAAGAGCGGCGAGACGACCTTCGAGCCGTCGAGCGGTGGCAGCGGAATGAGGTTGAAGCACATGAGCATGAGGTTCACGTAGACGTAGGTCGAGAGGACCATGAGAGTCCAATACGCCACCTCGTGCCAGGGGTCGACGGCAAGCGACCCAGACTCGAGACCCGACGAGAAGCCCCAGTAGGCAAGGCGCCACACCGCCGCACCGGCAAGGGCCTGCAGCAGGTTGCACACGGGGCCGGCAAGCGCCACGAGGGCCTCGTCCCGGTTTCTCGTCCTGGGGTCGAAGTTCATGGGGTTGTAGGGCACCGGCTTCGCGTAGGCAAAGATGGGGCCGCCAAACGCGCGCATGATGAGGGGCAGTACTACCGAGCCAAAGGGGTCGATGTGCGCAGCAGGGTTGAGCGTGAGCCTCCCGGCACGCTTGGCCGTGGGGTCTCCAAGGCGATTGGCCATCCACCCGTGGGCAACCTCGTGCGGAATGGCAGAGAGCATGACAAGCCCCACCGAGAGGAGAATCGAGATGATGCGCGAGGTCGAGAGCACGTCAGCCCCCTTCTGGCCTAGATGCGGTCCGCTGCCCTTGCGAGCAGCCAGTCTATGACAAAGAATGCCACAGCGACAAGAGCGAAGTCTCCCCGGAAGGCACCGCCCATGGGCGTCCGAAAGACGAGGACCCCAAGGATCTGGGCGGGCACGAGGCCGCCGGCAAGGTTGTTCGCACCGAGAAGGGCGGCATGAAGCACGCCTATGTCGAGCATGTCCGCCACCACAAGAGCGCAGAGGACGACGGCCAAGGTGCGCAGTACAACGGCGACAGCGCCGAGAGCCGCACGCGCCGTCGATCGCGTAATGCTACGCATCCGCCTCGCCAGCCTCCATGGCCTCGGAGAGCTCGAGCCATTCCTGCTCGAGCGCGGGGATCTTCTTCGAGAGCACGTTGTACTCGCTCATGCAGGCGTTGAAGCGATCGGTGTCGTTGTAGAGCTCCTCGTCTGCCATGAGCGTGACGAGCTCGTTGTAGCGATCGTGCGCGGGCCCCAGGGCAGCCTCGACCTCCTGCAGGCGCTTCTTGGTCTTGCGCAGTGCCTTGCTCCTGCGGTTTCGCTCCTCTGCCTCGGCGCGGCGTTGCTCCTTGGTCTTGACGTTTCTGCCAGTGGAAGCCTGGTCCGAAACGGGCTGTGCAGCGGGGGCCGTCTTCGCCTGTGCGGGCTGGCTTGAGGTTGACGCATCCGCTGCGGCAGCCTCGAGCTCCGCACGCTTGAACTGGTAGTACTCGTAGTCGCCGTCGTAGAGCGTCACCTTGTGGTCGCGCACGTCGACCACCTTGTTGGCCACGGCACGCACCAGGTGCTCGTCGTGGCTGATGAGCACGATGGTCCCCGGGAAGTGAACGAGGGCCTGCTCGAGGACGTCGACTGAGTCGATGTCCAGGTGGTTGGTTGGCTCGTCCAGGCAGAGCAGCGGGTCTGGTGCCACGAGCATCTTGGCAAGGGCAAGACGTGCCTTCTCGCCACCAGAAAGCACCGAGACGCGCTTGTCAACGTCGTCGCCGTGGAAGAGGAAGGCGCCCAGGAGGCGACGCTCCTCGGAGGTGGTCCAGCCGGGGGCCACGGCATCCATCTCCTGAAGGACGGTGTTTGCGGGGTCGAGCTGCTCGAGCTGGTGCTGCGCGTAGTAGGCGCAGGTCACGTTCTGACCAAGCTCGACCGAGCCCGCATCTGGCGTGAGGTGCCCGTTGATGAGCTTCATGAGGGTTGACTTGCCGGCGCCGTTGGGGCCCACGAGCGCCACGTGGTCGCCGCGGTAGAGCGTGAGGTCAACGTGGTCGTAAACGTGGTTCTCGCCAAAGGACTTGGCGGCGTCTTCCACCTTCACCACGGTGTCGCCGGTGCGGGGCGGATCGGGGAACGAGAAGTGCACCTTCTTGGACCCCTCGGGAAGAATGACCAGCTCGCTCTTGATCTGCTCGATGCGGCGCATGCGCTCCTGCGCCTGGGCGGCCTTCGTCGGCTTGTAGCGGAACTTGTCGACAAATACCTGCATGTGGGCGATCTCCCGCTCCTGGGCGGCGCGCTTGGCTCGCATCTGCTCGAGGTTGTCCTCGCGCTGGCGCAGGTAGTCGGAGTAGTTGCCCGTGTAGGTGGTGAGGCGGCGGTTCTCGACAGCCGCCACGTGGGAGACGCAGGCGTCCATGAACGAGCGGTCGTGGCTCACGAGAAGCACGGCGCCGTCGTAGGCGGCGAGGAAGTGCTCGAGCCACTGGACGCTCTCGAGGTCGAGGTGGTTGGTCGGCTCGTCGAGGAGGAGCAGGTCCGGATGGCGGAGTAGGAGCTTGGAGAGGGCGATGCGCATCTGCCAGCCGCCGGAGAAGTCCGCAGCGGGCTTGTCGAAGTCCTCGATGGGAAAGCCCAGGCCGCCAAGGATCTGGCGGGCGCGTGCGTCCAGCTCGTAGCCGCCTAGGCGCTCGAAGCGGTCCTGGGCGTGGCCGTAGTCCTCGAGCAGGCGGTCGAGTTCCAGGCCGGGCTGCGTGGTCGAGATCTTTGCCTCCAGCTCGGCAACGCGGCGCTCCCAACCCTTCACCTCGTGCGCGGAGTCCACGACCTCCTGGAGGGCGGTCTTCTCGCCATCGATCTTGGTCTCCTGCTCGAGGTATCCGACGGTGGTCTCCTTGGCAAATGAGACCGTGCCCTCGTCAGGCGACTCCTGGCCCATGATGATCTTGAGGAGCGTTGTCTTGCCGGCACCGTTGGGACCGACAAGCGCCCAGCGCTCCCCTGCGTTGAGCTGCAGCGTTGCCTGTGTGTAGAGGACCCTTCCGCCAAACGACTTGGTGACCTTGTCTGCGAGTGCTATCACGTGAACCCCTCGGGATGTCAAATTTGCCAAGGGGCGAGTATACGGTACGCTCGTGCAGAAGAGGTGTGCCCGCGGGATTCATTTGCCGGGCACATCAGTCCCGTTGTGCCCAATGCAATCACGTTCCCCGGCAACGGAATCCCATTGCCGGGGAACAAAATCCCGCGCTAGTCGTCGACGGTCAGGTGGATGGAGAAGCCCGCAATCTCGTCCTTGAAGTAGATGAGGTGGGTGGAGCCATCCGAAAACCTGGCGCGTGACTCCTCGTTGAAGTCGAAGCCGCGCTCCTCGAACCACTTCTGGGCGGCGTCGATGTCATCCACATGGAAGCCGATGTGACCCTTCTCGCCACGGCCGGCACCCTTCATGATCTCGATGTAGGTGTCGACAAAGTAGGAAGGCGCAAGTTCCGTTGTGCCAAGGCCCAGAAGGGTCGCCAGCTGCTTGGTGATCTTCTCGGCGTTCTCCGGCGTGCCGCCGTTGATGCCCACATGCGCCAGGCGCAGGCCAAGTGCCTTCTTGGGATCTTCCTCTGTGTTCATGGAGCCAGCCCCTCCCCGTTGATAGCGAACAATGCCGCATGCCGCACCTGATGTCTCACGCCATGCGCCACAAGTATATGGGACTTTTGGCGCGCCTCACGAGCAGAGCAATGCTGCAGCACATCACCGTCAAGGCGAAAAGGCAGGACGAGAAAAAAGACGACACCCATTCGGATGCCGTCTCTCGAAATCTATGGTGGGCGATGCTGGATTCGAACCAGCGACCCCATCCGTGTGAAGGATGTGCTCTACCCCTGAGCCAATCGCCCGTGCGGCTTGCTATGTTACCAAAAGATTCAGGCAACGCAACCGAGAATTCCTACCTTCCCGTAATTGCCTTGCGTAGCATAAGGACGTACGCGTCCGCTCCCTCGGGACGCAGGTGCGTGCCGTCATCCCAGAAGTACTCGTCATGGCCGGCGCTCTCGGCATACCAGTCGATGACCTCGCAGTTTGGATAGCTGGCGGCGACCTTCTTGAATAGCTCGTTGTTCAGGTCCTGAAGGGCAAGCGGGACGCGCGCCGTCACCAGGTACACCTTCTTGCCTGGATCCACCGCATCGACGAGGGCCTTGACCTGGTCCTCGGTGGCAACGCCATTGTCACCGAGCGACCACACTACGATGTCGCCGTCGTGGCCGGCAGCAACGTCCTGCGCGTACACGTCCGGCCCGTCATAGATCTGTCGCCCCACGACCGCGTCGATGTAGCCCTTGGGGAAGATGGTCTGGAACTGGTTGACCGCGCCCGCAGGCACAGAGTCGCCGACGAGGATGACCTTGGCATCGGTTGCGCCAGTCTGTGCGTCAACGTCGTAGTCCACGTTGTTGATTGATGAGAAGGCCCCGTCGAACGCGGTTCCGGCAAAGTACGTTCCGGAATCGTCGTAGCTGTCTAGGCTGGCCGCCTGCTGCGTGAGCGCCGACTCTTGGCCTGTCGCCGCTGCCTGGGGCGTGTTTGCCGTCTCTGAATCGAGCGGCACCAGAATGAGCACGATAACGGAGAGCACGCCAACGCCCTCCATGACCAACCGCGGAAGCGGCTGGGCCAGAACGCCCCGAGTGAACCTCGAGTGAGAGATGCCGCGCTCTGTCCTGGCGGCTCGGGCGCCAAGGTACGCCGGCACCGGCGAAAGCGGACGGGCAGGTGCCTGCTCGAGGAAGCGGTAGGAGAGTTCCGAGAGGGCAGCGATGGCGAGAAACTCGAGGACCCAACCCCACCAGGCGAGCGGCGTCGTGCGGGTGGCGGGATTGAGAATCACGAGCAGCGGATAGTGCCAGAGGTACAGGGCATACCCGCGCTTGCCTGCCTCCGCGAGGGCGGGAACGCCGAGGACGCGCCCCACCAGCGTGGGGTCGGGACGGGAGACGCACCCCACGAGAAGGGCCGTGAGGATGGCAGCGACAAGCATGCCGCCCCGGTACACGAAGTGGCTGTAGCCGTTGAACGCAAACATCATGGCCACGATACCGACAAGGGAGAGAATCGCGATGAGGTCATATGCCAGCGCAGGCGCGCCGCGGCCACGAAGAGCTGGGATAGCCCTCTCGAGCCTCAGACCGTGGCCTCCTGTGGCAATGGCGAGAAGAGCGCCCACGAGAAGCTCCGCGGCGCGAGTGTCAAGGCCATAGTAGATTCGGGCCGTGTCTGCCGTGGGGTCGAAGAGCACGCCCATGGCAACCGTCGAGGCTATCGCAAGACCAAGGACGACGAGACATGCATTCCGACGCGAGGGAACAAGCCGCGAGAGCAGCAGAAGCACCGGGGGCCACAGGGCATAGAACTGCATGACGACGCCGAGGTACCAGAAGTGCGTAAGCGGCGAAGGGGCACCAGCCGCGGCAAAGTAGGACACCTTGCGCACGATGTAGAAGATATTCTCGGCAAAGAGCAGAGCGGGCACCGCGTCGCTTTGAACCTTGGGGAGAAGAAAGGGAGCCAAAACGGCGGAGAGAATCACCGTCGCACCGACCACAGCGAGCATGCTCGGCCACAGTCGGACGGCCCGCTTGAGAAGAAGGCGCCCATACTCGATGGAGCCCGTGCGAGCTACCTCTCGCAGGATGGAAAGGGTAAAGAGGTACCCCGTAATCACGAAGAAGACGGTGACGCCAAAGAAACCGCCGGGAAGCCAGCTGGGGTTGGCGTGATAGAGCACGATTCCGAGAATGGCAATGACCCTCAGGCCATCGAGACCGGCGACACGCCTCTTGGTGGGCCGAGGCCGAGCAGGACCAGGGCCCTTCTCAGTTCGAGCAACCCCCGAGCTTTGGCGCTTTCCGTTTATCGCACTTTCCACGCCTACCGACTCCCGCTCCCGCACCATTGCATTCAGACATCCCTAAGCGAACGCAATAATTCTATGGCAAAGCGGGACGGAACCTATGCTACTTTTCCGGTAGGAAATACGCGGAGAGCAAGGGAGAGAAGAAAGCGGCCGTCGATGGTCCCCGCCCAGGGCCCTAGACCTTCTCGACGCTCCTCTTCACGGCAAGGGTGGCAATGGTGACGAGAAGAGCAAGGACAAAGGCAACGGCACCAACCACGATCGGCAGCACTTGTCCGTTTGCGAACGCAACATCGCCAGCGCAGAGCGCGCCCGTGGCAACCGTTGCCCCCGTCGAGGGAACCATGAGCTTTGGCGCATTCGAAGGCACGTTGGCAACCCTCGCGCCACGCGCACCCACCAACAGCGCGACCACCGAGGCGGCAATGACAAAAAGGTCGGTTATGTCTACGCCGAGCACTGTGAGCACGACGCCGGCAATCACGCAGGCGCACCCGACGATGAGCGCAACGATCCCTGAGAGCTTGAGTCGCTTAGCCTCTGGAGACATGAACTCCCCCATCCAACGATGACCAGCCGCACCAAGCGGCAACACCAAAACGTGGGTTGTATACCCAATAGGCAGCGATGGGTTTCTCGCCACAAGGTCCCGCATCGGAAAACGCTACGCCACAAAATGAAGGGTAATGTCAGCGCAGGGACTGATTTCTCCTTTTATATAGATTCCGCTGCTGTTCAAAAAAGCCCTCCACCAAACTATGAGGTGGAAGGCTTGAATTGCATGGTGGGCCCAGTAGGATTCGAACCTACAACCCAGGGATTATGAGTCCCCTGCGCTAACCGTTGCGCCATGAGCCCGTACGAAAAAGGGCGACGGCAAATGCCGCCGCCCTGAATGTATGGTGGAGAATAGGGGGTTCGAACCCCTGACCTCGTGACTGCCAGTCACGCGCTCTCCCAACTGAGCTAATTCCCCGTGGGTTGGTGCGGGAATTACTATACCAGACGAGATTTCTGGGTCAACAACTTTTTTTGAAAAAGTTTGGGGCGACGAGTCCTCAACGATGTTCCCCTACGGGACCCCGACACTTAGCTTCCCCAAGGTTTATCGCTCTTTCTTAATCGCAAGTCACGTTTCCGCAGTTGCTGGCTGGGTCGTTTAAGAGATGGCGATAATCTTTGCCGAATGGGCTGCGCTAGGATGGAACCAGGGCTGTAGTCGAAAGGAGAACCCATGAGTGCAGAACGCACTGAGTCGCGCTACGTGACCGTCGAGCCGGATGTCCAGATCCACTTCTGGGACGCTGGTGAGAAGGACGCCCCGGCGCTGATCTTCATTCCAGGCCTCACATTCTCGGGGAGGGTCTTCAAGCACCAGCTCGAGCACTTCTCCAAGAGCTATCGCACGATTCTTGTAGATCCGCGAGGCCAGGGCCTCTCGACCAAATGCCCCTTTGGCAACGACTACCAGACCCACGGCCGCGACCTCATTCGCCTCGTCGAGCACGAGGGCATCGAGAAGCCGACCCTCATCGGCTGGAGCTGCGGCAACCTGGAGGCATGGAGCTATCTGGAGCAGGCCGGCGTGGACTCGGTTGCCGGCTGCGTGACCGTGGACATGTCGCCCCTCCCCCACAACGAGGACCCCAAGGCATGGACGGAGGGTACGCCTGCGGAACTGTCTGAGATCATGACGAAGGTGCTCAACCACCCCGAGACGGCAGCGGGCTTCTGGGACAGCTACCTGCGTGAGATCATGTGGCAGGGTCCTCTCGCCGACGAGCAACACGACTGGTTCATCGACATGTCAAACCAGACGCCGTTCTGGGTCACGCACGAGCTCTTTGGTGACGCGATTCTCTCTGATTACCGTGCCATCGCGCAGGAGGCGTCCGAGAAGATCCCCACCCTCATGTTCATTGCCGAGCACTGGGCAGACATCGCGGAGCCCTATTGGCACAGCCTTTGCCCCAAGACGCCCACCTACGTGATGGGCGGCCACCTCATGGCCATCCAGTATCCGGAGCGCTTCAACAAGCGCCTCGAGGAGTTCCTCACCACCGGCAAGTAGCAACTTGATTGATGTGGGGCATATGGCGAGAGGGACGACGGGCAACGAAGCCGCCGTCCCTCTCGCCAGCCAAGCGCGTCGCAAGCAAAGATTATCGCCATGTCTTAAAAGCAGCCCGCGTTTCCGCAGTTGGCAAGCGAGCGTTTTCAGAAATGGCGATAAACTACGCGCCGAGGCTCTGGGGGAAAGCCTACCGAACTCCTGGCGCCTACCAGC
The DNA here is from genome assembly GCA_900548775.1 of uncultured Olsenella sp. GTDB lineage: Bacteria > Actinomycetota > Coriobacteriia > Coriobacteriales > Atopobiaceae > Tractidigestivibacter. The sequence continues at coordinate 11,677 of URLM01000003.1, forward strand.
TCACCATGTCCTGGGTGATTTCCGCCACGGATTCCGCCCCGCACATACCCATGGTGTCGGAAAGCTCGCCTTGGAGCTGCGCGAGAAGGGCGCCCGCGCCGTCTCCTCCCCCACCGTACATTGCGACGACGAACGGCCTGCACATGAGGACGGCGCTCGCCCCGAGGGCGAGGGCGCGAAACACGTCGACCCCGCTGCGAATCCCGCCGTCCACCAGCACCACGAGGTCGTCCCCAACAGCGCGGGCAATCTCCGGGAGCACTGTGGCCGTGGCCTCCACGCCATCCTGGACACGACCGCCGTGGTTGGAGACCACAATGCCATCGGCGCCTGCCTTGAGGGCCTTCTCGGCGCCTCGCTCGGTCATGATGCCCTTGAGAACAAAGGGCGTGTCCGCAGCATGGCACGCCTTCGCAATCTCGCGAAGCTGCGAAACGTCCTTGGCGCCGGCGGGTGGCTGCTGCCCCTTGAGAAAGGGCAGGCCCGCTCCGTCGATGTCCATGGCCACGGCAACGGGGTGCGCCGCGAGAGCGAGCCTGAGCTTCTCTCGCACGACGTCCTTTGACCATGGCTTGATGGTGCAGATGCCGCAGCCTCCCAGCCCCGCAATTGCCCTGCAGGCGCCCTCGTGCAGCGACGCGGCCAGCCCGTCACCCGTCCAGCCCAAAGAGCCCGCATTCGCCGCCGCGCGCACCATGACGTCGTTGTAGGTCTCCATGTCGAACTTGGGACCATAGTGGCGGTTCACGTCACCCAGCGGCCCCACCATGACCGGCAGGGAAAGCTCGTGCCCGAAGAGCGTCACCGTGGTGTCGGGCACATAGGGCTCGTGGATGGTGTCCATCCTGAGAAGGACCGACTGCCACGCCTCGTAGTTACGGATGGCAACGGTGCCCGTTCCCTTGGCCCCCGGACCTGGGATGTGGTTGCCACAGGCCTTACCATCGCAGACGGGGCAGGCCTTGCAGATTCCCATCTGGCCGCGCGCCGCTTCCGCCAACTCCTTATAGGTCATGCCGTCCATAGTTCCCCCTATAGAACATCCCCCTATGAAAAGGGCCGCAGAAGTCTCGCGGCCCACGTGAATGAGACAGGGAGCAGCCCCTTTGTCTCATGCGCGCTCGAAGACGACGCGAGCGGCGAGAAGAGCCGCCACCTCGTCTATCGCGACCTCGCTCCGCTCGCCGGTCGCGCGCACCTTGAGCTCGACGTTTCCGTTCTTGATGGCCTTCTTGCCGCAGACGATCTGGTACGGGAAGCCCATCAGGTCCGCGTCGGCGAACTTGACGCCAGGGCGCTCCTTTCGGTCGTCAACGATGACCTCGACGCCAGCGGCGAGAAGCTCGTCCGCGACGCGGGAAGCGACCGGCCAGACCACGTCGTCGTTCACGTCGAGGGGCACCACCTCGACCTCGTAAGGAGCCACCGAAACGGGGAAGGCGATGCCGTGCTCGTCGTGGTGCTGCTCGACCACTGCCGCGAGCATGCGAGAGACGCCGATGCCGTAGCAGCCCATCTGGAGGGGCTTCTCGACACCGTCGGGGTCGGCGAACGTTGCCCCCATGGTCTCGGAGTACTTGGTGCCGAGCTGGAACACCTGTCCGACCTCGATGCCGCGGGCCGCCTTGAGGGGAGCGCCGCACTTGGGGCAGGTGTCTCCCGCCTTGGCGGTGATGACATCCACCCAGCGCCCAATGGTGAAGTCGCGTCCCTGGTTGGCGTGCACGAAGTGGTAGCCGGCCTCGTTTGCGCCGACCGTCCACCACTGCGACTCGCGAAGCGACTCGTCTGCGCAGGCTCCAACGCCCTCGGGCAGGTCAACGGGACCGATGAAGCCCTTCACGAGGCCGTACTGGACGAGCTCCTCGTCCGACATCATGTGATAGACGCCAAAGACGTGCTCGGCCTTCACGTCGTTCATCTCGTGGTCGCCGGGGACGAAGCACACCCAGGGCTTGCCGTCGCCATCGACGAGGGCCAGGGCCTTGCGCGTGGCCGCCTCGGGGACCTTGAGGAAGGCGGCAAGCTGGGCGATGGTCTCGCAGCCGGGCGTCTCGAGCTTCTGGAGCTCTCCCTCCTCGCCCTCGACGAGCGAGATGGGGGCGGTTGCGGCCTCGGTATCGGCCGCGAAGCCACAGTCGTCGCAGTAGACGATCTCTGCCTCGCCGGCGTCCGCCAGCGCCATGAACTCGACTGAGGTGTCTCCGCCAATCTGGCCGGAGTCCGCGACCACGGGGAGCGCACGGAGGCCCACGCGCTCGCAGATGCGCGCATAGGCGGCCTTCTCGTCATTGTAGGAGCGCTGCATGCCCTCGACGTCCGCGTCGAAGGAGTAGCCGTCCTTCATGATGAACTCGCGGCCGCGCATGAGGCCAAAGCGGGGACGAAGCTCGTCGCGGAACTTGTCCTGGATCTGGTAGAGCGTCACGGGGAGCTGCTTGTAGGAGCGAAGCTCGTTGCGCACGAGGTCTGTGAAGGACTCCTCGTGCGTGGGGCCAAGCGCGAACTCGCGCTCGTGGCGGTCCTTAAGGCGCATGAGCTCGGGGCCGTAGGCGTTCCAGCGGCCGGACTGGCGCCAGAGCTCGCCATCGGTCAGGATGGGGACGAGCATCTCCTGGGCGCCGATGCCCTCCATCTCGTCACGAATGACGCCCTCGATCTTCATGAGCGAGCGCCATGCAAGAGGCAGGTAGCTATAGAGGCCAGATGCGGACTTGCGAATCATGCCCGCGCGCAGCAGGAGCCTGTGGCTCGCGAGCTCTGCCTCGGCTGGGTCCTCCTTGAGCGTGGGCGCATAGAGCCCAGACATCCTTGCAAAGGTTCTCACGGTGTGCATTCCTCTCCCCCGGCAAACTGGCCGGGCATCGTGCGCCGCGATCCGACGCCCTGCAATTCTACGGCCGATCAGGCGTCGATGGCGCCGGGGAAGCGACGGTCGATCTCGGCCATGAGCTCGTCCACGATATTCTCGGCGCCCACCTTGCGCAGGGGCTTGCCGCCCTCGAAGAGCATGGCCTGGCCGCGCCCACACGCCACGCCGAGGTCCGCATCCGTTGCCTCGCCAGGGCCATTCACCACGCAGCCCATGACGGCGACCGAGATGGGGGCCTTAACGTTGGAAAGACGACGACCGACCTCCTCGGCGATGGGGATCATGTCGACCTGGCAACGACCGCAGGTGGGGCAGCTCACGAGCTCGGGAGTGCGCCTGCGCATGCCAAGCGCCGAGAGGAGCTCCCATGCCACGACGACCTCCTCGACGGGGTCTGCGGTGAGCGAGAGGCGCATCGTGTCGCCGATCCCCTGCTCGAGAAGGATCCCCACGCCGGCAGCGTTCTTGACGGTGCCCTGGCGGAGCGTCCCGGCCTCGGTGACGCCAACGTGGAGCGGCACCTCGGGCAACGCCCTCGAGAGCGCCCGGTAGGTCGCAAGCGTCGTCGGGACGCTGTGCGCCTTCGCGGAGAGAACGAGGTCGAGAAAACCGCGGTCACGGAAGTGCTCGACAAAGCCCTCGGCAGAGGCGACGAGCTTCTCGGGAAGCGTCAGGTCCTGCCTTGCGGCAACCTTCTCATCGAGGGAGCCGGCGTTGACGCCAATGCGAATGGGGATGCCTGCCTCGCCGCAGGCATCGATCACGGCGTCGACCCGTTCCCAGGAGCCGATGTTTCCCGGGTTCAGGCGCAGGGCAGCGGCGCCGCGCTCGGCGGCGCCAAGGGCGAGCCGGTAGTCAAAGTGGATGTCCGCAACCACAGGCAGGGGCGACTCGGCACAGATGCGCTCGAAGCCGTCGAGAGAGGCCGCGTCGGGAACGGCAACGCGAATCATTTCGCAGCCCGCATCCGCAAGCCGTGTAATCTGCGCGAGGGTGGCTTTGGGGTCCGCCGTCTTGGTGGTGCACATCGACTGCACCGAGACCGGGGCGCCACCACCAACGGGAACGTTTCCGACCATAACGCGCCTGGTGAGGTCGCGGGGAGCTTTGCTCATGCTGGAATCCATGTCAGCCGCCAATCACGAAGTTGAGGATGTCGTTTCTCATGGCAACGACGAACACGAAGAGGAAGAACGCAAGGCCAACGTAGCTCACGATGCTCTGGGCGCGAGCAGAGACCTGCCTCCTCGAGACGAGCTGGATGACCTCGATGAGGATCTTCCCGCCGTCGAGGGGTGGGATGGGAAGCAGGTTCATGAAGCCGAGCGACATCGAGATTGCGCCGATGAAGAACACGAGCGTGGGCACGCCGGCTGAGGCAGCCTCGGACGCCATAACCGAGATCCCCACGACCGAGCTTGACTGGTCGAGGACCTCCATGGTGTGCGTGGGCACAATGAGCTTCAGGGCGTACTCCGCAACCATCCCGCCATACACGACGGAGCCGCGCAGCGCCTGGGCAAGCGTCGGGTAGTACGTGTATGCCTGATTGGTGATGCCCAGGTACTCGGCGGGCTGCCCATCCTCGAGGTCGACGGTCGTCTCGAGATGCGATCCGCCCCTCTCGTAAACGAGCGTGAAGTCCGTCCCGGAAGAGAGGTAGGGCTTGATGGCAGAGACAAGCTCGTCGTAGGTCGAGACCCCCTCGCCATCCACGGCAGTGATGCGATCGCCGGCCTGCAAACCGGCTGCCTCCGCGTAGGACCCGGAGGAGACGCTTCCCACCACAGGCTCGTTCGATGCCATCTGGACACCCATAACCATGAAGGACCCCGTCACCACTGCGAGCGCCACGAGAAGGTTCACCGCAGGACCAGCGAGGAGCATCCCGCAGCGACGCCAGAACCCACAGCCAAGGTAGGTCCGGGAGCGCTCGTGCTCGAGGAACTCGCTTGCGCCCATGCCGGGGTCACGAGGCTCGCCATATCCCGAAGAGCCCTCCTTGGAGAAGTCGTGGCCGCGATCGTACTCGGTGAGGAGGTCACCGTCACGCCGGAGGGTCTCGAAGCTGGCAGGCCAGTCCGCCTGGCCCTCGTGCTCTCCCAGGGCGGGATCGTAGTAGGGCCTCACCGCCGCCCAGTCGGCAAGCGTAGCGAGAAGCCCGTAGGCCCTGTCGACGTCGCACCCAAGCTTGGCTGCCAAATCAGAAGCAGAGAGCCTTCCGGCACGCTGCACTGCCATGAGCGCCGGAGCCAAAAGGTCGTCCGAGGTATTCTCCATGCCGCAGATTCGCGTATAGCCACCGAGCAGAATGGGCGTCACGCCCATCTCAGTTCCGTGGCTCCTGCTCTTTCTTGACAGCTTGAATCGGCAGGGCATACCGAGGAAGAACTCCGTCACGCGAACGCCGCAGGCACGAGCCGCGAGGTAGTGCCCACCCTCGTGAACGAAGACGAGAAGCGACAGAACCGCGACGCCCCAGAAAACGGCAGAGAGCACCCCCGTCATGGGCGGAGCTCCCGGATGAAGGACCGCGCAAGCTGCCGAGACCTCGCGTCCACCTCGGAGAGCTGAGCGAGGTTGTCGACGCCAACCGCATGCGTCGCGTCCATGACGGCGGAGATGACGCGCTCTATGTCGAGAAATCCGCACTCTCCCGCCCTGAAGGCCGAGTTGGCGACCTCGTTTGCGGCGTTGGCGGCGCACGGCATGGTGCCGCCGATGCGCCCTGCCTCCTTCATGAGGGCAAGGCACCCGAAGGTCTTCTCGTCCGCCTCTCCAAAGGTCACGGGAGCCTCGTGACACCAGTCAACGGGCACCGTTGGTGCGCCCCAGCGCTCCGGGTAGCTCAGCGCGTACTGGATGGGAATGCGCATGTCAGAGGGCCCAAGCTGCGCCTTCACCGAACCGTCGACGAACTCCACCATCGAGTGGATGCGGCTCTGCCTCTGCACGAGCACCCGGATGTCGTCTACGCCGACCCCAAAGAGGTGATGGGCCTCGATGACCTCGAGCCCCTTGTTGGTGAGCGTGGCGCAGTCGATGGTGATCTTGGGCCCCATGGTCCAAGTGGGGTGCGCAAGAGCGTCGGATACGGTCACGCGCGAGAGCTCCCCGCGCGTCATGCCGTAGAAGGGGCCACCGGAGCACGTCAGCCAGATGCGCGCGAGATCTGCGTCCCTCTCGCCAACCAGGCACTGGTAGATGGCACTGTGCTCGGAATCGACGGGGATGAGCCTCCCGGGCTTGGCAAGCGGTATGAGAAGGTCGCCCGCAACGACGATGGACTCCTTGTTGGCGTAGGCCAGGGTCTTGTCTGCCCTGAGCGCCGCGTAGCCCGCAGCCATGCCAGCCTCGCCCACAACGGCGTTCACCACGCAGTCGGCGTCCGGTAGCTCCGCCAGCGCCATGACCGCATCCGGGCCAAAGCCAAGGTCGCATCCCGTCGGAAGCTCATCAAGGGCGACGTCGTCCTTGCGAGAGGAATCCGCCACGGCAAGGTGCCTCGCGCCAAACTCGCGCGCGGCCTCGACGAGCCGCTCGCAGGACGAGTTAACGGAAAGCGCGACCACCTTCAGGCGATCGGGATGCTGACGGCACACGTCAAGCGTCTGCATGCCAATGGAGCCCGAGCACCCGAGGACCGCGACGCGGAGAACGTGCGGACGGGGCGAGCGCGCTCCAGGACGCTCGAACAAACTCATATGATTCCCCCAAAGAAAAGAACGAAGTAGGCAGCCATGCTGCCAAAGAGCATGGAGTCAGACCTGTCAAGAAGGCCGCCGTGCCCCGGCATGAGGTTGCCGGAGTCCTTGACGCCGACGCCGCGCTTGAGACGGGACTCGAAGAGGTCCCCCACGACTCCCGCTATGCCGACGAGAAGACCGCCAAGAAGGGCAAGGGGCAGCTCAAGTCCCGCAACGCCGATGACGGCCATTGCCACCCAGATGACCACCGAGGCTATGATGCCGCCGTAGAACCCCTCCCAGCTCTTGTGGGGAGAGATGCGCGGCGCAAGCTTATGGACGCCTATCTTCGAGCCAATGGCATATGCCATCGCGTCGTTCGCCCAGACGGAAAGCATGACCCCAAACGTCAGCGTAGCCCCCACGAGCCCCTTGTCCACAACGCGGACGAGCACAAGGCTCGAGAAGGTGAGCGAGGTGTAGAGCGGCCCAAAGACCGTGATCGCCACATCGCCCACGTTTGCGCGTGGGGTGAAGACGTACCATGCGGCGCATGCGGCGAGCAGCAGGAAGAGGATGATGACGAGCCCCCTCAGGCCTGTGAGATAGGCCGCAAGGGGGAAGAGCACGGCAGCCGAGAGGCCGACTCCCTCGTTGGGCATGCGACCGCCCATGCGGGCGATGCGGAAGAACTCGGAGCAGCAGAGCCAGGCCATGGCGCTGATCATGAGCGTCGTGGCAATGGGGCCGATGTAGAGGCAGACGAGCACCACGATGGCGTAGATCGCCCCCGATGTCGTGCGCGTGAGGAGGCGCTCCGTCCAGCCACGGGCGCGCTGGCCAGCAAGGACGCCCGCGGTACGGCGCTCCTCCTTGGCGTTGCGCCTGTTCTCCAGCTTGTCGATGTGACGGTCTATACCAACGCTCTCGCTCTGGTCACGCCGCCCCTCTGGCCCATGCTCGATCAATGCTCCGTGACACCCCCAAACCGACGGTGCCTTCCCTGGAACGCCCGCACGGCACGAAGGAAGTCCCAGCGCGAGAAGTCCGGCCACATGACTGGGGTCACGTAGAACTCCGTGTATGCGAGCTGCCAGAGGAGGTAGTTCGAGAGGCGCATCTCGCCCGAGGTGCGGATGAGCAGCTCCGGATCGGGGAGCCCCGCCGTGTAGAGACGAGAGGCGATGGCAGCCTCGTCGACGTCCTCAGGACGCAAAGATCCAGCAGCCACCGCGTTGGCGACCTCGCGGGCAGCACGGGCAATCTCGGCGCGAGAGCCATAGTTGACCGCGAGGGCAAAGGTCATGCCTGTGTGGTCGGCAGTCTGCTCCAGTCCCTCTCGAAAGACGTCGGCCGTCTCCTTTGGCAGCGCGTCGATGTCGCCAAAGAAGCGAAGCCGCACGTTCTCCTGGTGGAAGAGCGGAAGCTCGTTCAAGAGAGTTGTGGCAAAGAGGTGCATGAGGAGATCGACCTCGTGTTGCGGCCTGCGCCAGTTCTCCGTGGAGAACGCGTAGACCGAAAGCACGTCGAGTCCAAGTCGAACGCTGGTGGTAACTGCCTCGCGAAGCGAGTCAACGCCCGCGACGTGCCCCTCGGAGCGATCAAGGCCGCGAGCTTGTGCCCACCGGCCGTTGCCGTCCATGATGATGGAGACATGACGGGGGATGCGGTCAAGGTCAACGTCGCCCAGCACTATGTCCTCGGGGGGATTGCTGTAGTACTCCCCCAGCTTTTTCTCATCAATCTGCACCTAGATCTCCATGACCTCGGCGGTCTTCTCCTTGAGCATGGCGTCGACGCGCTTGACGTAGTCGTCGGTAAGCTTCTGGACGGCCTTCTTCTCGCGCGAGACCTCGTCCTCAGAGAGCTCCTCGTCACGGTCGAGCTTGTTGTTGGTGTCACGACGGACGTTGCGGATGGAGACGCGCGCCTCCTCGGCAATGTCCTTGCACTCGCGGGCAAGCTCGCGACGACGCTCCTCCGTGGGCTTGGGGAAGGGAAGGCGGATGGTGGCACCGTCATTGGAAGGCGTGATGCCAAGGTCGGAGGCCTCGATGGCCTTCTCTATGCTCCTGAGGGCACTCTTGTCCCACGGCTCGATGACCATCATCGAGGCCTCGGGGACCTTGACGCCAGCAAGCTGGGTGATGGGGGTCGGTTGCCCGTAGTAGTCGACCTTGATGGGGTCAAGGATGTGCGGGTTGGCGCGGCCGGTGCGAACGCGCGAGAAGTTCGCCTGAAGAGCCTCCAGGCACTTGTCCATGTGCTTCTTGGCCTTGTCTGTGTACTGGCTCATGCTAGCTCCTCCTCGATGACGGTGGTTCCCACGTTCTCACCCGTGAGCGCGCTCATGAAGACGCCGTCCTGTCCCATGTCGAAGACCATGATAGGCATCTTGTTGTCGTGGCAGAGCGCAGTTGCCGTAGCGTCCATGACCTTGAGGTCACGGGCGAGGACCTCCTTGTAGGTGATGGTATCGAACTTGGTTGCCTCGGGGTGGGTGACGGGGTCGGCGTCGTAGATGCCATCGACCTTCGTCGCCTTCATGAGGACCTCGGCCCCAATCTCGCAGGCGCGAAGTGCGGCGGCGGTGTCGGTCGTGAAGTAGGGGTTGCCGGTACCTGCCGCGAAGATGACGATCCGGCCCTTCTCCAGGTGCCTGATCGCACGGCGACGAATGTAGGTCTCGCAGACCTGGTGCATTTCTATCGCGCTCATGACGCGGCAATCCATGCCGTTGCGCTCGAAGCAGTCCTGGAGCGAGAGGGCGTTGATGACCGTCGCGAGCATGCCCATGTTGTCACCCTGGGCGCGGTCCATGCCGGCAGCGGCGCCTTGGATTCCGCGGAAGATGTTCCCGCCGCCCACGACGACGGCAACCTGAACGCCATCCTCCCACACAGGCTTTATCTCCTCGGCGAGCCTCTGCGGCACCTTGGGGTCGATGCCGAAGGCCTGGTTGCCCATAAGGGCCTCACCGGAGAGCTTAAGAAGAACGCGCTGGTACTTGTAGGTCGACAAGCCATCCTCCATTCCTAGGGACGCCACGGCAGCCATGCGTTACAGCCGTAGCCCTGACGATTCTATCAGAGCGCCACGGTTGGTCTCGTGCATCCTCGGCGAGTGTAGGGTCTCTGCATACGGAGGACACGCAGCTGTCGAAATAGTGGATGAGAACGAAGAAAGCCCTGGCAGGCAAAATGCCTACCAGGGCCCTTACGAATCTTCTGGAGAAGCGGCAGTAGCCTACTCCCCGAAGTTGAAGCGCACGAAGGTAACAACCTTGATGTCATCGCCGAGGGACTTGGAGACCTTCTTGGCAAGGGAGGAGATGGTCTCGTTGGAGTCCTTCACGAAGATCTGCTCGGTGAGGACGTTCTCCTTGTAGAACTTCTCGAGCTTGCCGAGGGCGATCTTCTCCTGGATGGCCTCGGGCTTGCCGGACTCGGCAGCCTGCGCCTTGTAGATGCCCATCTCGTGGTCGATGACGTCCTGGGGGACATCCTCGCGAACGGCGGAGACGGGGTTGCTGGCGACGACCTGCATGGCAACGTCGTGTGCGAACGTCTTGAACTCGTCCGCAGAGGCAGTCTCGGGCTTCGCGAAGGAGAAGCTCACCATGTCGGCGTGCTTGCCGTCGTGGTGGATGTAGCAGCCAATCGCACCGTTCTCGGCGGTGAGACGCGCGAAGCGGTTGACCTTCATGTTCTCGCCAATGACGTGAATCATCTCGGTGAGCTCGGACTCGACGGTGCCCTCGCCCATGGCGCATGCCTTGAGGGCGTCAACGTCGGCGGGATCGCTCTTGGCGACGACCTCGGCGATGGCGTGGGCGAAGTCCTTGAACTTGCCGTTGGTGCCCACGAAGTCGGTCTCGCAGGTGAGCTCGACCATGGCGGCAACCTTGGCGTCATCGGAGACGTAAACGGCGATGGTGCCCTCGTTGGTCTCGCGGCCAGCACGCTTGACGGCCTTGGCGAGGCCCATCTTGCGAAGAACGTCGACGGCCTTGTCGAGGTCGCCGTCAGCCTCGACGAGGGCCTTCTTGCACTCCATCATCGGGGAGTCGGTCATCTCGCGGAGCTGCTTGACGAGGGCAGCGGTGATCTGTGCCATGTGAACCTCCTAGGGGGTTGGAAAGATTAACTGATGAGCTGGTGCCCTACTCGGCAGCAGGGGCCTCGGCGGCAGGAGCGGCCTCGTCGGTCGCGACAGGGGCAGAAGCCTCGCCGGTCTGCATCTCCTCGGCGGTCACCTGGGTCTCGCCAGTGCCAGCGAGGACGGCGTCGGCCGCAAGCTCGCACATGAGGGAGACGGAGCGGATGGCATCGTCGTTGGCAGGCACGCCGTAGTCGATGACGTCGGGGTCGGAGTTGGTGTCGAGCAGGCCGACGACGGGGATGTGAAGACGGTTGGCCTCGCGGACGGCAATCTCCTCGCGCTTGGTGTCGACGACGAAGATGGCCTGCGGGAGCGTGGTCATGTCACGGACGCCGCCGAGGTTCTTCTGAAGCTTGTCGAGCTCCTTGGTGAGCAGGGCCTGCTCCTTCTTGGGCAGCGCATTCATGCGGCCGTCCTCGACCATGGCCTCGAGCTCCTCCATGCGGGCGATGCGGGAGCGCATGGTGACGAAGTTCGTGAGCATGCCACCGAGCCAGCGCTGGTTGATGAAGGGCATGTTGGCGCGCTCTGCCTGGGTCTGGATGGGCTCCTGGGCCTGCTTCTTGGTGCCGACGAAGAGAACCTTTCCACCCTTGGCAGCGGTCTCGCGCAGGAACGTGTAGGCCTTGTCGGCGTCAATCAGGGTCTGCTTGAGGTCGAGGATGTAGATGCCGTTGCGCTCGCCGAAGATGTAGGGCTTCATCTTGGGGTTCCAGCGACGGGTCTGGTGACCGTAGTGGCAGCCTGCGTCGAGAAGGGTCTGGATAGTAACCTTAGCAGCCATGTCTGACCTCCATTGGTTGGTCCTCCGCACGATGTCATCCCCGAAAAACCACCCCTGGCCTGGCTTAGAGCCTGGGGCACCACGGCTTTCGAGTCGTCGTGCGTGTGTGATGTTGCCGCTTGGTAGCGACATGCTGAGCATCTGCACAGCGATTGAGGAGTATAGCAGGGAAGAGGAGATTGGGGCAAGGGCCTGCCATCAGTCCTGCCAGTTCATCGTTTCACCTTGATTGTGGTCCGAGTTGCGGCAGCCTCTGCTGCGCTTGCCGCAAGAGGATGAAGGCCTCCCTTGTCTCGTGCTCAATCAGTGCGCTCTAGGATGCGCGTGTCGGGCAGCATCCTTGAGACGCTCGACCGAGAGATGCGTGTACACCTGCGTCGTGGAGAGGCTCTCGTGGCCGAGGAGCTCCTGTACGCTCCTGAGGTCTGCTCCTCCCGAGACGAGTTCGGTGGCATAGGTGTGGCGCATGGCGTGCGGCGTGAGAGTTGGGTCAAGCCCCGCAAGTCTGACATGGGTCTCGAAGGCGGTTCGCAGGGCGTCTGCGCTCATGCGCCTGCCTCTCGTGGAGAGGAAGAGCGCCCCGTCAGGACCCTCAGCAAAAGACCCCTTCGCGCGCGCGGCAAGCATTGGCCGGCTCTCCTCCAGGTAGCGGCGCAGCCAATCGAGCGCCACCTCGTAGAGCGGGACGATGCGCTCCTTCGATCCCTTGCCGAACAGTGTCGCCTGGCACCTCCCAAAGTCAACCGAGGAAACGTCAAGCCTAGAGACCTCTGAGATTCTTGCCCCCGAAGCATAGAGCAGCTCCAGGAAGGCCCGATCCCTAACACCCGTGACCTCCTTGGCATCGCATGTGGCAAGGAGCCTTTGGACGTCCTCGTCGGACATCGTCTTGGGCAGCCGCCGCTCCCCCTTTGGCGTAGCAAGCGCCGCCGCCGGGTCAACGCTGCACAACCCCTCACGAAGCATCCACCCATAGAAGTCTCGAACCGCCGAGAGCCTGCGGTCGATGGTTCGCACGGAGTAGCCGCCCCGCGTGAGGTCTGCGAGAAAACCCCTGAGGTCACGATGGGAGGCGAGAAGGGGATCGGTCGCGGTGCGCTCCGCCCAGGAGGCAAAAGACGCGAGGTCAGCTCGGTATGCCCTCAGGGTGTTCGCAGAGAGCCCGCGAACCCGCCCGAGGTAGTCGAGAAACTCACGCCGCTCATCGGGAAGCACGCGTGCGCCGAGGGGACAGGGGTCCTTGTCCAGCCTATCACCACCTGTGGAATCCTTGCTGGTGCCCATGATTACGCGTCCTGCTCCGCGAGGGAGAAGAGGTCGCTCCTCTCCTCCACAAACGAGGTCATGTCTGCACGGGCTCGCTCGGCCATGAGCCTGCGCCGGTCATCCTTTCTCCTCGGGGCACTCTCCAGGGCAGGCACCAGCCCAAAGTTCACATGCATGGGCTGGTAGTCCACTGTGGAGGGGTTTGTCGCATACGCGACAAGCGACCCAAGCGCCCCAGTTACCGGGAGCTTTGGATATGGCAGGCCGGCAAGGTCGGCATAAGTGTTGAGCGCGGCGAGCAAGCCCGAGGCCATTGCCTCGACATACCCTTCGGTCCCCGTGATCTGGCCGGCAAGGCGCACACGCGTTCCCGGGATGGCGAACGTGGGGTCAAGGGCATGGGGGGTGTCGACGAAGGAGTTCCTGTGCATGACGCCATACCTGAGGAATTCTGCCTGTTCGAGGCCGGGAATCATCCTGAAGACGCGTCGCTGCTCAGGCCAGGTAAGGTTCGTCTGGAAGCCCACGAGGTTGTAGGCGGAGCGTTGTACGTTCTCGGCACGAAGCTGGACGGCCGCCCAGGGACGCCTCCCCGTACGCGGATCGGTGAGGCCGACGGGCTTGAGCGCCCCAAAGCGAATGGAGTCATGGCCCGTGCGTGCCACCTCCTCGATGGGCTGGCAGGCGCAGAAGAGGTCTGCCTGCTCGAAGTCACGGGCGATGACGCGATCGGCAGCGAGCAGGGCATCCATGAACGCATCGTACTCGTCGCGCTCCATGGGGCAGTTGAGATAGTCCCCAACACCGCCCTCCTCGTACCTCGACTGTGAGAAGGCTGTGTCGCGATCGATGCTCTCCGCCGAGACAATGGGCGCCGCGGCGTCAAAGAATGACATCGAGCCCTCCCCGACCGCGAGCGATATCGCCGAGAAGAGTGCGTCCGAGCAGAGCGGGCCAGCAGCGATCACCGCAGGTCCCTCGGGGATCTCTGTAACCTCCTCGCGAACAACGTCGATGAGCGGGTGCGACATCACGGCTCCCGTGACCGCTTGCGAGAAAGTCTCGCGGTCAACTGCAAGGGCCCCGCCCGCAGGCACAGAGCATGAACGGGCGATGGCGAGAAGCCTGCATCCCATGGCGTCGAGCTCCCACTTGAGCACGCCCGCTGCAGTCTCGGGCTTTGTCGACTTGAGGGAGTTTGAGCACACGAGCTCGGCAAAGAGGTCGGTGTGGTGAGCCGGGGACATCCGCACCGGCCGCTCCTCGTGAAGCCTGACCCGCACTCCCCTGTCGGCAAGCCCCAGCGCGCACTCGCTTCCCGCAAGCCCGGCCCCCACCACGTCAACTGTCTGGTCCATGCTCCTCCTTCAAACCGACCGGGGCGCAATTGGTCCCGGACAGACCATTGTGCGACAAATAGAACTCGCGTGTTGGCGCGTACCTTCCATCGGCCAGCTTAGTCACAACTCCTGCGGCCTCGTAGTCCGAGAGCGAGCTTAGGACCGTGAGGACGTTCTCCCCGAGACGGGCTGCCAGGTCGTCTGCCCTAGATGGCGAGGCGACAAGCGCGGAGAGAACCCTGCCAAGGTCATCGGACCTCCCAGGGGCATCGGCGAAGCGAAGGCGCCCATAGTCCAGGGAGATCGCCGCCTCAAGAGAGGCCTCGTCGCAGATGACACGTGCCCCCTCTGAGATGAGCCAGTTCGTTCCGGCAGAGAGGGGCGAGAATATCGAGCCCGGAATCCCGTAGACCTTCCTTCCAAGCTCAACTGCAACGTCAGCCGTGCTCATGGTACCCGAACGCATCCCCGCCTCGGTCACGAAGAGGCAGCTCGAGAGTGCGGCGATTATCGAGTTCCGCTTTGGGAAGGCATAGCGCCTCGGCGGCGATCCCCATCGCTCGAGGGAGACAACCGCACCGCCCGTCGCGACGGCCCCCTTGTAGACGTCTGCCGAGCTTGCCGGGTAGACCATGTCCGCACCACAACCGGAGACGACGACCGTCCTCCCTCCAGCCTCGAGGGCGGCGCGTCCAGCAGCGGAGTCGCATCCCAGCGCTCCGCCCGACACCACGACGACGCCGCATTCGGCAGCCACCCTGCCCGCCATCTCTGCGACGGCGATCCCGTAGGGGGTTGCCCTTCGCGCCCCGATCACCGAAAGGCAGGGCGCACAAAGGACCCTGGGGTCACCTCTGCCATACAGCACGGGAGGCGTGGGGTCAAGGTCCAGGAGGGAGGGCGGATACGCGTCGTCTTCGGGGGTGAGCTCCCAGCGGACCCCCTCGTTAGCCGTCCTCTCGCTCATAGCTGCCTCCTCGACCGGTACTGCAGGGCCTCCCCGAGGTCGTCGCGCGAGACGAGTTCGTGGCCCCCAAGATCCGCAATCGTCCGCGCCACCCTTGCCACGCGTGCGATTCCTCTGCCCCCAAGTGCCATCTTCTCGGCGGAGTCCTCGAAGAAGGAACGCGCCTGGGGTTCGAACCCCAACCGTGCGACGCCGCGGGCTCCGTCCCCACTGCGAGCCACCTCACGCGCCTCTCGCCATGAGGAAAACTCCCTGGCCGCCAGGACCTGGTCGAGCATCTCCTCGGAGCTTGCCCCGGCCGAGCCGCAGATGACGTCGGTGGAGGCAGGCCTGTGGACGTCCACGACCACGTCGATGCGATCCATGAGGGGCCCACCGATGCGTCCCTGGTAGGCAGCAATGCGAGCCGGGGCACACGTGCACTCGTGTCCCTCGTCGCCGAGGTGACCGCAGGGGCAGGGGTTCGCCGCCGCGACAAGCTGGAAGTCGCAGGGGAACACGTACACGCCGTCGACGCGTACGATACGAACCTCGTGGTCCTCCAGAGGCTGGCGAAGGGACTGCAGGGCGTTTGTGGCGAACTCCGGCAGCTCATCCAGGAAGAGCACCCCAGCATGGGCAAGCGAAATCTCCCCCGGCATCACTGGCCGACCACCGCCAACGAGTCCTCCCACAGAGATGGAGTGATGTGGTGCGCGGAAGGGACGCTCGCCGCGCTCGATCGAATCGATGGGTTGTCCCGCCACAGAGTGAACGAGCATCGCCTCGGAACGCTCGGCATCGGTGAGCGGCGGCAGAATCGTCGGCATCCTGCGCGCGAGCATGGTCTTGCCGGAACCAGGAGGGCCCACCATGAGTATGCCGTGCCGCCCAGCGGCGGCAATGACCATCGCGCGCTTGGGAATGTCCTGGTCGGCGACGTCTGAGAAGTCGAGGGTCGAAACGTCATCCTGAGCACTAGCACTATCCGGACCAAGCTCGCCGTGACCCAGGAGGGGAAGCTCCCCAACGCCTGCCCTCAGCCTGGAAATCGCGGGGATGCCGTACGCACCCGTCGAGAGCGCAAGGGGCAGCTTGGTCTGCGACGAACAGGCGAGCGAGAGGCCCTCCCGTTCGGCGAGAGCCGCGTACGCGACCGCGCCTCTCGACGGGCACACGTCGCCGTCAAGCGCCAACTCGCCTACGAAAAGGAGCTTGGAGAGGCCCTCGAGGGGGATCTGGCCGGTTGCGGCCAATACCGCCACCGCAATGGGGAGATCGAACGCGGTTCCGGTCTTGCGAATCTCCGCCGGAGCGAGGTTCACCGTCACGTGAAGCCTGGGAATCTTGTATCCGCACGACTTGATCGCACAACGAACCCTCGAGCGGGCCTCGAGAACAGAGGTGTCGGGCATGCCGACGATCGAGAGCCCGGGGATGCCGCCCGAGACGCTCACCTCGACCGTCACGGGCACGGCCTCCACCCCGCGCAACGTTGCCGTGGGTATGCGAACATCCGGGGCACCCATCAGTTGTCCCAGGTGACGGCGCCGAGAAGGTGACGCAGCTTGGCGTTTCGCTCGCCTACGATGTTGACGGCAACAACGTCGACCCTTACCGAGTCGATCTCGTTGTGCTGGACAAGGTACAGAAGGCCGAGCATGCGGTACCGGCTCTTCTTCTGCGGGTCCACGGCAAGCTCGGGCATATAGTCTGCCTCGTCCCCCAGAGCAAGTCTCGTCTTGACCTCGACGAGCACGACGCTTCGCCTCAGCTCCTCCTCAGGCTCGTCCATGGTGGCGACAATATCAACCTCGCCCGCATTGCAGCGCCAGTTCATGTCGAGAATTCGATAGCCATGTTCCGCGAGGTAGCTTGCCGCGATTCTCTCGCCCTGGGTTCCGAGCTCCTTTGTGGTGTACTCGTCAAGGGGCTTTACCGGCCAGTCGGGCGTATCACCAAATCCAAAGTCGTCATCCTCGCCGAACTCTATGGACTTGGTCTCCCCCACGCTGCCATAGCCGTACTCGTCATCGGAATAGTCACGTGGCATGTGGCCAAAGCAGAACTCGCTGTGGGAGGAACCCCCACCGACAGGCCAACCGGACGTGTCCCTTACACCAAACGCCGAGGCACCCATAACGCTCTCCCTTCTCGCATCCAAACGGGAGAGCGATGATGCCAGAAGGACCTTGCAGGTTACTGTCACCGAGCGGACACCGAACTTGCAGGCAGCTGACGGTTCAAAACCCGAGGACGGAAAACTAGGAGCACAAGACAGTCGTATGCAGTCTGCCCAAAGGACAAGTTCAAAACCAGAATGCGTAGGGAGAATTTTTAGAGCCAGCACTTCCTAGAAGAGAGGCGGTGTCTCCAGGAAGTTCCCGCAGAACGACACGCGGTGTATCGGTGAGAGGCCGTGCTCCTTTATCGCTGCGATGTGCTCGGGCGAGCCGTAGCCCTTGCAGTCCGCAAGGTGATATTCGGGGTATTCCTCGGCAAGGGAGACCATGAGCGCATCCCTCGTCACCTTGGCAACGATGGATGCCGCGGCGATGCACGAGACCCGTGCGTCACCCTTCACGATAGTGACCTCCTTGGGGCTCACGTGCACGGGATTGCCGTCAATGAGGACCGCGTCAGAGTCGACGCCTGCGTCGTCAATGGCGTGCTTCATGGCCATACGAAGTGCCGCCCCCATACCAACAGCATCGATGGAGGCCGGCTCAACATGGGCAATGCCAACCGCCACGGCCACGTCGGCAATGCGTGCGGCGAGAACCTCTCTCTGCGCGGGAGCGAGCTGCTTGGAGTCGTTGATCCCCCAGACGATCGGCTCGTCCGGAAGGGCAACCGCGGCGACGGTAAGAGGCCCGGCAAGTGCGCCGCGCCCCACCTCGTCCACGCCCAGGACAACTCCGGGGCCGCCCAGCTCCCTGGCTTTGTCATACATCGCAAGCACACGCTCGCGCTCTGCTCGCTCGCGAGCGAGCCTGCGGCCAGCGACCTCGCGCGCATGCTGGACCTGTTTGCGCGGGTCATCGGCATAGCGCGCGTCAAGGCGCGCGAACTCCGCTTCGTCGGCGGAGGAGAAGAGAGCCGCCACCTCGTGGGCCGTGGCTGCGGACCTTGTCATGGAACCCCTCCTACCGAACGAGATGAATCAGACGCATAGAGAAGAGGGGCCACCCAAGACGGGCAGCCCCTCCAGACAAAACAGTGAAAAAACCTAGCGCTTCTCGGGGATGCGAGCGGCCTTGCCCACGCGATCGCGGAGGTAGTACAGCTTGGCGCGACGAACATCACCGTGGCGCACGACCTCGAGCTTGGCGATCTTGGGGCTGTGAAGGGGGAAGGTGCGCTCCACGCCAACGCCGAAGCTGATCTTGCGGACGGTGAAGGTCTCGCGGGAACCGGCACCGCTCATGCGGATGACGTCACCCTGGAAGACCTGCTCTCGGGTGCGGTCACCCTCGATGATGCGGTAGTGGACCTTGACGTTGTCGCCAACCAGGACCGTGGGGATGTCCTCACGAATCTGCTGACGCTCGATGGCGCGAATGTAATCCATGCTCTTCCTCATCTCTAGACTAGAGGTGCCGACGCGGGTACGAACGACACATAGGCTTGCACACAAGCGAGAATTATAGAGCACCACATGCGGCGGGACAAGAACTACATATCTGGGCGCGCCGCAGGGCACTCGCCCAGGCACTCGCCTGCCGCAGCGACGCCAGACAGCAGCGCAGCTCACCGGCGCCGCCATCGACAGCCGAGAGACCCCGGCATCCTCATGCTCAGAGGCAGAACCCCACGACGACGCCGGAGGTGGCGTCCGCCTGTCCCACCGAGGAGGGGTACCCCGCCTCGCTCGCCCTAAAGAAGTAGGCGCTGGAGCTCGTGTCGGCAAAGTTCAGGGGATACGCGGAGCGGTACCACCACGAACGGGCAGAGCCACGGTACGTGAGCGCCAACGCCCCGGCAGCTCCGCCGGTCTCGCCCGTCACCCCTGCCGCCGAGAAGTACGCGTACTGCGTTCCCTCGGCGTTGAGCACGGCATCGAGTCCCGCCGTGTAGGAGATCTCGGACGCGAACTCGTCCTCGAACCAGGTGAGAGGCCCGCAGACCTCGACCGCGGAGAAGGCCCAGAGTGCGTCCTCGGTCTGGGTCACCGAGGACGTGTCGGCGGTTATCCCCACGTTGTTCGTCGACTTGACGACGCTCGCGACATGCCCGGCAAGGTCGTCTGGGAGGAGCGACATGCCGTCACCGGCAAGCCAAGCCCTGAGAGACGATGCCTCCCAGCCGCCCTCGTTGGTGTTCGAGGCCTCCATGGGCTGCTCGGAGAGCATGGAGAGCATGAGCGTCATGCCCGCGACTCCGGAGCCGTCCGAGCGCTGGTCGTGGCGGAATCCAACGATGCGCACGTAGGCAAGGGTATTGTCGTCAAGCACAACCTCGCGCGTCTCGTTGACGGGAGTCCCCGAGGCATCTGCCAGGTTGTACTCGCGGGCAATCTCCAGGCCCTCGGCATCAGAGCCGGCAGCGGCGATCTTCGCCGAGACCTGCGCGAGCTCGTCCCAGCTGTACGCCGAGAACTCCTTAGGCTCAAGGGTCGTCGCGGTGTTCTCGCCCTGGTCCTGCGCCTGTTGCCCAGACGTCTGGGCGGTCTCTCCTGCGAGGCCAGGAAATGCCTCCTCGACCAGCGGGCGCAAACGGCCGGTCATTGCAAGCGCGAGCACCCCCACGGCAAGTGCCACGAACACGAGGGCAACAACGAGCAGCCCCCTGCCCGTGCCCCTCTCCTCACTGCGAGACTGCTTTGATGCCATATGCCCTCCCCGGTTGCCATCCAAGGTAAAAAGCCTACCAGAGATGCCGACACATGGCACGCCGCCTCACCTGCCGTGCGACACGCCCTTCCACGAGCGCGGCACCGTGAGGTCCTCGAAGACGCGGACGGCATAGCGGTCCGTCATGCCAGATACGTAGTCTGCCACCTGCACGTCGGGGTGGTCGGCATCGTGCTTGAGGTACTCCTCGGGAACCTCGTCCAAATGCGTCACGAGGTGGTCGAAGAGGAGCTCGATCATCCGCGTGGCCTTTGGCTCCTCCTCCTTGGCGTCGCCCCTGGTGTAGAGCGAGTCGAAGAGGAACGAGCGGAGCTCCATCATGGCGTACCACACGTCATCTGACATGCGGATGTCCCCCGTAGCGGCACTGATTGCGCAGATGTCGCGGACCATCGTGTCGATGCGCTCCGACGAGCTGCCGCCGAGAAGCTCGCGCGGCCCCTGGGGGAGGTCGCCCTCGGTGAGAAGGCCCGCCCGCTCCGCGTCGTCGATGTCATGGCACACGTAGGCGATGCGGTCCGCGCAGGCGACGACTCTGCCCTCGAGCGTCTGCGCCCGTTGCGACCCCGTGTGGCAGAGAATCCCGTCGCGCACCTCCCAGGTGAGGTTGAGGCCGCGCCCGTCCTTCTCGAGGCACTCGACCAGCCTCACGCTCTGCTTGTTGTGGCGGAAAAGGAAGCGCCCCTCATCGGATTCTGGGTCGATGCCCCGGTAGAGGGACATGGCATGCGAGAGCGCCCTCTCGCCGCAGTGGCCGAACGGGGTGTGGCCAAGGTCATGGCCAAGCGCGATGGCCTCGGTGAGGTCCTCGTTCAACCCGAGCGCGCGCGAGATCGTCCGAGCAATCTGCGCAACCTCGAGCGTGTGCGTGAGGCGCGTGCGGTAGTGGTCGCCCTCAGGGGCGAGAAAGACCTGAGTCTTGTTGGCGAGCCGCCTGAAGCTCTTGCAGTGGAGGATGCGGTCGCGGTCGCGCTGGTAGCACGGCCTCAGGGAGTCCTCCTCCTCGGGCACGTCCCTCCCGCGGGAGGCGGAGCTCCTGGCAGCCTCCTCGCAGAGGTGCCGCTCCTCGAGACCGACCTGATATGCCCTGTCACGAACCCTCATGGCGCCTCCGCGACTTGAAGACGATGCAGAACCAGTGGATGCCGAGCCCGATGAGCAACGAGCCCGATGGCGTCCCCGGAAAACAAAGAGGGGGAGAGGCACGTGGCCCCTCCCCCGCTACTAACCGTGAATCAACGCCAAGCCACTAGGCGACCTTGGCAGGACCGCCGTTGGAGTTGATCTTGGCCTGCGCTGCCGCGAGGCGGGCGATGGGCACGCGGTACGGCGAGCAGGACACGTAGTCGAGGCCGAGGTCATAGTAGACCTGGATGGACTCGGGGTCGCCACCGGTCTCGCCGCAGACGCCGCAGACGATGTCCGGGTTGGCCTTGTGGCCGCCCTCGACGCCCATCTGGACGAGCTTGGCGACGCCGGGGTCGACGGTCGCGAACGGGTTGCGCTTGACGATCTTCTTCTCGAGGTAGAGCGGCATGAACGCAGACTCGACGTCGTCACGGGAGAACCCGAGGCAGGTCTGGGTGAGGTCGTTGGTGCCGAAGGAGAAGAAGTCGGCGTGCTTGCCGATCTCGTCGGCGGTGATGGCGGCGCGAGGAAGCTCGATCATGGTGCCGATGGGGATCTCGAGCTTGACGCCGGTCTCCTCCTCGACCTCCTTGAGGGTCTTCTCGACGCCGGCACGGACAAGCTCGATCTCGGTCTCGAAGGCAACGAGCGGGATCATGATCTCGGGCTTGGGGTCGAGGCCCTCCTTCTTGAGCTCGGCCGCAGCGCTCGCGATGGCGCGGACCTGCATGACGTTGAGCTCGGGGTAGACGATGCCCAGACGGCAGCCACGAAGGCCGAGCATGGGGTTGGCCTCCTGGAAGGAGTCGAGCTTGGCGAGAAGGGCGCGCTTCTCGGTGCAGTCCTTGCCGGCGCACTCCTCCTTGGCGATCTCGACCTCGAGGTCGCGCGGGCTGTCGAGGAACTCGTGCAGAGGGGGATCGAGCAGGCGCACGATGACGGTCTTGCCGTCCATGGCCTTGAACATGCCGAGGAAGTCGCCCTTCTGGGCCTCGCCGAGCTTCCTGAGGGACTCCTGCTTGACGTCATCGGACTCGGCGAGGATGAAGTTCTGGATGAGCTGCTTGCGCTCGCCCAGGAACATGTGCTCGGTACGGTCCAGGCCGATGCCCTCGGCGCCGTTGTCGGCGGAGAGCTGCGCGTCGGCAGGGTTGTCGGCGTTGGCGCGGACGCCGATCACGCGGCCGCGGGCGGGATCCTTGCGAACCTCGTCTGCCCAGTCGAGGATGGTCTCGAGGTCGCCACCGAGCTCGGGGCGAACCAGGGGCACCTCGCCCAGGATGACGTCGCCCGTGGTGCCGTCGATGGAGATGATGTCACCCTCGTGGAGGACGACGTCGGTGCCAGCGACCTTGCACTCCTTGTTGGGGGCGTCGATGTGGAGAGCCTCGACGCCGCAGACACAGGGTGCGCCCATGCCACGGGCGATGACGGCCGCGTGGGACGTCTTGCCACCGTGGGACGTGAGGATGCCCTCGGCCGCGACCATGCCCTTGAGGTCGTCGGGCGTGGTCTCCCAGCGCACGAGGATCGAGGGCTTGCCGGCCTCCTTGAAGGCCTCGGCGTCAGCGGACGAGAACACCACGGCACCGGTGGCAGCACCGGGGGAAGCGTTCAGGCCCTTGGCAAGGACCTCGTACTTGGCCTTGGGGTCAAACTGCGGGTGCAGGAGCTGGTCGAGCTGCTCGGGAGCAACGCGCATGACGGCGGTCTCCCTGGAGATGCGGCCCTCCTCGTACATCTGGATGGCGACCTTGAGCGCCGAGAGAGCGGTACGCTTGCCGACGCGGGTCTGGAGCATCCAGAGCTTGCCCTCCTGGATGGTGAACTCAAGGTCCATCATGTCGGCGTAGTGGTCCTCGAGGATCTCGAAGACGTGGTAGAGCTCCTTGCCTGCCTCCTCGAGACCAGGGGTCTTGGGCAGGTCGGAGATGGGCTCGGTGTTGCGGATGCCGGCGACGACGTCCTCGCCCTGGGCGTTCACCAGGAAGTCGCCGTAGCGCTCGTTGGTGCCGTCGGCGGGGTTGCGCGTGAACGCGACGCCGGTGGCCGAGGTGTCGCCCATGTTGCCGAAGACCATGCACTGGACGTTGACTGCGGTGCCGAGATCGTCGGGGATCTTGTTCTGCTTGCGGTAGAGGATTGCGCGCGGGGTGTTCCAGGATCCGAACACGGCCTGCTCTGCAAGACGAAGCTGCAGGTAGGGATCGTGCGGGAACACGGGCTTGCCGTCCACGACGACCTCGGGGTACTTCTCGGGATCGACGTTGTCGGAGAAGATCTGCTTGAAGGTGGCGACAAGGTCCTTGAGGTCGTCAGCATCGAGCTCTGTGTCGAGCTTCACGCCGCGCTCGGCCTTCTTGGCGTTGATGGCGTCCTCGAAGAGCTGTCCGTCAACACCCATGACGACGTCCGAGAACATCTGGACGAAGCGACGGTAGGAGTCATAGCCAAAGCGGGGGTTGCCGGTCTTCTTGATGAGGCCCTGGACGGAGTCGTCGTTGAGGCCGAGGTTAAGGACCGTGTCCATCATGCCGGGCATGGAGAACGGAGCGCCGGAACGAACGGAGACGAGCAGCGGGTCGTCCTTGTCGCCGAGCTTCTTGCCCATGCGCTTCTCGAGGTCCTTGCGATAGACGTCGATCTCGTCAAGGACGCCGTCCGGCCAGACGTTGCCGGCAGACGAATAAGCGACGCAGGTCTGGCAGGTGATGGAGAATCCCGGAGGAACGGGAAGGCCGATGTTGGCCATCTCCGCCAGGTTGGCGCCCTTGCCGCCGGTGATCCACTTCGCCTCGTCGACGGTAGCGCCGGCAACCTCGGTCACGTTGTCGCCGTTCTCGTCCTTTCCGAAGCGGTACACGTGCTTCTCAGACATTTCACTCCCCTGTTCGAACAACCAGACACGCCTCGCGGCGCGCACTCACAACGGCCGCCTAGGCTCAGGCCACCGCAACGCCCAATTCTAATCAGACCAAATTATGCGGGACGCCAAATTCAAGCGACAACCGGTAGACGGAGGAATACACCGGTGAACGTACGAAAAAGGGGGACAGACGTATGTCTGCCCCCCTGAGCGGTTGAAGTGTCAAGTATCCTCTACTGCTCGTTCTCCGCAGGACGCTCCGAATAGGTGGCGCCAATGGCGTGGCTCGGCTCCTCGCCCGTGAGAGTGGAGATGACCGTCACGGCAGGACCCAGGAGGTCGATCGAGGGGATGCCCCTGCGATCGAGCTCGCGACGAATCTCACGGCGGAGCTGCCCGTTTGCGAAAGTGTGGAAGACGGCACTCGGCCTCTCGGGATCGAAGTTCTTATCGAAGTAGTCACGCACCTGCGCGACGCTCTCGACGCCGGACACGCGAATAATCTCGACAGACCCATCGCCGAACTGTGCGGCGGCAGCCTCGACAACAGCCTTCGCAGTCTCGCCGCGTGCGTCAGAGAGCACGTAGATGGCAGGGACAACGTGGCCAAAGACGTCATCGTCCAGATCAAGTTTCCTCATAGTCAATCCTCCCAAGTGACGCAGTCGTGCGGGGACGTTGCTGCAAGTGTAACCGCTCTTGCCCTACTTTCGCTTCGAAAGTGCGCCAATATCGGCGACGTCACCAAAGACTCCTGCGAAACGGTTGAGAAGGCGCAGCCTGTTGTCCCTCACCGAAGGATCGGGATCCATGACGAGGACGTCGGTGAAGAAGCGGTCGATTGGGCCACGCAGACCCGCGAGTGCCTCGCAGGCCGCGTCGAAGTCGCCGCTCTCCAGGGCTCCGGAGACGGCCTTCTCGCCCTCCTCGCAGGCCGCGAGAAGTGACTTCTCGGCATCGCCGAGGACGCTTGCGTCGACGTTCGAGCCGAGGGAGGCGTCGGCGAGGTGTGCGGCGCGGGCATAGGCGGTCGCCAGGTCCTCGAAGAGCTCGGGGCTCTCGGCGCGGGCCCGGTCAAGCGCGGTCGCGCGACGGATGAACTCGTCGGGGTCGATCACCCCCACGGCGCCCACTGCCTCGATGGCGTCGGGCGCCACGCCCTCGTCCTTGGCGATGGCGGCGAGCCTGCCCTGGAAGAAGCCTGCCACGGAATCTCCAACGGCCCCTGCGTCGAAGGCGATGCCCTGCTCAGCGTAGGACGCAAGCGCGAGCTTGATGAGGGGGCGAAGGTGGACGGAGGGAAGCGTGCGAAGCATGGCAATCACGCCGATGGCGGCGCGTCGCACGGCAAAGGGATCGGATGACCCGGTGGGCGGCTCGTCGATGGCGAAGATGCCGCAGACGGTGTCAAGCTTGTCGGCAATCGCCACGCACTTCCCCACCAGGCCGGAAGGCAGCTCGTCGCCGGCGAAGCGAGGACGATAGTGCTCGCGGATGGCGTCGCAGACCTCCTGGGGCTCACCGGCCGCCTTGGCGTAGTAGCCGCCCATGACGCCCTGCTGGTTGGTGAACTCCACGACGGCCTGGCTCACGAGGTCTGCCTTCGCAAGATGGGCCGCACGCTTTGCGAGGCTGCAAGCCCTCTCGTCTGCGCCAGCTGCCTTGGCCACCGCCTCGGCGAGCACCTCCATGCGGGTGACCTTCTGGCGGACGGTCCCGAGCTTCTCCTGGAAGACAACGGTGCCGAGACGCTCGACAAAGTCGTCCATGGGGACCTTCAGGTCCTCCTCATAGAAGAACTTGGCGTCATCGAGACGGGCACGCACCACGCGCTCGTTGCCGTCGACAACCGTTGCCGAGACCTTCGGGTCCGCGTTCGAGACGACGACGAACTCGCGGGTGAGGTTGCCGTCGCCATCGTAGACGGGGAAGTAGCGCTGGTTCGAGAGCATCGACTCGCAGATGATCTCATGCGGAACCTTGAGGAACTCCTCGTCAAAGGTACCGGCGAGCACAGTTGGCCACTCGCAGAGGTTCACGACCTCGTCGAGCGTACGCTTTGGCGTGTCCACGTGGCAGCCGGGCCTCTCTGACTCGACGTGGCGAACACCGTCGAGGATGGCGCTGCGGCGCTCGTCCTCGAGCAGCACGCCGTTTTCGCGCAGCACGTCGGCGTAGACCTCGGGGCTCTTGACCTCATGGTCTCCGGGGCCAAGGACCCGATGTCCGCGCGTGGTGTTGCCGCTCGTGACATCGGCATAGCTCACGGGCACCACCTCGGAGCCGAGAAGCGCGCAGATCCACCGGATTGGGCGGACGAAGGACTGGTGCTCGGAGCCCCAGCGCTGGCTCCTGTAGTTGGGCCACTCGATGGAGCCGATAACCTGCTCGGAGAGGGTGGAGAGGATCGGGGTGGCGGGACGTGCGTCGACGTGCTTCTCTGCGAAGACGTACTCGCGGCCGTCAGAGTCCACGCGCCGGGCGAGCTGGGAGGCGTCGACGCCGAACTTGCGGGCAAAGCCCTGGGCAGCCTTCGTGGGGGCACCGGACTCGTCGAAGGCGATGCTTGCGGCGGGGCCACGCTTGACCTCGTTGAGCTCCTCGGTCGCGAGGGCGACGTCGTGGACGTACGCGACGAGCCTCCTCGGCGACTGGTGCGTCTCGACCTTTCCATGGGCGAGGCCCGCCTCGTCGAGACCCTTGCGCACAAGGTCCCCGAGCTGGACGACGGCGTGGTTCAGCGGCGCGGATGGCATCTCCTCGCAGCCGATCTCAAGTAGAAAGTCCCTCGTCTCGGCCATCTAGGCCACCTCCCCCTTCTTTGCAGGCGCATCCTTCTTGCCGGCGACCTGCGCGAGGTAAGCCTCGCAGCAGTCCTTGGCGACGGTGCGGACGCGCAGGATGTAGTTGGCACGCTCCGTTGCGGAGATTGCCCCGCGGGAGTCGAGCAGGTTGAAGGCATGGCTGCACTTCATCACGCAGTCGTAGGCGGGAAGCGGCAGGTTCGCGTCAAGGCAGGAGTGGCACTCGGCCTCGTACTCGTCGAACTTCTCGCGCATGAGGTCGACGTTCGCGACCTCGAAGTTGTAGGCCGAGAACTCGCGCTCGTTCTCGAGGAAGACGTCGCCATAGGTCATGGCAGTGCCATCCGGCAGGTAGCTCCACGTGATGTCATAGACCGAGTTCACGCCCTGAGCGTACATGGCGATGCGCTCGAGGCCATAGGTGATCTCGACCGGCACGGGGTCGACCTCGATGCCGCCGACCTGCTGGAAGTAGGTGAACTGGGTGACCTCCATGCCATCCATCCACACCTCCCAGCCAAGGCCCCAGGCGCCAAGCGTCGGGCTCTCCCAGTCGTCCTCGACGAAGCGCACGTCGTGCTCGGCCGGGTCCAGGCCAATGGCTGCGAGAGACCCAAGGTAGAGGTCCTGGGAGTCGACCGGGGAAGGCTTGAGGAGCACCTGGAACTGGTAGTAGTGCTGCAGGCGGTTGGGGTTCTCGCCATAGCGACCGTCAGCCGGGCGGCGGCACGGCTGCGGATAGCAGGTGCGCCAGGCGGCGGGGCCAAGCGAGCGCAGGAGCGTGGCAGTGTGGAAGGTGCCCGCACCAACCTCGGAGTCGTACGGCTGCATGACGGTACAGCCCTTGTCAGCCCAGTAGTGCTCAAGGGCGAGGATCATGTCTTGGAACGTAAGCGGGCTTTCGCTCATATCCGTCCTTCCTCCAGGCGGGTTTTTCGACGTCGGCGCTAGAGCGCCTTGGCGTCCGAGATCGGCCAGTAGATGCAGAGAATCCTCGAGGACACGGAGCTTGCCCTCACGGCGCCAAAGTAGCGCGAGTCGAGCGAGTTGGTGCGGTTGTCGCCCATAACCCAGATGCAGCCCTCGGGGACCGTGTAAGGATAGCTCACGCCTGCCGACCCGGCTTGGTCGGAGAGCGAGTAGCTTGGCTTGCCGAGCGTGTACGCAGACTCGTCAAGCTGTACGCCATCGACGTAGACATTGCCGTCACGCAGGTCCACGGTCTGTCCCGCAACGGCGACAACGCGCTTCACAAGGGTGACGCCGGGCTCCCTGGGGCTGTCGAAGGTCACGATGTCGCCCGCCTTGGGCGATTCCCAGTTGAGCGAGACCTTCTCGCCGAGGAGGAGGTCGCCTTCCTGGATGGTCTCGAGCATGGAGCCCGAGGGGACCTCGTAGACCCCGACCACAAAGGTGCGGAGGAGCAGGGCCACGCCCAGAGCCACGAGTATGGTGACGACGACGTCGAGAAAGCCGCCGTGCCTCTCCTTGGATGTAGCCTTGGCCACGCTACTCTCCTCCCCTAGCCGGGCCGCCCTCGAAAGACCCATCTCGTTCCTGGCGCTCGTTCATCACGTCGCGCGCGAACCCCCATTCCTTCTCGGAAAGGCCGGCCCCATCGAGAAGGTCCGGCCTCCACCGGGCCGTCCGCTCGATCGCGCTCTTCCTGCGCCAGGCGCTCACGGCGCCATGGTCGCCGGAGAGGAGAACCTCAGGGACGCTCAGCCCATCATAGACCGCCGGCCTCGTGTACTGAGCGTACTCGAGGAGCCCGTCCGAGAAGGACTCGTCACGAGCGCTCATCTCGTCGCCAAGGGCACCGGGAAGAAGCCTCACGATCGCGTCGATGACCACAAGGGCCGGCAGCTCCCCGCCCGTGAGCACATAGTCCCCAAGGGAGAGCACGTCATCGGCAAGGGTGTAGGCGCGCTCGTCCACCCCCTCGTAGCGCGCGCAGACGAACAGGAGCCGCTCCTCCTTCGACAGCCTTGCGGCAACCTCCTCGTCAAAGCGCTTGCCGCAGGGCGAGAAGAACACGACGTGAGGCGCAACCTCCCCCCTCGCGGAAAGGTCGCGTACCGCCTCGAAGATGGGGGCTGGCTTCATGAGCATGCCCTGTCCCCCTCCGAAGGGGGCGTCGTCAACCGTCCTATGCCTGTCGTGGGTCCAGTCTCTAAGGTCATGGGCCTCGAACGAGAAGATGCCCTTGGCCTGCGCGCGCCCCATGATCGAGGCGTCCAGGTAGGGCGAGAAGACGCCGGGGAAGACCGAGAGGGTCTCGACGATCACTCGACATCATCCCCATCTACCAGCCCTGACGGAACGCTCACGATGATGGGCCCCGCATCCGGCACCTCGACGACCACCTCGTCGACCACGGGGACGAGGACCTCGCCGAAGGGGCCGTCGATGACCCAGACGTCGTTTGCCGGCCCCACCATGACCTCAGAGATAGTGCCGAGGTAACCCAGCAAGTTGTCCACAACCTCCCGGTCAAGGAGCGCCTCCGCATCGCGGAGCGCCACGTCGTCCGGAAGGTCCTCCTCTCGGGCGAGAAGGAAGCGACCACGAAGGGCATCAGCCCCATCGATGCCGTTGACGCCAGAGAGCGAGACAAGCTGCCCGTGCGGCCCCTCCGAAACGCGCGTGACCACATGGGACCGCGGTCCCTTGAGGCGCGGCGGCACGACAAAGACCTCAAGGCCCTCGCGAACAAGAGGGGGAAGGTCGTGAACGGCAACCGTCACGACCTCCCCCGCTTTCCCGTGCGACTTCTCCACACGGGCTATGACTCTGTAGCGCTCCCGCAAGGTTGCCTAGCCTACGACCTCGACCTCAACCGAAGTACCCACACGCTGCCCGAGGGCACGCGCGAGGGTGCGGATCGCCTTGATGGTACGGCCCTTGCGGCCGATGACCCTGCCGGCATCCGCCTCGGCACAAGAGACCTCGATGAGAGACCCCTCGTCACTGTCTGTTACGTCTAGCGACACGGCACCTTCGTCGTCCACAAGACCGCAGACGATGTACTCGACAAGGTCGGCGACCTTGTCGGAGGGCATCTCCTGCTCCTCGTCGACCTCGTCGTTCATGGTGTCATCCATCGAGAAGCCCCTACTCGGCAGCAGCCTCAGCAGCCTCCTCGGCTGCCTTGGCAGCCTTGGCAGCGGCCTTCTTGGAAAGCTTGGCCTTCTTCTCAACAACAGGCTGCCCATTGCGGACAACGTCGATGAGGTGGGAGACGGAGTTGGTGGGCTGGGCACCCTTGGAGATCCAGGCGTCGACCTTCTCGAGATCGATCTCGATGGTCTTGGGGTTGGTCAGGGGGTTGTAACGACCGACCTGCTCGATGTAGCGGCCATCGCGAGGCATGCGGCTGTCGGCGACGACGATGCGGTAGTACGGGCGCTTCTTGGCACCGTGACGGGCCAGACGAATCTTAACTGCCAATGAAAACTCCTCCATACGAGCGGTGCCCTGGTGTAGTGTCATGGCTGCACCGCATAGCCACATAGCAACTAGACATTCTACGCCCACGTGGCAGGTGCGCAAGTTGCAGATTTTGTGAACCAAAGGCCAGACGACCGTTTCAGCTTCCTGTTTAAGTGGGATTTAAGACTCACAACGTACGATGATGCAGAAAGAGCCCACCGAAGGAGGACCTCATGAACGTACTCGTTGTCGAGGACGAGCGCAACCTCGCCGATGCCATTGTCCGCATCCTATCAGACGCCGGCTACAACGCAGAGGCGGTCTACGACGGCACGTCTGGCCTCACGAGCGCCAAGAGCGGCCTGTATGACGCAATCGTGCTCGACGTCATGCTGCCCGGCCTTAACGGCTACGAGGTGGTTCACGAGCTTCGTCGTGCAGACGTGTCGACCCCGGTGCTCATGCTCACGGCGCTCAACTCCACGGAGGACAAGGTGGAGGGTCTCGACTCGGGCGCCGACGACTACATGACGAAGCCCTTCGAGGCTCCAGAGCTTCTCGCCCGGCTGCGCGCGATCACTCGCCGTAAGGGCGAGGTCATGATTGACGAGATCAAGTTCGCCGACCTCACCTTGGACCTCACGACGCACGACCTCTCGTGCGCAGACAAGAAGATCCATCTCTCCGGCAAGGAGTTCGAGCTCATGCGCATGCTCATGAGCGCATCCTCTCGAGTCATCTCCAAGCAGGACCTCCTCACGAGGGTCTGGGGCGCGGATGCCGAGGCTTCCGAGAACTCCGTCGAGGCCTACATATCCTTCCTTCGCAAGAAGCTCTCCCATGTTGGCTCTAAGGTGCAGATCACCACGCTGAGGATGCTTGGCTATAGGCTGGAGCTCTTCGAAGACTAGCCACGCCTAACGGAAGTTGGGGGTGTGCCCGATGCTGAAGAAGCTTCGCAGGGAGTTCGTCGTCATAACCATGGCGCTCGTCGGCCTGGTGCTCGTTGTGGCACTGGGCACGACGCTCGTGAGCGGCTACGTCAACCAGGCAAACATGATTAACGGCGCGCTCACCCGCGGCCTCGAAGAAGACCTCGACTTCACGCCGCGCTTTGGGGAGCCGGACGGAGACAAGGGGTCCCGCGGGCCGAACTTGCTCACCCTCTCGGCAGACGTCTCGAGCGACGGGACGATAATCGCCAAGAGCTCATACTACATTGACCCTGACGTTCTGTCGCAGGTGATAGCGGAGGCTCTCACGTCGAGCGAGGACTCGGGCCATAACTCCACTCTTCACCTTTCCTGGATGCGCTCGCAAAACGAGACGGGCTGGCGCATCTCAATCGTCGACACGCAGTATGTGGAGGCATCTCTCACCAGACAGACCGTAACAGACGTCGTGATAATCATCCTTGCCATGGCCGTGCTCTTCGTGATCGTCTGGATTCTCTCGGCTTGGATCATGAAGCCAATCCAGAAGACGTGGGAATCTCAGCGCCGTTTTATCTCGGATGCCTCGCACGAGCTCAAGACGCCGCTCGCGGTGATTCTGGCAAACACGCAGATCCTTCTCGACGACTCACATGTCCAGTCTGACACCAGGACGTGGGTAGAGAGCACCAACGACGAGGCGACCCACATGAAGGCCCTTGTCGAGGACCTGCTCACGCTCGCTCGCACGGACGAGGCCCAGGCCGACGGAGCAAAACGCGTGCTCGCCCTCGAGGATTTGGACTTCTCGGAGCTGGTTGACGAGTGTGCGATGGAGTTCGACGGCGTTGCCTTCGAACGCGGGTGCACGATAGAGAGCGACATCGAGCCCAACATTCACCTCCAGGGTGACCGAACGCAGCTCTCGCGCGCCGTCCGGACCCTCATCGACAACGCCACCAAATACGCCACAAAGGGCACGACGGTCACCGTGCGCCTGAAGAAGCCCGAGAAGCGCGCGGTGCTCACCGTGAACAACGCGAGCGCCCCCATGGACCCAGAGGACCTCGAGCACATCTTCGATCGCTTCTACCGCTCCGACAAGGCGCGCAGCCGAGAGGAGACGGGTGGATTTGGCCTTGGCCTTGCCATCTGCAAGGGAATAGTCGACGCCCACGGAGGCTCCATCAAGGCGACGAGCACCGCCGAGGAAGGAACCACCTTCCGGATCACCCTATAATCGGGTCATGGAAGCCCAGAATCATGACATCCTCGAGTGGGACGGCCCGGCCATCGGACTGCTCGACCTTGACGCCTTTTTTGCGTCTGTCGAGCAGCTCGACCATCCGGAGTGGCGGGGCCTGCCCGTGATAGTGGGTGGCTCCGCAGACCACCGCGGGGTTGTCTCAACCGCGTCGTACGAGGCAAGGCGATATGGCGTGCACTCGGCGATGCCCTCTGCCCAGGCGAGAAGGCTCTGCCCCAACGCCATCTGGACCCATGGCAACTTCGCACGCTACCGCGAGGTGAGCGCCGCCGTCATGGACATCCTCTGCGCAGAGACCCCACTCGTTGAGCAGGTCTCCATCGACGAGGCGTTCTTCGACGTGACTCCCGGCAGATACTCGCGCGAGAGCCCCATCGCCATATGCCAGCGCGTGCAGGAACGCGTCGCACGACTCGGCGTGAGCTGCTCGATAGGCCTTGGGGTGAACAAGACGGTCGCCAAGATCGCCTCGGAGAGGGACAAGCCGCGAGGGCTCACCGTGGTCTTCCCTGGCACCGAGTCATCCTTTCTCGCTCCCCTTCCCGTGGCGGCAATGAGCGGCATTGGACCCGCAACGGAGAGGCGGCTCGCTGCCATGGGCATCCACACGCTCGGCGAGCTTGCCAAGGCAAACGACAAGGGCCTCGCCAACGCCTTTGGCGTCATGGGCCCACGGCTCAGGGAGCGGGCGTCGGGCGCAGAGCGGAGCAAGGTCACTGAACGCGCGAAGCCCGATGAGGTGAAGTCCGTCTCGAACGAGAGAACCTTCGATCACGACCTCACGACGGAGGACGAGCTGCGCGCAGCCGTGCTGCATATCGCAGCCATGACGGGGAGAAGGCTGCGCCGAAAGGGCCTTGCCGGCAGCACCGTGACGCTCAAGCTCCGCTACGCCGACCTTCATGCCCGCACTGCGCAGAAGCGGCTCCCCGCCCCAACGGACGACGAGCACGCATTTGGTCCCGTCGCGGTGAGCCTGCTTTCGGGGCTGTGGCGCGAGGGAACCCCCGTACGCCTGGTGGGAGTGGGCATCTCCGACTTCTCGGGCGCACAGGGGCAGCAGCTGGGGCTCTTCGACATGGCGGATGGGGGCTCGGCTGAAAGCCACGATGGCACCGCCCTCTCGAAGCTCACGGACGCGCTCCGCGACCGCTTTGGCAACGACGCGGTGAGCTATGGGCGCGACCTCCGCTTCAAGGACCACACCACAGGTACTGCCCCCATGGGAAAGAACGACGCGTAGGCCAGCATGAGGCAAAGGGACTGCCCCTTTGCCTCATTAGCGGTCCTCTCGGAAGTAGGGCAGGCCAAGGCTTTCCGGAGGTTGGTTCTCTCGCTTGTTGCGCATGCTCGTGATGACGAGCACGACGATCGTGACCACATACGGAAGCATCTTGTAGAGCTCCTTCACCGCAAGGTCCGTGCCGGTGGGGATGAACAGGTACAGGATGTAGAGACCGCCAAAGAGGATCGAGGCGAGTATGCTCACGTTAGGACGCCAGATCGTGAAGATGACAAGTGCGATGGCGAGCCAACCGCGATCGCCAAAGGCGTCGTTAGACCAGACGCCATTTGCGTAGTCCATCACGTAGTAGAGACCCCCAAGTCCAGCGATCATGCAGCCAAGGCAGGTGGCCACGTACTTGTAGCGAGTGATGTCAATGCCAGCAGCGTCGGCAGTGGCGGGGTCTTCTCCCACAGCACGCAGCTGGAGCCCCACGCGGGTCTTGGTGAGCACGTGCGAGGCCACAAGCGCGATCGCAATGGCGGCGTAGGCAAGAAACCCAAACGAGAGAAACATGTCGCCAAAGTCCCCGAGGGACCCTGCGAAGGGAAGCGTCGTCCTGAAGAGGCCGGACGTCGCAGAGAGCGATATGGAGGGGACGTCAGCACCAGCGAGCTTGATGAGCGAGCCGCCAAAGAAGTTGCCAAAGCCAACGCCAAAAGTCGTCATGGCAAGGCCTGTGACGTTTTGGTTCGCGCGCAGGGTGACGGTGAGGAAGCAGTAGAGAAGCCCCATGAGAAGCGACCCCAGAAGACAGCAGAGCAGGGGGATGAGTATCCCAAGGGCAGGATTCATCTGCGAGGGGTCAGCGAAGCTCTGCTCGTACAGAAACGACCCAATCACGCCGCAGATGCCACCAACGTACATGACGCCGGGGATGCCCAGGTTGAGGTTTCCGGACTTCTCGGTGATGATCTCGCCCGTGCTGCCGTAGAGAAGCGGGATGCTCTGGGCAATGGCCCGGGGGATGAATGAGACCAGATCAAACATCGCTCTTCTGGACCTCCTCCGTCTTCCTGGTGAAGTTGACCTTATAGGTGATGAAGAACTCGCTACCGATGATGAAGAACAGGATGATGCCGGTGAGGATGTCCGCAAAGCTCTGGTTGAGAGCATAGGCGGTCGAAATCTCGCTGGCTCCGCGTTCCATGAAGACTAAGAGGAACGAGCTGCCAATCATCGAGAACGGGTTGAACTTGGCGAGCCAGGCAACCATGACTGCCGTGAAGCCGCGTCCGTTGGCTATGGTGGTTGTGAGGGTGTGGTCGGTCCCGCCCACAAGGAGCAAGCCCGCAAATCCGCAAATGGCGCCCGAGAGAAGCAGCGTACGAACGATGACCTTGGGAACGTTGATTCCAACGTAGCGAGCGGTGTTGTACGACTCCCCCACGACAGAGATCTCGTACCCGTGCTTGGTGTACTTGAGGTAGACGTACATCAGCACAGTCAAGACCGCAACGAGCAGAACGTTGAGCAGATACTTGTGGCTGCCAATCTGCGGCAGCCAGCCAGCCTCGGTCGACTGGTTGATGATGCCGATCTTACCCGAGCCCTTAGGCACCTCCCACACGATGATGAAGTACGCAACGAGCTGCATGGCCACGTAGTTCATCATGAGCGTGAACAGCGTCTCGTTCGTGTTCCACTTTGCCTTGAAGAGTGCAGGCATGAGCGCCCACACCGCACCGGCGGCAATGGAGGCAACGGCCATGCAGACAATGAGAAGCGCGTTGGGCACCTTGTTGCCGAGCAGAATCATGCATGCCGCAGAGGCAAGGCCGCCAACGAGAATCTGACCCTCACCTCCCAGGTTCCAAAACTTCATCTTGAAGGCTGGCGTGAGGGCGAGGGAGACGCAAAGCAGGATGGCAATCTCCTGCAGCAGTATCCAGACCTTTCGCGCGGAGCCGAAAGCACCTTTGAAGAAGGTGACGTAGACGTCAATGGGATTGAGCCCGGTGAGAATCGTGGTGATGACGCCACAGACGACCAGTGCCAGGATAATCGAGAGCGCGCGGATGGCCATCGACTCCGAGAGGGGCATCTCCTTGCGCTTTGTGATGTGCATCATGCGGCTTCGCCCCCCTTGAGCCTGGTCATCATGAGACCAACCTCGTTCTTTGTAGTGCTGCGCGCGTCGACGATGCCGCTCACCTTGCCGCCACACAGGACAAGGATCTTGTCGCAGAGCTCGAGGAGGACGTCGAGGTCCTCGCCTGCGTAGATGACCGCAACGCCTGCCTGCTTCTGCTTGTTGATGAGGTCGTAGATGAGGTACGAGGAGTTGACGTCAAGCCCGCGCACGGCATAGGCGCAGAGAAGCACGCTTGGCGACGAGGAAATCTCACGGCCCACCAGGACCTTCTGAACGTTGCCCCCAGAGAGGCGGCGCACGGGGGTGTCGACGCCCGGAGTGTCGACCTCGAGTTCACTGACAATCTTCTCGGCGAGTTCCTTTGGGGCCTTTCGATCGACAAAGATGGAGCGTCCGTCACGAAACGACCGCAGGAGCATGTTGTCGGTGAGGTCCATGCTGCCAACAAGCCCCATGCCAAGACGGTCCTCGGGCACGAACGAGATGGTCACGCCCATCGACGCTATCTGAGAGGGGTCCTTGCCGGCAAGCTGATGGGCCTGCCCGTCATCTTCCACATACTCAATGGTTCCGGACTCAACACCCTGCAGCCCCGCAATCGACTCCAGCAGCTCCTTCTGCCCGCTGTTGGAGACTCCCGCGATGCCCAGCACCTCTCCCCCAAAGGCCGAGAAGGAGACGTCGTCGAGCTTCAAGACGCCCTCGGCATCCCTCACCGTGAGTCCCTTGACACGGATGCGCTCCGTGGGGTTAACGGGCGCGGGCCTGTCGATGTTGAGCGTCACCTGGTGCCCGACCATCATGTTCGTCATCTGCTGCGTGGTGGACTTGGCGGTGACCATCTCGCCAACATTGACGCCCTTGCGCAGGACTATGACGCGGTCGCTGATCTCCTCAACCTCGTGGAGCTTGTGCGTGATGATAATGATCGCCTTGCCGTCATCGCGCATGTTGCGAAGAACGGAAAAGAGCTTCTCGGTCTCTTGGGGCGTAAGCACGGCGGTTGGCTCGTCGAGGATGAGGATGTCCGCACCCCGGTAGATGAGCTTCACGATCTCGACGGTCTGCTTCTGGGACACGCTCATCTCGTAGATCTTCTGGTCTAGGTCGACGTCGAAGCCGTAGGTGTCGCATATTTCCCCGATTTTGCCAGAGGCCACCTTGAGGTCAAACGCACCCCCGTCATCCAGGCCAAGCACGATGTTCTCCGCCGCCGAGAACACGTTGACGAGCCTGAAGTGCTGGTGGACCATGCCGATGCCGTATTCGAAGGCGTCCCTGGGCGAGGCAATGGTCACGGGCTTGCCCTGGATTTCAATGCTGCCCGCGTCTGGGAAGTAGATGCCGGAGAGCATGTTCATGAGGGTTGTCTTGCCGCTGCCGTTCTCGCCCAGAAGGGCCAGTATCTCGCCGCCATAGATGTCAAGGTTAACGTCGTTATTGGCTTTTACCTGGCCAAACGACTTGCTGATGTGTCTCATCCGCACGGCTGGTTGCTTTTCTGCCACGAGATTTCCCATCACTCGAAGGGTTATCGGAACGAGACGAAGACGGCCCCCGAACTACCAGGAGGCCGCCCACGCGAGAACACGTCCGATCAGAATGCGGTGTCGAGAAGCTCAATGCCGTCGATCTTGACATCAAAGTACGGTGCAGAACGGTACTCGGATTCGTGGAAGTAGCCGTCGGACACGACCTCGGTGTCTGGCGTGTAGTCGGCGTCGGTATCGACGTCGGCCTTGTAGGAGTCGAGCTTGGCGCCATCGACGGTGAAGGTGGAGATGTCGAAGACGTGCAGGCTACCGTCCTCGAGCTTCCCCTTGACCTCGTCGATCTTGTCCTGAGTGCCCTTTGCGGCAACGTCTGTGTTAACGTCGGTGAGCTCGACGGAGCCAGTGGAGAGCGTGCCGGTCCAGTCTGTGTCGATGGACGAGCCATCCATGACGGCCTGGATCGCATACTTGTAGTAGGGCACCCAGTTGATGCGGGAGGAAACGATAAAGGTGTTGGGGCAGGCATCCTTCGTGCTGCCGTTGTAGGAGACGTCCGGGACGCCGGCGTTCTCGCAGGCAGTGGGGGCGCCCATGGAGTCAGCGTGCTGGGAGATGAGGACGCACCCGTCGTTTATGAGCTTGGTCGCGCCCTCCTTCTCGGCGGTCTCGTCGTACCAGGAACCGGTGAAGGTGACCTCCATGGTGACCGTCGGGCAGACAGACCTCGCGCCGAGGAAGAACGAGGTGTAGCCCGAGATGACCTCCGCGTAGGTGTAGGCGCCCACATAGCCCATCTTCGCCTGGTCGGCAGTGATCTTGCCGGAATCGATCATCTCGTTGATCTTCATGCCTGCCGCAACGCCAGCGAGGTAGCGGCCCTCGTAGATCGATGCGAAGGCGTTGTGGTAGTTGTCGAGCCCCTCGGTGTGCGCCTTGGTGCCCGTGGAGTGGCAGAACTGGATGTCTGGGAACTCCTTGGCCGCCTGGATCATGTAGTCCTCGTGGCCGAATGAGTCGGCGAAGATGATGTTGCAGCCGGCGTCTGCAAGCTCTGCAGCGGCGTTGTAGCACTCCTGCCCCTCGGGGATGTTGGTCTTGAGCATGTACGTGTCCTCGCTGATGCCCAGCTCCTTGCACGCCTCCTTGGCGGCGTTGATGAAGTTGAGGTCATACGTGGAGTTCTCGTCGTGAAGCGTGATGAAGCCCGGCTTGATGGAGGGGGCGTCTGAAGACCCGTTGTCGGAGCTTGCGCCCGTGGCGGAGCCGGTGCCTCCGCCATTGCCCGCGCAGCCAGCCAGGGCCAACGCGATGGCGCCGCCTCCCCCCAGCTTGACAAACTGACGACGGCTCACGGATTGCTCGTTGATGCTCTTCATGACACTCATCCCTTCGCGTTCGAACCGTACTGCCTGCCGGGCACCACAAGCGCGAAATGCGTGCTCCCACGCTTGCGATTGCCGGTAAAGTAGTACAGACGTCCAACCCGAAGGCCACGATGCCGCCATCGAACACACTGTGGACCCAGTAGTTTACGTTTGAGAAATGATATTGTGAGTGCCGCGAGAAATGCGCACTATGGCCTAGAGGCAGCACAGGCGGGATGCCTCGCGAAGAGTCAGAAGACGGCCGCGTCCCCTACTCGCCTGCGGCCGTGTCCTCCTCGAGACCCATGTCGACCTCGGGGGCGTCACCCCAAAGCTTCTCGAGACGATAGAAGTCACGCGTCTCGGGCTTGAAGACGTGCACGACCACGCTGCCAAAGTCGATGAGGACCCAGTTCCTGCCCTCGCGGCCCTCGGTCGAGATGGCGGTGACGCCGCAGTTGGCGCGAACCTTCTCGCGGACCTCGTCCACGATGGCGTCTGTCTGCGGGTTGCTCGTGGCGGAGCAGATCACGAAGTAGTCGCAGACGTCAGTCTTCGCAGTGAGGTCGAGAACGACCACGTCCTGGGCCTTCTTGGAGTCTGCTGCCATGCTCGCAACGCGAGCGATCTCATACGGTGTTGCTGCCATTTCTCTCCTATCAAGCGCCGGCGGACATACGGGCCGCGGCGAGTTCGTTGTACGTATCGATGGTACCCGGCCAGAGGTACCTCGAACCTTTGAGCACGTAGATAATGCCACCGACAAAAGAATCCCAGAAGAGGTCGGGAAGCGTCGCCTCGCCAACGAGGGCACGCGCCTCATCGATCCCCGGGCTCTTGGGCCGCAGCGGCTCTATGCCGTCGGCAACGAAGAGTACCATGTCGAGCGGACTCATCTGGGGCGAGGCCGTCGTGTGCACCTCGACGGCATGCCATACCTCACCTGGGACCTCGGGATAGCGCGAGGGAAGCTCGCGCGCGGCGACGATGCCGTGGAGCAGGGGCGCCACCAGCGCGAGGTCGACCCCCATGTCGATTCCAAGCTCCTGGGAGCGGGCAAGTATCTGCTCGGCGGAGAGGGCCTTCTCCCAGTCGTGGAGAATGCCCGCCAGGCGCGCCTCGAAGGGATCGGCCCCATAGGCAAGCGCCAGCCCCTCCGCACACGAGGCGACCGACAGAGAGTGCTCGAGACGGTGCTTCTTCCTGGCGAGCTGGATGGAGAGGTCCGACTCCAGGCGCTCGATGAGCGCTCTTTGTTCCTTGTCGTAGCGTGGCTCCTCGTGGGCCATGACCTTCTCGAAGCCCGTCACGCGACCACCTCCGAGGTGTGCCCGTAGCGGTTGGTCGAGGTCCCGTAGAGCCCATGCTTGTGAAGGTAGCCCGTCACCGGGTCTGGGGTGAGGTAGCGCAGGCTCTGACCTGCCCGCACGCGCTCGCGCAGATGGCTCGAGGAGATGGCGAGTGCAGGGACCGAGAGGTACGTGACGTCGAAATTCAGGCCAGAGGCGTCGATGGCGTCCCAGGCGCGATCGAGGTCATAGCCCGGCCTCGTGGCGGCGACCAGGTGCGCGAGACGGGCAATGTCGGCGGCATCGCGCCACCTCACGATCTCGGTGATGGCGTCGGCGCCCGTGATGAAGTAGAACTCGACGTTCTCGGGATAGAGGCCGCGCAGGAGCCGAAGCGTGTCTGCGGTATAGGTCACGCCCTCGCGGTCGACCTCGAAGCGAGAGGCAACGAAGTGGGGGTTGTCCGCCGTGGCCAGAAGGGTCATGGCATAGCGATCCTCCCCCGTGCTCACGTTCCGGTCCTGCTTGAACGCAGGCCTCCCCGCCGGCATGAAGACCACGAGGTCGAGAGCCAGGTCGTCGAAGGCCTGCTCGGCTGCGACCAAGTGCCCGTTGTGTATGGGGTCGAAGGTGCCGCCCATGATGCCCAGACGATACGTCCGCGCGTCGTCCGTGCCAAGCACCGGCAGGTCGCGATCCCTCAGCGCGCGAACATCGACGCTCATCGCACCTGCCCATTCCCTCGGACGACGTACTTGGTGGTGGTGAGTGCCGACGCCCCCATGGGACCGCGCGCATGCAGCTTCTGCGTGGAGATGCCGATCTCGCCGCCCAGCCCAAAGACACCACCGTCGGTGAACCGCGTGGATGCGTTTGCGTACACAACGGCAGCGTCGACTCCGGCGAGAAACGCCTCGCACGCCTCGTAGGAGTCGCTCACGATGGCCTCTGAGTGACCCGTGCCATAGCGGTTGACGTGCGCAATCGCCTCGGCGACGTCTTGGACGCACCTCACGCTCATCTTGAGGTCGAGGTATTCTCTGCCCCAGTCGTCCTCGGTCGCCTCACCCATGGGAACGTCCAGTCCCGCAGCGACCTCGCGCGCGAGGGCGTCGCCCACGAGAACGACCCCGTGCTCGTGCAGGGCGACAAGCACGGGTGGGAGGAGCTTCTCTGCAGCGCAGGCGTCGACGAGAAGTGACTCCGCCGCATTGCAGACGCCAGGCCTCGAGCACTTCGCGTTGACGACGATGTTCACGGCCTTCTCGACGTCTGCATCCCGATGCAGGTAGATGTGGCAGTTGCCGGTGCCCGTCTCGATGACGGGGACGGTGGCGTTCTCGACGCAGTAGCGTATGAGCGAGGCGCCACCGCGCGGTATGAGGACGTCGACGAGCCCCGTGGCGTGGACAAGCTCTGAGGTCTGCGTGTGCTCGGCATCATCGTCGACGTACTGTACGGCGTCTGCGGGCAATCCTGCCTCGATGAGCGCGTCTTTGCAGCAGCCAGCGAGGGCGATGCAGGACTCGCGAGCCGCACCGCCACCCTTGAGCACGCATGCGTTGCCGGCGCGGACGCAGAGCGCAAAGGCATCGGCGGTGACGTTAGGCCGTGCCTCGTAGATCATGGCAACGACGCCCATGGGCACCGACACGCGCTCCACGCGTACACCGGAGTCGAGGGTGCGGCCCCAGCTCACGCGTCCAAGCGGGTCATCCTGCCGGGAGATCTCCTCGAGGGCGGAGGCAATGGACTCGAGGCGGGCGGAATCGAGCATGAGCCTGTCAAGAAGGGGGCCAGGCATGCCTGCCGCGCGAGAGCGTTCCATGTCGCTTCTGTTAGAGGCAACGATGGCGTCCGTCCGCTCGCGGATGAGACGGGCTGCGGCTTGTATGGCTGCCGACCTCGTTGCCGCAGAAGCCTGGCCCATCGCATGCGACGCGGTCCTCGCAAGCATTGCCTTTGTTCGCGCCTCGGACATACGTGTTCTCCCTTCTCAGAAGACGAGCAGCTCGTCGCGGTGAACGGCCGGCTGCGCAGCATCAGTTCCCAGGAACCGTGCTATCACGTCGAGCTTGAGGCCCCGGACGCGAGTCATGTCCTCGGACGAGTAGCGCACGGCGCCCCGACCTATGAGCGTCCCCGAAAGGTCGCAGACGTCGACGACGTCCCCGGCGGCGTAGCTCCCGCGCGTCTCGACCACGCCAACGGGCAGGACGGAGGCGCCGTGCTCGGTGACGGCACGGGCAGCCCCTTCATCGAGGACGAGAGTGCCCCGCACGACCTCGGCAAGCCCGATCCAGAGCTTGCGCCCAAGCTCGTGAGAGCCCATCTTCGAGGCCGCCTCGAAGCGCGTCCCAACGCCAGTTCCGTTCACGGCGTCGAGCAGGGCGTGCTCCCTCCTGCCTCGGCAGATGACCGTAGTGATGCCTGCTGCCAGCATGGCGCGAGCCGCACGGACCTTTGATGCCATGCCTCCCGTTCCATAGCTGGTCCCGGAGCCTCCCGCGACGGACGAGATCCGTCCATCGACTTCTTCGACGCGCTCGATCAGCCTGGCGGAGGGATCC
Organism: uncultured Olsenella sp.; assembly: GCA_900548775.1. Taxonomy (GTDB): domain Bacteria; phylum Actinomycetota; class Coriobacteriia; order Coriobacteriales; family Atopobiaceae; genus Tractidigestivibacter. Next base: position 54,110 of record URLM01000003.1, read on the forward strand.
GTTTGCGGATTAGCGGTGTAGAGCCCGTCAACGTCCGAGAGGATCACGTAGAGGTCAGCCGAGACGAGCCCCGCTACGATGGCGCCGAGCATGTCGTTGTCGCCGAAGGCGAACTCGGCCACGGAGACGGTGTCGTTCTCGTTCACGACAGGCATGGCCCCAAGCTCGATGAGGCGCATGAGGGTGTTCCGCGCGTTGAGATACGCCTCGCGGTCCACCACGTCCCTGCGGGTGAGCAGGACCTGGCCACAAGGAATGCCCCGCTCGGCAAGTACGTCCGCGTAGGCCTCCGTAAGCTTAGCCTGGCCAGCCGCGGCGCAGGCCTGAAGCGTCATGATGTCGGTCGGCCTCGCGGCAAGGCCCAGCTCTTCACGGCCTGCCGCAGCGGCACCCGAGGAGACGAGAACCACGTGCGTCCCCTCATGCGCAAGCTCAACGACCTGATCGCAGAGGGAGCGGATGAAGCTGCGGTCGAGGGCGCCGTTCTCGTCCACGAGGGTGGAGGAGCCAACCTTGGCCACCACGAGCCTGGGGAAATCGCCCATCAGTCCTCGCCCCCGTCGTCGCGAACGTCGGGCTCGTCCTCGGCGAGCTCGGCGAAGTCGTCGTCCGCCGGCTCTCCCTCGTAGGTGAAGGCGAGCTCGAGAATGCGGACCTCGTCTCCGGGGACGCATCCCGCCTTCTCGAGGCGGTCGTCGAGACCGGCACGGTCGAACCGGTGCTGGAGGTAGGCAACGGCCTCCTCGTTGTCCCAGTCGGTCTGGATGACCATGCGCTCGATCGCGGCACCGCTCACGCGCCAGACGTGCGCGCCCTCGCGGCGTATGCTCATGGCGCGGTCGCGCTGCTGACGGCTACGCTCCCACTTCTGCGAGGCCTCCGCCGCCTCTCCCGAAGGGACAGGAGCCTCAGCGCGAAGCTTCGCGACGGCATCTGCGGTTTCGCTCACCAATGCCTCGATCCCCTCGCCGGTCACCGCGGAGACCGCGTGGAAGCTGTGGCCGTCCGCCTCGGCGGCTTCGCGCAGCGCCTTGACGGCACCCTCGGTCCCTGGCATGTCGCACTTGTTCGCAACCACGATCTGCGGGCGATCGGCAAGCTCTGACGCATAGGCAGCGAGCTCGGCGTTGATGGCGTGGTAGTCCTCGACGGCATCTCGGCCCTCGAAGCCACCCGTGACGTCAACAACATGCAGTATGAGAGCGGTGCGCTCGATGTGCCGCAAGAACTCGTGCCCAAGGCCCTTGCCCTCGGAGGCACCCTCGATGAGACCGGGCACGTCGGCGCAGACGAACGAGCGCCCGTCGTGAGCGCGGGCCACGCCAAGATTGGGCACAAGCGTCGTGAAGGGGTAGTCGGCGATCTTGGGCCGGGCGGCAGAGATGCGCGCGATGATGGAGCTCTTCCCCACCGAGGGCATGCCGACGAGCGCAGCGTCGGCCATGAGCTTCATCTCGAGCTCGATCCAATGGTCCTGGGCAGGCTCGCCCTTCTCGGCGAACGCGGGTGCACGACGGACCGAGGTCACAAAGTGGGTGTTGCCGAGGCCGCCCATGCCTCCCGGCGCAACCACCACTCGCTCCCCCGGGCGAGTGAGGTCCGCGATCTGGTAGAGGGGCTTCTGCGTGGCAGGGTCAAGCTCGCGCACGACGGTACCAAGGGGAACCCGCAATACAAGGTCCGCCCCATCCTTTCCATGCATGCGCTTGCCCTGGCCGTGCGTGCCCCTCTCGGCCTTGAAGTGGTGCTTGTAGCGATAGTCGATAAGGGAGGAAAGCTGGGGGTCGGACTCGACGATGACGTCGCCGCCGTGCCCGCCGTCGCCCCCGTCTGGCCCGCCCTTTGGGACGTAGGCCTCACGCCGGAACGACATGCAGCCGGCACCGCCGTCGCCACCCTTGACGTTGATGTGAGACATGTCTGTGAATGTGACCACGTATTCCTCCTTGGTTGCCCCTGATGGTACGGCAACTCACAGGGGACGCGCTCGGCGCGATAAGAAACGGGCCCCGCCAAGGCGGGGCCCAGTTCGTTCTATTGTGTGCGCCGCTACTCGGTGACGACGTTGACGACGTGCTTCGTGCCCTTCTTGAACTGCACGACACCGTCGGCGAGAGCGAACAGGGTGTCATCCTTGCCACGGCCGACGTTCTCGCCGGGGGTGATGTGGGTGCCACGCTGACGAACGATGATCTGGCCGGTCTTGATGGCCTGACCGCCATAGATCTTCACGCCGAGACGCTGCGCGTGGGAGTCACGGCCGTTGCGAGACGAACCGAGGCCTTTCTTGTGTGCCATGGTGCTACCTGCCTATCTGAAGTGGACGGAGTGGGTGAGGCTACGCGGTGGGAAGCTCGGAGATCCTCAGCTTGGTGAGGTTCTGGCGGTGACCCTTGGTGCGGTGGTAGCGCTTGCGCTTCTTGAACTTGAAGACAAGGACCTTCTCGCCCTTGTGCTGGTCGACGACCTCGGCGGTGACCTTCTTGTCCTCGAGGGTGGCAGGGTCAACGATGGTCTTCTCGCCGTCGTTCAGGAGGAGAACGTCGAGCTGGACCGAATCGCCAGGCTGCGCGTCGAGCTTCTCGACGTCGAGGACGTCGCCCTTGGCAACCTTATACTGCTTGCCACCAGTTGCTACGATTGCGTACATGTGTGTAACCCTTCATTGCTGGCGTGATTGCAACAGTAAGTAATCTTACTAGCCGCGCGGGAAACCGTCAACGAAAAATCGCCTTGACCTGCGGTGCCGCAAGGGAAACCGAATCGGGGACCGTGGCCTGGCGCTTTTCCGCACAACCTAAGCAAGTCTAGCCTGCTTGGGGACATACGTCACAGCCGCTACATTGGCTCCACAAGACTCCCATCTTCATCCTCGTGCCACTGCCCCACCCTGCATACGGCGATCGCCGGCATGGGAATCCCTGCCTGCCGGGCGGCCTCGGAGATGAGGATCGCTGGCCTCAGGGAGCCCTCCTCGCACGACCGGCAGTCGAGGAGGTATCCCGTGCCAGAGGGGCGCTCCTCGAAGGAGACGAGCGTCTTCGTGAGGTCGACGTGCTTCTCCTTCTCGCCGCGCATGTAGGTGATGCTCCCCCGTGTGCGCACGGCATCGATCGCACGAGCAAGGGCGCTGACGTCGGTCTCGTCCAAGACGTTGACGCTCCACGTCGAGCGCGTGAGCCATGCCTCCAGCGCAGGCAGGGCATAGGGGACGTACGCGGCCTTGAGGGGCGCGAGGAGGCTTGGGCTCGAGGCCACAAGCCGCGTCAGCGTCTCCTCGGGGTCGACCTCCTCGGTGAGGAAGATGTCGAAGTACTCCCCCATCGAGGCGGCACCGACGGGCAGCGCCTGGGAGAACTGCAGGCGCATGCGGCGGGCGAAGCCGTTTCCCACCGCAAAGGGCAGCTGAGAGCGCCGGATGCTCCGGTTGATGGTGTTGATGACCTCGAGGTGCCCCAGGTGCGCGAGCCTGCCGTCCTTGCGGTAGCGCACGCGAAGCCGGTACTGGTTGAGCTTGCTGTTGGTGATGGCGGCGGTGTTGATCATGCGCGCTCACCCCAAACCACGTTGTCCACGCCGAGCGTTGGGCACACGCCGCAACCCACGCACGACTCGCGCGTGCAATCCGGCGTGGTGACACCCTGGGCTGCCCTTCGCCACTCCCGCTGGAGAAAGCCCTTCGAGACGCCAGGCGAGGTGTGGTCCCAGGGGAGCCGGGCGTCGAGGGAGAAGCCCTCGGAGGCGATGGTGGGCAGGTCGAGGCCAAGCTCTGCAGCCGCGGCCTCCCAGGCGTCGTAGTTGAACTCGCTCGTCCACGCGTCAAAGCGGCAGCCGTGCTGCCATGCGGCGAGCACGAGGTCGAAGCCCGCGCGTCCCATCTTGGAGAGCGCACCCTCGACAAGCGAGGTCCTGGGGTCGTGGTAGGAGATCTTCACGTCGCGGTCCGTGTTGGCGCCGAGCAGGAGCCTTGCCCTGCGCTCCACCTCGGACACCTCGAGCTGGCCCGCCCACTGGAAGGGCGTGTGCGCCTTGGGCACGAAGACGGCGACCGAAGCCGAGACCTGCACCTTGCTCTTCTTGCCGCGCCCCACCACCTCGCGACCGATCTCGAGCACGCGGTGCGTGGCGGCAGGTATCGCCAGGATGTCCTCGTCGGTCTCGGTGGGAAGGCCCATCATGAAGTAGAGCTTGACGCGGCGCCACCCATGCTCGAAGGCGTTTCTCGCCGCGCGCTCGAGGTCTTCCTCAGTCACGTTCTTGTTGATCACGTCGCGGAGGCGTTGGGTGCCGGCCTCCGGGGCAAAGGTGAGACCGCCGCGCTTGGAACCCGAGGCGGCGTTTGCCATGTCCACCCCAAAGGAGTCGAGGCGCTGCGAGGGGATGGACACGCGGATGCCTCGGCCGGAGAGCCTCTGGTCAAGCTCGTTCAGCATGGGGGCGCACTGAGAGTGGTCGGTGGTCGAAAGCGACGTGAGGGATAGCTCGTCGTAGCCCGTCTCGGCAAGGCCGCGCTCGCTCGCCTCGACAACTTGCTCGATGGGCCTCTCTCGAACGGGACGGTACGTCATGCCCGCCTGGCAGAAGCGGCAGCCGCGCGCGCAGCCACGCAGCACCTCTATCGCGAGGCGGTCCTGTACGATGCCCATGTACGGAACGATGTGCTCGGCGCAGGCGGGGGTCGATGCCAAGTCTGCAACGCAGCGCTTGAGCACGACCTCGGGGGCTCCGGTACCGGGTCGGGGGACGGCATAGCCCCAGCGCGTGGAGGTCTCGTCGACGACGACGTCGTAGAGTGAGGGGACGTAGACCCCCTGGATTCTGGAGAGGGCGAGAAGGATGTCGACTCGCGAAGAACCCGCAGCGCGGCAGTCTCGCACGCACGCCGCCATATCGACAATGGCGTCCTCTCCGTCGCCGAGCAGGATCGCGTCGAACATGGGGGCAAGCGGCTCGGCGTTCCAGACGGAGGGACCGCCCGCGATCACGATGGGGTCGTCCTCCTCGCGCTCCGCAGAGCGAACGGGGATGCCCGCCAGGTCGAGCGTCTCGATGATGTTCGTGGCGACAAGCTCGTGGGCGAGCGTGAAGCCCACGAGGTCGAAGGAGGCGACGGGAGCGGCGGACTCGAGGGCGAGCAGGGGCACGTTGTGCTCGCGCATGAGGTCTGCCATGTCGTGCCACGGGAGGTAGCACCTCTCGCACGAGATGCCCTCCGCCTCGTTGAGGGCGTCGTAGAGGATGGCGATGCCCAGGTTGGGCTGGCCGACCTCATAGGCGTCCGGGTAGATGAGGCATGTGTGGAAGGGGCCGGGCTGGTCCTCGACGGCTCCCCACTCGTGGTCGAGGTAGCGCGAGGGCTTCTCGACGAGCGGAAGCAGGGGCTCGATGAGTCGGAAGAGGTCCTCTCGCGGTTGGCGCATGGCTACTCACCCCTACCCACAGAACCGTCGGGGCAGAGAACGACATACGCCGGTGCGGCAACGGGGCGTGGCGCACGAGAACGCTTCTCGCCGTCCTTCTCGCCAGCCCCAGCCTTCTTGGGGGGCTCGAGATGGCGGGCGGGTGCCTGGCGGCTCGTCTCGTCACCGTGGGGACGAAGGGACCCGTCCTCGAAGTCGAAGCGAACCTGAAGTGCGCGGCCCGTTGCCACCGTTCCGGCATACCCCATGGCACCCTTGAAGGCCCAGCCAAGCCCCGGGACCACGCGCGAAGCCGCGCGGGCAAGCGCACGGTACCCAAAGCCCGCCCCCACGACGCCCGCAAGTTCGAGCGCTCGAGAGAGGTCAAGCCCACGACCGTACGCAACGGCGATGTCGAGGGCAAGCTTTGCCTGGTTTGCAGTCATGACCGCCATGTCCGAGCCCGGCATGAGGGTCACGGCCCCCACGGCGGCGTTCTCCATGGCGCAGCGCCTCACCAGCGCGTCGACCTCCGCAGGGCGGCAAAAGGGGAAGTTTGCCGCGAGCGCCAGGCCCTTGTCGGTTGCCCCGACAAGCCACGTGCCCAGTCTCGGAACCAAGGCAAGGGCATCGGCACAAGCCAGGACCTCCACGAGGGAGGAGAGCTCGTCCGGAAGGTCGACGTCCGGAACTTCGACCGCAGACTCGGCCACGAGCGCAACCGGCACACCGCGTTGGGCTGCGTCGCGGGCGAGTGCGGCCTCGAGGGGTCCCTCGCCGCCACAGACGACAACCAGGGCGTCCGGTGCGATGCCTTCCGGTGCGGGGGCCCCGATGGGGCGAACGTCGACGACGCCCGACGCCTCGCGGGCGACAAGGGCCTCCTTGATGGCGAGCACGAGCCCGCGCGGGGCGGCCTCAGATACGCGTACCCACAGGCGCACGGCCTGTGAGCCACCCTCACTGGCATCCCTGCCGGCCCCGACGACCTCGAGAATCTTCCCCCACGGAATCTTGCGCGCCATAATCCTCCTTACAACAGGCAGCCGCTAGGCGGACTTCTGCCGGTGCCTCCACACAGACTGTACCATCCCCACGGCCATGAGCTGGGCGATCATCGAGGTGGCACCATAGCTAATGAACGGGAGGGGAATGCCCGTGATGGGCATGATCCCCATGCACATGCCCACTTCCTCGAGCACCTGGAACGTCCACATGGCCGCACAGCCAACGCACACGAGCTTGCCGAACATCGACTCGCAGCGCATGGCGAGAAGGATCGTCGAGAGAATCATCCACGCAAAGAGGCCGAGAAGGACGACACCGCCAACAAAGCCAAACTCCTCGGCGAGGAGTGCGAAGACGAAGTCTGTCTGCGCTTCGGGGAGAAAGCCGTTTCCCGCCTGCGTGGCGCCGCCCACGCCCTTGCCGAGGAGCCCGCCCGACCCGACGGCAATCTTTGCCTGCTGGAGGTTGTAGCCGTTGTTGGTGGGGTCGACCGAGGGGTCGATGAAAACGATGAGTCGGTTGAGCTGGTAGGTCTTCAACAGGTGCGGGAATCCGTCGATCATCGACGTCGCGATGATCGCCGCAGACCCCACAACGATGAGCCCGATGGTCACGAGCACCCAGCTTCGCTTTGCCCCCGAGCAGATGATGATGGTTGCCCCAAAGACCAGGACGACGAGGCCGGTGCCAAGGTCGGGCTGGAGCAGGATCAACCCAAAGGGGACAAGAAGGATGGCACAGAGGCGAACGTAGTCGCGCAGGGACTCTATCTTGCCGTTGTACTGCGCGCCGAGCGAGGCCATGAGGTGGATGACGACGAGCTTGGCCAGCTCCGACGGCTGGAACGTGATGCCTATCCCCGGCACCTTGACCCAGCCGGTTATGCCCTTGGCCGAGTAGCTGAGCCCTGGAATCTTGGGCGCAATCATGAGAACGCAGGCAACGACGAAGAGCACGCGGGTCATGCCCTGCAGGTTCCTGTAGTCGTTGCGCCAGATGAGGACCGCGCCCACGAGGCCCATGGCAATGCCAACCAGGTGCCTCGGGAAGTTCGCCTCGGGAATGGTGAGCGAGGCGGACCAGATCACGACGACGCCGTAGACAACGAGCAGAAGGGCAGGTATGAGCTGGGAGAGGTAGAGCGCCCCAAGCGTCTTGCCCACGCGTCCCGCACCCGAGGACGCAGACCTGGAGGAGCCGCGGTTGAGGTGGTTGCTTGCCGAGTTGAGAAGTCCCTGTCTTCTCGCCATGTCTGCCACGAGCCTACCCTCCTATCGGTCGACGTTGGTCGTATCGTAGGGCTGGTCATCAGGCTGCCCGTAGATGGCGCCGATGATGTCTCGTACGATGTACATGGCCGAGGAGGCTCCCGAGAGTACCTTGTCCACGTTGGCACCAACCGCGTACTTGGGGTTCTCCGCAGGCACGAAGGCCATGAACCAGCCCACGGGCTCGCCAACGGAGGTCTGCTCCGCCGTACCCGTCTTGCCCCGGACGGCGACGTCGAGATTGTTCCAGTGCGTCGCCTGCGTGACAGACTCCTGGTAGACCACCCCGGACAGCCCCTGGTCAACAATGTCGAGGTAGTCGGACTCCTCGTCAGCGTTGATGATGACCTCGGGATTGTAGTCGATCACCGTTCCAGAGCCCGTTGCACTCTTGACGCTCTTCAGCACGTGGGGCTTGTAGATGGGGCCACGGTTGGCGATGCCCGCGTAGGCGTCGACCATCTGCATGCAGGTCACGAGAAGGTCTCCCTGGCCGATGGAGAGGTTCGCGTTGTCGCCTCCCTGCCAGGTGCGCTGCTCGTCGGTCGCGCTCGACCAGTAGTTCCACTTCCACTCGGCATCTGGGACGCGGCCCTGGGCCTCGCTGGGAAGGTCGATGCCGGTGAGGGACCCGAGGCCGAACTTCTTGAACGTCTCCTGCATGCCCTCGGGGTGGTCCTTGTCGTAGAAGAAGCCCTTGCCTATCTCGTAGAAGACGACGTCACAGGAGTACGTGATGCCCGTCACGAGGTTCATCTCGCCGTGACCGGAGGTCCACCAGCACTTCATGGGGTAGGCGTCGCCAAAGCCCGTCCACCAACCCGTGCAGTACCAGGAGGAGCTTGCCGTCGCGATGCCATAGCTCAGGGCAGCAAGCGTGGTGAGTGCCTTGATGATCGATCCCGAGGGATACTGTCCGGAGATGGCACGGTTCATGAGCGGGTAGTTGGCACCCTCGGACTGGAGCGACTCCCAGTCGCTCGTCGAGATGCCTCCCACGAAGATGCTGGGGTTGTAGGTGGGGTAGCTCGCCATGGCGATGACCTCGCCGTTCGTGCAGTCGATTGCGACGGCGCAGGCTCCCGTGGCGGAGTAGCCGGCCTTCTGCTGGTACTCCACGACCTTGACGATCGACTCCTCGGCCGCCTTCTGGATGTCCATGTCGAGCGTCAGGACCACGTCCGAGCCACTCCTCGGCTCGACGTAGGTCGAATAGTCGAGCACGTTCCCATTAGCGTCGACATAGACGGTCTGCTCGCCCGCCACGCCCTGCAGGACGCTCTCGTACTGCAGCTCGACACCCGACTGGCCAACCGTGTCGCCAGAGCTGTAATGCACGGCGCCCTCGTCGGAGCTGTCGGTGGAGTTGAGCTGGTCAGAGGTCACGGTGCCCGTGTATCCAACGACGTGTGCCGCGAGCGATCCGTAAGGGTAGGAGCGCTGGGTCCTCTGGTCGACCGAGACTCCGGGGAAGACCGTGGGGTGCTCGCCGAGGAACGCCACGACCCTGCGCGATACGTCGACCGCAACGGAACGTAGGCTCTGAGCCCCCGCCGAGGAGTCCTGCACCTTGCGCTTTACCGCAAGCGCCGGCATGCCGATGAGGTTGCCGATGAGCCTGAGCTCGATGTCGTCATCCGCAACGTCAGCCTCGGCAAGGACGGTGAGGCTCGAGCGGTTGCCGACGATCTCCTTGCCGTTCCTGTCGAGTATGCGACCGCGTGGCGCCGGCACGGAGACGGTGCGAGTACGGTTGGACTCCGCCTGCTGGGTGTACTGGTCGGACGAGAGGAGCTGCATGGACCAGAGCTTGGCGAGAAGGACTGCGATGATTCCGCCAGAGACGGCAGCCTGGCCCACGAGGCGGCCCTGCGTGGTCGTCTCTGCCGAGGAGTCGGAACCCCCGGAGGCCTTGGGGCCGTTTCCGCCGATGTCAAAGGTGAAGTTGGCCTCGGAGCGACCAAATACCAGGAAGACCGCGACGAGCGCCGCAGCGACTGCGACGCAGACGATGATAATGATGACCGTGAAGCTCATGGCACGACCTTAAAGACCCCTCGTACTGAGGTGGGCCCCACCACCGCGACGACGGCCGCCAACCGAAAGGCTTGGCCCACCCCCGGTGGAACGGGAGAAGACAAGCGCAAACGGCAGAAATGCGACGATGGTAAGCGCCGCGGTTGGAAGCGTTCTCAGGAACAGCACGTCAATGAGGGAGGACGACTGCCCGACCATCAGCATGGCGAGGTGGTAGACAAGAGAGACCGCAAGCGTTGCGACCGAGAACTCCACCACGCTCGCACCAAGCTCGCCCGACATACGATTGCGGCCGTCCTGCCCCATGAGGTAGGCGGCGGTTGCACAACATCCCGCCATGAGCCCGACCGGACCCGTGGTTGAAAGGTCGAAGAAGAGCCCCGCAAAAAAGCCCGCAAGGACCCCCTTCCTCCCGCCAACGTTGAAGGCAATGCAGGCGGTGAAGATGAGGGCGAAGTTGGCACGGCCGTTACCAAGGGCGATGTTGGGAGCAAGCGCGAGCTGAAGCACCGCACAGACGAAGGCGAGAACCGCCACGTCCCTTCGATCCCTGTTCTTGTCGGCAACCTGCATGACGAGCTCCCCCTCCCTAGTTCCCGGAAGATGTTGTTGAGGCGGACGAAGACGAGGATCCAGACGAGCTCGAGCCTGAGCCCGAGGAGTCGGCATCCGAGTTCGAGTCCTCCGATGCGCTCGAAGAGCCGGCAGAGGTCTCCTGGGAGTCGGCCGATGCAACGTCCTCAGAGGTGGCCACCTGGGAATCGGTCAGCGAGGTGATGACAAGAACCTCCTCGGCATTCTCGGTGTGCGCGTATGGCTCGACGACGATCGTGTAGTACATGGATCCGGGGTTCTTCTCGACGCTCGTGACCTTACCCAGCGGCAGTCCCTTCGGAAAGACGCCACCAAGGCCACTCGTCACCACGATGTCTCCGACCTCGACCGTCTGGTCGGTGCGAATCATGTCGAGACGCACCTCGCCGGCGGCAGAGCCGTCAAGCATGCCCTGCGCCCTGCTTGACTGGACCATCGCCGAGACGCTGGAAGACTCGTCGGTCACGAGCAGGACCGTGGACGAGGTCGCCCCGCATTCCACGATCTGACCTATGACACCGGACGAGGAGGTCACGGGCATGCCCACAGACAGGCCGGAACTCGTGCCCTTGTCGATGGTGACCGTGGAGGACCACGAGTCGCTGGACCCAGAGATGATGTGGGCTGCGGTCGATTGCAGGTTATAGCTGCTCTGAAGGTCGAGCAGGCCCTGAAGACGCGTTGCGGTCTGCTCCGCCTCCTCGAGCTCCGCGTTTCTGCTGCGCAGCTCGTCGTTCTCCGCCTGGAGCTCGGAGAGCGTCGCCTGGTCGGCCGTGAGGTTCGAGAAGATGTTGCCTAGGCCCTGGAAGGGCATGGTAATGGCAGACCCCACAAGCCTCACTGGCGTTGTGACGGTTTGGAAGGCACCCCTGACGGCACCGAGCGGACCATCCTCGCCCGTACGCACGCCAACCGTGAAGAGCACGACGGAGATGACGAGACACACCACAAGCTCGCGTCCGCCCGTGCCCTGGTTGTTGTTGCCAAGCCCCGACGACGGGGCCCTGTTTCCTCCGAGCGGCACGCCTACTGTCCCGTACTCTGGACGAAGCCACCGGAGAGCGCGTTGGCCTCGAGAACCTTGGCGCAGCCGGTGACGACGTTCTCAAGGGCGGTGGGGCTCACGTTGACGGGCACGCCGGTCTCCTCGCGGAGCCTTTGGTCGAGGCCGCGGAGGAGGCCTCCCCCACCCGTGAGGAGGATGCCGTAGAACATGAGGTCCGAGGCAAGGTCTGGCGGCGTCACGTCAAGCGCGTCCTTGACGGCCTTGGTGACCTCGTCGAGCGGGCGATCGAGGGCGCGCCTGATCTCCTCGCTCTCGATGCGGACAGTCTTGGGGAGACCGCTCATCACATCACGACCGTTGACCTCCACGTCGAGCTCCTCTGCCAAGGGCGCGGCAGACCCGACCTTGATCTTGATGTCCTCGGCGGTACGCTCGCCGATGGAGAGGTTGTAGGCGTCCCGAACGTGCTCGAGGATGGTCTGGTCGAACTCGTCGCCAGCAGTCCTTATGGACTGCGAGACGACGATGCCCCCCATGGAGATAACGGCGACCTCGGTGGTGCCACCACCGATGTCAACGACCATCGAGCCGGTCGGGTCCTCGATGGGGAGGTCGGCGCCAATCGCCGCAGCCATGGGCTCCTCGATGAGGTATGCCTGACGGGCGCCAGCCTGGATGGTTGCCTCGAAGACGGCGCGCTTCTCAACTGACGTGACGCCCGAGGGGACGCACACCACGACGCGCGGGCGAGGCGACCATGGGTAGCGACGCTCCCGAGCCTTCTCGATGAAGTACCTGAGCATGACCTCGGTGACGTCGAAGTCTGCGATGACGCCGTCCTTGAGGGGTCGCTCGGCGATGATGGAACCAGGCGTGCGACCAATCATGCGCTTTGCGTCCGCGCCAACGGCGAGAACCCGGCTCTCGCTCTTGTCGATGGCGACGACCGAGGGCTCGTTGATGACGATGCCCTGGCCGCGAACAGCCACGAGCGTGTTGGCGGTGCCAAGGTCAATTGCCAGGTCGCCGCCATATTCGCCGAACAGTGAGTCGAAGATCGACATAGCTTCCTTATCCCGTCTGCGCACCTAAGAGGCACGCGTTACGTGGTGCGAAGAGTTACTGGCCCTGGGACGAGGTACCCGTGGTGGTCGTTCCGGTGGTGGTCGAGGTGGTTGAGGTGGCTGCGGCGGAGTCTGCGGAGGACGAGGAGGCGCTCGTCGCGTCGCTCGTCACGTTTGTCACCTTCCAGGAGACGCCGTCGCGGACAAGCGAGATCGTAAAGGTCTGGACGTCGCCCGTCGGGAGGGCGACCTTCGCAGTGACCGTCGACTCCGTCATGCTCCTATCCACCTCGGTGGACTTAATGGTCGCACCGGAGGGGACCGTGGCCTCGATGGTCTCGGCATCGGAGGCCGGAACCGAGGCAGCGAGGAAGCTGCCGAGGTCAGCGCCGGATGTCTTGGCATCAAAGAGCTGCTCGACAACGTTCTCCTGAGTTGGCCAGCCATAGCCGCGGTAGTACGCATAGCCGGCAGCCCCGAGTGCGACCACGAGGACCACGAGGATGGCAATGAACACCTTGAGGCCGCGGTGGTTGTGCTTGCGGCGAATCTTGCGCTCCTTCTTGTCCTGCTCGACAAGGTCCTCCTCAGACACCGAGAAGAAACCAGTGTCATCCGCAGACGGCATGAGCTCGCCCGAGGCTCCAGTGGGATCGAGGGGGTCATAGCCTCCGCCGTAGCCAGCGGCAGCGAGGAGGGCATCGGTGTCCGAGGGACGCTGCTTGCCAGCGATGGCCGCCATCGCCTTGCGGGCAGCGTCATATGATGCCTGGGCCTCGGGAGAAAGCACGAGCGTGCCGTCCGCCGTGGCATGGTCGAAGGCGTCGACGGCCTCGGACATGCGGTTGGCTGCAACATAGGCCAGGCCAAGGTCGCAATATATCTGGTTCTGGCTCTGGAGCGGTGCGGAGAAATCGAGGGCCGTGCGATATGCCTCGACGGCATCGACCGGGCGTCCGAGCTGCATGAAGCACCCGCCCAGGTCGCACAGGGCAGACGAGGGATTGGGGTTCGACTCGTCGATGGCCGCGTTGCGATAGGCGATGCCGGCGTTGCGCGGGTCGCCAAGGCGCTCATATGCGGTACCAAGCGCCATGTGAGCCTTGTAGGGCGTTGCGTACGAGGTGTCCGAGAGGGCCCGCGTGAGTGCGGTTACTGCCTCTGAAGGATGCCCGGCGGCGAGAAGGGCGCGGCCGCGGTTGCACGACAGGGGGCCGACCTTGCCATAGGCGGTGTCGCGAAGGGCACTCTCGTATGCAGCGGCGGCGGCCTCATACTGGCCGAGCTTCATGTATGAGTTGCCCACGAGGTGGTCTACGGGACCCGAGACCTCACCAGGGTTCTTCGCCTGGGAGAGCCTGTCGACCGCAGTGAGCCAGTCGCCCTGCTGATAGGCGGACTTGCCCGCCTCGTATGCCTGTTGATTCACGTGAGACCCCCTCGCTTCGACACCGGCAAAACGCTATGCGCGGTGTTCGATCGTAATCGAGTTGATGACGTCGCCCTTACGCAGCTTCGCAATGGTGTCGAGACCCTCGATGGTCTGGCCGAAGACCGTATAGCCCTTGTCGAGGAAGCGCTGCGGCCCAAGGCAGAAGTAGAACTGGGAGCCAGCAGAGTTGGGGTCGGACGCTCGAGCCATGGCGAGCGCACCGTCCTCATGGCTGTTACGGGGATTGGAGGTGTACTCCTCGTGGATGCGATACCCAGGGCCACCAGTGCCGTTGCCCGCAGGGTCCCCGCCCTGAATCACAAAGCCCGGCTCATAGCGGTGGAACGTGAGGCCGTCGTAGAAGCCCTTCTCGGCAAGCTCGCAGAAGTTCGCCACGTGGATTGGCGCGCCCTCGCCGTCGAGACGCACGACGATGGCGCCCTTGCTCGTATCGAACACTGCCACCTCGTCGCCCTTCACCTCGTACGTGGGGGTGTAGAGCGGTGTGGAACCAAAGAGACCCATGTCCCCTCCAAAATAATCTGTGCACGACGCCACGACGGCGACGGCTAGCGATGCAATCATCCATCCATACGATAGTACCAGCAAGCGGACGCCTGCACGCAATCGTCAGACGCACTCGGCGCCCTGAGGCTACTGCTCCTCGGGCTTCCAGGCATCATAGTTCTCGTCGAAGAGCGTCTTGTAGCTGTCGCTCCCCGAGGAGTACCCGATCTTCTTGAGCGGGGCTAGGATCTTCTCCTCCGTCGTCATCGAGACGGAGAGCTTCCAGGCCTCGCAGATGGCGTCGGAGCGGTTCCTAAGCCAGTTTCCCAACGTCTTCATGTTGGCGATGTCACTTGCATAGGTGCCGCCACCGTCATCAAGCGAGGCGATGTCGTCGATGAGGTTGGATAGCTCGATTGCGGTCTGATCGGCCGCCGACTTGCCATCAGAGCGCTCTGATGCGGTCCCGCTCACGCCCGTGGACGTGAGGGCCGAGACGCTCTCGTCAAGCTTCTCGGCATAGGTGCCGAGCTTGTCGTAGTCGTCGCTTATCGCCTGATAGACCGAGACGGTTCCCGTGTCTGACGAGGATGCCGAGCCAGAGTCATCCGTCGAGTCACCCGAGCCCCCTGACGTCGAGGAGGAGCCGTCCTGGCCGCTGAGAGAGGAAATGTAGCCAGGATAGCCCGCCATCGAGGTGTCCGCATCCGTCTTTGAGTGCGTGACGTAGAGGTTGGGGTCCCATGGGTGCGTAATCCAGAGGGCCGTGCCGCCCGCAAGTGCGATGGCGGCGGCAGCGGCGACCATGAGCACGCGCGTGCGCGGCATGCGGTCGTGGCGTACGGTGGCGGACTCGGGGCCAGGCTCTGAGGGGATTGCGCTCTCTATGCGAGGCATGGCACGAGTGGCGTCCGCACCATCTTCGTCAGCGTCTCCCCCATCGGCGTCGCTTGGTCCCTCGACGGTGGGAATCCCGAGGTCACGCACGGCATGGCCTGCCTTAGAGCGCGCGGGGGCGCCCACCGGAGCCCCGCACTTCGGGCAGGCATGGGCGTTGGGAGGAACCAGGGCACCGCAGGTTGGACACCACACGACCTTGGTGACGGGAATCCTCTGGGTTAGCCCGAGGTCGTACTGGCACACGGGACAGGCGGCAGCACCCGAGGGTACCTCCGCACCACAGTTTGGACACCTCATGCACATACCTCCCGTCTCACTCATACCCACTTCAGCTCAGCCAGGCGAACATTCTCGCCATTCCGGACCCCGCGCACAATACCGTCAAGCAAGACCACACAGACTAGGAGAGCTCGTCAAGGACATAGGGCAGGATGCCGCCCTTGGCGAGGAAGCGCCCCTCCATGGGCGTGTCGACCCTCACGACGCAGGAGAAGGAGGTCGTGCTTCCGTCTGGCTTGGTCGCCGTGACCTCAACCTCCCTGGGGCTGGGAAGACCGTCGGCAAGGCTCACGGGAGCCACGTCGAAGATCTCCTCGCCGGTGAGGCCAAGCGTCGAGGCGTTCTCGCCCTCCTTGAACTGCAGCGGGAGAACCCCCATCTGCACCAGGTTGGAGCGGTGGATGCGCTCGAAGCTCTCGGCAAGAACCGCCTGCACGCCCAGGAGCAGTGGCCCCTTGCCCGCCCAGTCACGACTCGAGCCTGAGCCGTAGAGCTTGCCCGCGATGACCACGAGGGGCACGTCGTGCGCCGCGTAGTCGACGGCGGCGTCGTAGATGCTCTTCACCTCGCCGTCTACAAAGTCGCGCGTCCAACCGCCAACGCGCCCCCCTGCCAGCGCATTTCTCAGCTTAACGTTGGCAAAGGTACCACGTGCCATGACCTCGTGGTTGCCCCTGCGGCTGCCATAGGTGTTGAAGTCGCGCTGCGCCACGCCACGCTCGGTGAGGTAGCGCGCCGCGGGGGAATCGGCTGCAATCGCGCCTGCAGGCGATATGTGGTCGGTGGTCACGAAGTCGCCAAGGAGTGCGAGCGCACGCGCGCCGCTCACCTCGACGGTCTCGCGCTGACGCGCGATATCGAAGTAGGGGGCGCGGCGCACGTAGGTGGAACCCTCGTCCCAGGGGAAGGTCGAGGACGAGGAGGACTCAATGGCCTGCCAGGAGGCGGAGCCCTCCTTGAGCGAGCCCTCGGCGTCTGAGAAGAGCGACGGCGTGAGGACGCGCGAGAGAACCTCGGCAACCTCGGCGTTTGTGGGCACGAGATCCGAGAGCATCACAGCCTCGCCGTTGGAACCTGTACCCACCGGCTGCGTAGCGAGGTCCACGTCCATGGTCCCCACGAGCGAATAGGCGACGACATAGGCGGGCTGGCAGAGATAGTTCTGGCTCACATAGGGCGAGATGCGCCCCTCGAAGTTGCGGTTGCCCGAGAGGACGCTCGTGAGCTCCATCTCGTCGGCGCGCTCGCGGAGCGCCGGGTGAATGTCGCCCGAGTTGCCGATGCAGCTCATGCAGCCAAATCCGCAGGTGAAGAAGCCGAGCTTCGCGAGCGCCCCGGTAAGTCCGGCGCGCTCCAGGAGCAGCTGCGTTGCGTGGCTGCCGGGCGCCAGGATCTTCTTGACCCAGGGCTTGGGGGAAAGGCCGCGTTCCACCGCGCGTTTGGCGAGAAGGCCGGCCGCCACCATCATGGCGGGGTCCGTTGCGGTGGTGCAGCTGGTGATGGCCGCTATGGCTAGGGCGCCGTGGTGAAGCTCGTAGGTGGCGTCACCGCACGTGACCTCAAAGGCCTTGGCGAGGTCTCCGTGGCCGTTCTTCTCGGCACTCTGCTCGAAGCGATCGCGAAGGCCCGCGATAGACACGCGGTCATGGGGACGCGATGGGCCGGCGAGGCTCGGCTCGACCGTTGCGAGGTCGAGCATGACGGTACGGGCGTACGTGCGGCCGGAGGTGGCGCCGAAGGTTCCCTGGCGCTCGAGGTAGGCACGGGCAAAGGCGACGTCACCGGAATCGCGGCCGGTGAGGCTGAGGTAGTCGAGGGTTGCCTCGTCCACGGGGAAGAGCGTGATGGTGGCACCGTACTCGGGCGTCATGTTGGCCACGCACGAGCGCTGGGTAGAGGTGAGGCTCGCGACGCCATCCCCCGTGACCTCAACGAGGCAGCCAACGACTCCGGCCGCCCGCATGAGCTGGGCGACCGTGAGGGCGAGGTCCATGCCCGAGACGCCGTCGCGCAGGGCACCCGAGAGCCTCAGCTCGACCACGGGAGGAACGAGCATGGAGATGGGCTGCCCGAGAGCCGCGGCCTCGGCCTCGATGCCGCCGACGCCCCAGCCCATGACGCCAACGCCGTTTGCCGTGGTCGTGTGGGAGTCGGTGCCAACGAGCGTGTCAAAGCAGGCAACAGGCCCCTCGAGAGAGGAGAGGGCGTCGGTCGTCACCACGCTGCAGAAGCGCTCGATGTTGAGCTGGTGGCAGATGCCGGCTCCGGGCGGGACGATCCTGACGTTGCCGAAGGACTGGCCTGCCCACTTGAGGAACGCGAAGCGCTCGTGGTTGCGCTTTGCCTCGAGCTCCTGGTTCTTCTCGCACGCGTCCTTCTCGCCGGCGACGTCGGCGATGACCGAGTGGTCCACGACGAGGGTGCAGGGGATGTGGGGGTTAACGCGAGAGGGGTCTCCCCCACGCTCTACCATGGCATCGCGCATGGAGGCGAAGTCCACAAAGACCGGAACTCCTGTGAAGTCCTGAAACAGCACGCGGGCGGGCATGAACTCGATCTCGGTGCCCTGCTCGCCCGAAAGGCCTGCCTCGACCACGGCACGAGCCTGGCGAACAGCGTCATCGTCCGTAGCGGAGCGCCTTACGACGTTCTCGAGGAGCTCGACAAGCGCACGGGGGAGCTGGCCTGCCCCAGGGATTCCGGACACGTCGTAGACAAGGGCCTCTCGTCCGCCCTTGGAGACGCTGACGGGCTTGCGAGCCGCGAGGACGGCATCCCTAAACTCCCTGCTGCTTGTCATTCCTTCTGTGAGCGACATGGGTCTCCTCCAGTCTGTCCGCAAGGCGGGCGATACCCCCGCCATCCCTTGCGAGGGCTACCGATCGGTTGAAAAGGGCGTCGAAGAGGACGCACGAGAGCGCGCCCGTGACAACGACCAAGACACACATACTAAGCGTGAGAGGGGCAACCTTGAAGAACCCGCCAAAGACCGTACACCCGACGGCAACAATCGCAGCGACCGTCACGAGAAGCGCGGTGCGCAGAGGAGTCAGGGGCTGCGAGATACGCCAGATCAACCGTATGCCAACGATCGCGACGAGGAGCATGCAGACGGTCGACGTCTCGGCGAAGGTCATGGGCATGAGACGCTCTCCTGCAAGAGCAGCGACAAGGGCAACGGTGATGCCGGCGGAGGCGGGAAGCGACCTCGCCAGCACGTGGCCGAGAAACCCGCCGCTCACGCGATCGTGGTTGGGCTCGAGTGCAAGAACGAAGGAGGGCAGGCCGATGATGGCGGACGAGATGAGCGACATCTGTATGGGAATGAACGGATAGGGCGGGAAGAGGATGCAGACGAGCGCGAGCAGCGCGGTATAGACGGTCTTCACGAGGAAGAGCGAGGCCGAGCGCTGCAGGTTGTTGATCGAGCGGCGTCCCTCGGCCACGACCTCGGGCATGTGGGAGAAGTCATTGTCGGCAAGGACAATCTCCGAGACGTTGCGGGCGGCGGCAGAGCCCGAGGCAACCGAGATCGAGCAGTCCGCCTCCCGCAGCGCGAGCACGTCGTTCACGCCATCGCCCGTCATCGCCACGACGTGTCCCTGGGCCCGCAGCGCTCGAACGAGCGAGCGCTTCTGCTCCGGGGTCACCCTGCCAAAGACGTGGTAGCGCTTCGCCGCCGCCTCAAGCTCCTCCTCCGTCGCAAGGGTCGAGGTGTCGATTGACTCGCCCGCGTGCGGCACACCAGCGCGGTCTGCTATGGCAGAGACCGTCGCCGGATCGTCTCCAGAGATGACACGCAGGTCG
Source organism: uncultured Olsenella sp. (assembly GCA_900548775.1). Classification (GTDB taxonomy): domain Bacteria; phylum Actinomycetota; class Coriobacteriia; order Coriobacteriales; family Atopobiaceae; genus Tractidigestivibacter. Next base: position 73,411 of record URLM01000003.1, read on the forward strand.
ACGCCCTGATCGATGAAGTAGCGGATGGTCTGGGGGGCAGTGGCGCGGACCTCGTCGCGAATGCCCACGACGCCAATGAGCGATGCCGTACCGAGGGGGGCACCCTTCTCGTCGAAGCCATCGACCTCGCAGACCGCGAGCACTCGCTCGCAGGCGTCGAAGGCAGAGGAAATCGAGGTGACGGTGGCGACGCCCTTCTCGTCCAAGACGAAGCGAGCCGCCCCCAGCACGAAGGCGCGCCCCTCGGCTGTCACGCACCCAGAGCACTTGCGCCGCGAGTCGAAGGGGATCGCGCGAGTCGAAGCCGCGCCTCTCTCGACACCCATCGCATCCGCATGTGCTAGCAGGGCCTGGGCCGTGTCGTTGGCATCCCCCTCCGAGGCGCGAACGACCGCGGCGAGCGCCACCTCGACCTCCTGCGCGGAATGGCCGAGAGACGGCTCAACGTGCGACACCTCCATGCGACCCGTCGTGATGGTCCCCGTCTTGTCGAGGCAGAGGGTGTCGACGCGGGCGAGCGTCTCGACGCAATAGGTCTGCTGCACGAGGACCTTCCGCGAGGCCAGGCGCGTCGTGGCGATTGCCAAGATGCTCGAGGTGAGAAGCACCAGGCCCTGGGGGATCATCCCCACCACGGCGGCGACCGCCGAGAGAATGGCGTCGTTCATGGTCGAGCCGTCCATGAAGACGGTTCTCAGGAACAGGCCAATACCCAGAGGAAAGAGCGCGTAGGTGCCCAGTCGGATGATGGCGTTGAGGGAGTCGAGGATCTGCGAGTGCACGGGCTTGACGTACTTTGCCTCGGCGTTGATGCGGGCGGCGTAGCCCTCCTGCCCCACCTTGGTCACCCGGGCGAGAAGGTCGCCGGATTCGACGAAGCTGCCGCTCAGGAGCTGGTCGCCAGGTCCTTTGGGAACCGGACGGCTCTCGCCCGTGAGCAGGGACTCGTCCATGTGGACCTGTCCCTTGAGAACCACGGAGTCTGCCGGGACCTGCTCGCCGTGCGCCAGGAGGATGCAGTCGTCCAGCACGAGCTCCGAGGGGAGAATCTCCGAGACCCGTCCGTCCCTCAGGACCCGTATGCGCTTCTCGGTGAGGATGGAGAGCTTGTCGACCATGCGCTTGGCACGGATCTCCTGGAAGACGCCGATGACCAGGTTGCAGAGGACAACGCCCATGAACAGGAGGTTTCTCCACTGCCCGGTGATGGCGACAAGCACGGCCATGGCCACGTTCACGGCATTGAAGAGCGTGAAGGAGTGCTCCGCGAGAATCTGCCCGACGGACTTTGTCTTGACGTCGGTGTTGGCGTTGGTCTTGCCGGCGGCAATGCGCTCCTCGACCTCCGCGGAGGAGAGGCCCACGGTGTCTGACTCAAACGGCGTGCAGGTTGCGCGCGTGGTTTGGCGCTTGTCGGTCATGGTCTCCCCTCGCTCGCGCTGCCTTATGAGTAGCGGCTACCAAGCGTCCATTGTATGCGAGCGGCGGCCGGACTTCCGCCTTGCACGAGCCGTTGTGGGCAATGCGTGATGGACGCAATCTCTCGCGACGGTAGCCAAGACGAGAAGATTGCCTATAATCAAAGACCGCTGGCCCCGTAGCTCAGTGGATTAGAGCGTTCGCCTCCGGAGCGAAAGGTCGTGGGTTCGAACCCCACCGGGGTCACCAGGTACATGCTGCCCAGGGCAAGAGGTGCCCTGGGCTTTTTGTTACAACGAATCCCGGCACCCAAGCGCATAGTTTATCGCCATTTCTTAAACAGAGGCGACGTTTGCCCAGGTAAGCCACTTCAGTTTTAAGAAATGGCGATATTCTTCGTTGCCGCAGGCACACAAGCAAAGAGTCACGGGCGCGCTGCGACCAACGGGAACGGGGCGAGCAGAGATACCATGGGGTTCTTGAGCAACTCGAAAGGCAGGCGATCAGACCCATGAAACGAATGACCACGAAAGAAATACTTGTTGCGTCATTCAAGGAGCTGGCCCAGGACAAGCCCATCAACAAGATCACCGTCCAGGACATCGTGGGCAATTGCGGGTACTCGCCAGCCACGTTCTACCGAAACTTTAGCGACAAGTTCGACCTCATCGCCTGGGACTACACCACGAGTTGCCGGGAAATCATGAACCGATCGGCCGCCGAGGGGCGCTCCTGGCAGGAGACTGTCGCAGATGCCTGCAGGCATTTCCAGGCCAACCAGGACTATATGTGCAACCTCCTCAGGAACACCAGCGGTCGCGACTCGTTCGTGAGGTACGAGTCTGCCATCGACGCAGAGCTCATATCGCAGTCCATTCTCCGCAGGACAGAAGAGACAGACCTCGACGAGAACCTACGGCATATGGTGACCATCTATAGCTATGGCACCGCTCAGTACCTTTGTGAGTGGCTCCTTTCCGACTGTCCGCTCCCTGCGGCGCAGCTGGCCAAGCTCTTCGTTGACGCCCTGCCTGGGCAATTGGCTGCCATCCTCTGCAAATAGGCATCTCGGCTGCACGGGACGCGGCTCCCGGCGTGAGACATTCACGTCCGTTTCTCTCGTTTCTAGACGAACCGAGCCGTTTGCATGTTGAGCTGCAGTGAGGTGGGGCTCATACTCTTCTCGTAATTAATTGCACGCAATTTAGTTACGCTCAACAGCGAGGAGCAGAGCAATGGAGAACAGGGAAATCGTCGCAAAGGGGCTCCAGGCAATCGTCACCCAGCTCGGTCAGCAGGCAGATGGTCACATGATCCAGTCGAGGGTGTTTGCGGCGGCCGGCTTCTCGAAGCTCGCCGACAAGTACGCGGAGCACGCCACGGAGGAGCGCGGCTACGTCTCCCAGTGCGTCGACCGCATGATTGACCTGGGCATCGAGGTCAAGCTCGAGGCAAAGCCAGAGGGCCCCGTGTGCACCGACCCGGTCGAGTGGGTCAAGTACGACCTCCAGGTCTCCAAGGACGGCCTTGCCGGATTGGGCTCCATCGTCGAGGCCGCCCGCACCGACTATGCCACCTACGACCTCCTCAAGAACTACTTCGAGGACGAGGAGGACCTCTACTGGGGCGAGCAGCAGCTCGACCTCATTGAGAAGATCGACGTCCAGAACTGGCTCGTCCAGCAGGTCTAGGAGGCGTTCCCATGAGCACCGCAGTTAGGTACTACTCTCGATCCGGAAACACGAAGGCAGTTGCGGAGGCAATCGCGAAGGCCGCCGGCGTGAGGGCAGTCTCCGTCGACTCCGCAGAGGCGAGCATCGACACACCCGTCGACGTCCTCTTTGTGGGCGGCGCCCTCTACGCGTATGGCATTGACTCGCACCTGAGGGCGTACCTGGACTCCCTTGACGTAAGCCGCGTGGGAAAGGCCGTGGTCTTCTCGACCTCCTGGGTCTCGAAGCATGCGATCGAGCTCGTGCGGGAGGTCCTGGCCGAGAAGGGCGTCAGCGTAGCCAAAGAGACGCTCTACTTCCGCGGGAAGCCGAACGACTCCCAGCTAGAAGAGGCGGAAACGTTCGCGCGCAAGTTCCTATAGGAAGATTTTCGAGGGAAGGCGCAGCCAAGGGGCCCTGGACCGCGCAAGCGTTCCGGGCCCCTCGTCATGCCAGATCGCAGTGAACGAAAACAGCAAGGAGAAGCCATGAGATTGGCATTGAAAGAGCTTCTACACAGCAGGAAGAAGTATTTGCTCGTCGAGATAATCGTCGTGCTCATGATGTTCATGGTCCTGCTCCTGTCGGGGCTGGTCCAAGGACTTGGGAGGGCGGTCTCTTCGGGCGTCGAGACCATGGACGCCGACACCTTTGTCATGAGCGATGACTCGGAGAAGCTCCTCACGGTCTCGAGCCTGACCGATGACGAGTACTCCCAGGTCAAGTCCGAGTACGGCAATAGGGCAACGACCATCGACATCCAGCGTATGTACCTCGAGAAGGACGGCAGCACCGAGAAGGTCGACGTCACGTACTTTGCCATCGATCCCGAGAAGTTCCTCAACCCCGACGTCTACGAGGGCGAGCGGCTCTCCACAGGGGAGAACGAGGTCGTTCTCGACGACTCGTTCGAAAGCGACGGCATCTCCGTTGGCGATACCGTGAAGGACGCTTCCTCCGGCATCGAGCTCAAGGTCGTCGGCTTCACCAAGGACAAGATGTACGGTCACGTGGCCGTCGCATATGTCTCCACCGACACCTACCGGGCCATGATGCTCGAGGTCAACCCAATGTACAAGGACACAGTTCACGCCGTTGCCGTCCAGGGCGCAGCCGGTGCGCAAATCGACGGCACCGCCGCCTACACCAAGGCAGAGGTCGTGCAGGCCATACCCGGCTACCAGGCGGAGCAGATGACCATCACCATGGTCGAGTGGCTTCTCGTCGTGATTACCGCAGTCATCATCGGAATCTTCTTCTTTGTCATCAACCTCCAGAAGGAGAAGGAGTTTGGGGTGATGAAGGCGATAGGCACCAGCACGGCAAGGCTCACGCGATTCATCATCTGCCAGGTGTTTCTCATCGCTGCGAGCGGAGCGGTGGTCGCCTGCGCGCTCGTTGCGCTCATGAGCAGCTTCCTTCCGGCTTCCATGCCCTTCTACCTGGTTTGGGGAGACGTCGCCACCGTCCTCGTTGCGTTCGTGCTCATCTCCATCCTGAGCAGTCTCGCATCCATCGCGCGCGTGGTTCGCATCGACCCGGCCAAGATCATCGGAGGCGATTTCCAGTGAACAATTCCGTACTGTGCTTGCACGACATCGTATAGTCCTACCAAGACGGCAGCGAGACCAGGACCGTCCTCAACAACGTCAACCTCGAGGTGGGCGCCGGCGAGTTCGTGGCCGTCGTGGGACCCTCAGGATGCGGCAAGAGCACGCTTCTCAACATCGCCGGCGTAATGCTCTCGCCCGACAGCGGGAGCTTGAGCATCTGCGGAGAGGGCGTCTCGAAGCTACCGAGGCGCGCCTGGACAGCGCTACGCAAGGAGAAAATCGGCTTCATCTTCCAGAGCCACCAGCTGCTCCCCTACCTCAAGGCGGGTGAGCAGCTCATGAGCCTGCTAGGCACCTCCGAGGAGGTCGCGCGGGAGCTCTTCAAGGAACTCGACATCGAGGGGACCTTCGACCAGTACCCCGCCCACCTCTCCGGTGGCGAGCGCCAGCGCGTGGCAATCGCGCGCGCGTTCGCGACCGACGCCAAACTCATCCTCGCGGACGAGCCCATGGCGTCGCTTGACTCGCGACGCGGCAGGCGAGCCGTGGAGATGATTCAGATGGAGGTGCACCGTCGCGGCAAGGCCGCCGTCATGGTGACGCATGACGAGCGCGTGCTCGACCTCGTGGACAAGGTCTACAAGATGGAGGACGGGACCCTACGGGAGCAGCGCTAGGCGCCGCCAGCAGGCAAGCGCAATCGTATAGGGTGCCACCTCGCGAGGGGACGACCGCGGTGGTCTCGTCTAAGCCATTGGCGCACGAGACCACCGCAGTTCTCTCTGAGTCTCGAGTGCATAGTTGTGTGCGCGATTATATGAGAAGGACCGCGCGCTCGGCCCATGAGCCCAGGCAGCTCGCGGCCATTAGTTCACCTTTGTTAATGCCGTAGGCACCAACACTAACAACATACAGCCCCGTGGTAGCATTCAAACCCATATGCGACAACGCGGCCGCGGCCCCGCCGCAGCTCGGGAAAGGTATGCCACCATGATTGCAGTAGTCAAGGAAACAGCGACGCCAGACCAGCTCGACCACTTCGTCAAGTGGATCGAGGGGCGCGGCTTCAAGACCAACGTCTCACAGGGCGACAACGAGACCATCGTCGGCATCATCGGCGACACCACCCAGATCGACCCGTTCCTCCTCGAGTCAATGGACATCATCGAGCGCGTCCAGCGCGTCTCGGAGCCCTTCAAGAAGGCCAACCGAAAGTTTCACCCCGAGGACACGGTCATCGACTGCGGCCACGGGGTGAAGGTCGGCGGCGGGAACTTCCAGGTCATCGCCGGGCCGTGCTCGGTGGAGGGGAAGAACCTCTTCGACATCGCCCGCGCCGTCAAGGCATCGGGCGCGACCATGCTCCGCGGCGGAGCCTACAAGCCCCGCACCAGCCCCTACTCGTACCAGGGCATGGGCGAGAAGGGCCTCGACCTCCTCGTCGACGCCGCGGGCGAGCTCGACATGCCCATCGTGACCGAGGTCATGGACCCACGCGACGTCCAGCTCTTCCTCGACAAAGGCATCGACGTCATGCAGATCGGCGCGCGCAACGCCCAGAGCTTCCCGCTGCTTCGCGAGGTGGGCAAGACCCAGGTGCCCGTCCTCCTCAAGCGCGGCCTCTCCGAGACCATCGACGAGCTGCTCATGGGAGCCGAGTACATCATGAGCGAGGGTAACCCCAACGTGATGCTCTGTGAGCGCGGCATCCGAACCTTTGAGACGCGGACGAGAAACACCTTCGACGTGAACGCCATTCCGGTGCTTCACCACCTCTCCCACCTGCCCGTCATTGGCGACCCAAGCCATGCCACGGGATACACCCGCTACGTTCGCCCCGCGGCGTACGCCGCAACTGCGGCGGGTGCCGACGGCCTCGAGATCGAGGTCCACGACAACCCCAGCGAGGCATGGTCCGACGGCGCGCAGGCACTCACCCCGGCACAGTTCGATGACGCCATGCGTCGCATCCGCCTCATCCGCGAGGCCGTGACGGCACCCGTCGAGGAGGAGAGGTAGATGGCCGAGAAAAGCCAGATCGCCCCCTCCCCAACCTTCGTCCCCGACCGCGTTGGCGTCGTGGGCCTGGGCCTCATGGGCGGCTCGTTCGCCAAGGCACTGGCCGCAGTCGGGCGCGAGGTTTACGGCTGGAACCGCACCCACTCCGTAACCGAGATGGCCGAGATCGAGACCATCGCGGGCGAGCTCACCGACGAGACCATCCCCACCTGCGAGCTCATCATCCTCGCAGGCTACCCCCAGGTGAGCATCGACTGGCTTGGCGAGATGGCCCAGCTCATCTCGCCAGGCGCCATCGTCATCGACACCGTGGGGGTGAAGCGCGTCATCTGCGAGCGCTGCGGCAAGATCGCAGAGGGCCAGCCCTGGACCTTCGTGGGCTGCCACCCCATGGCGGGTACGCAGTATTCCGGCTTTGCCCACGCACGCGCGAACATGTTCCACAACGCCCCCATGGTCGTGGTACCGCCGCAGATGGACGACTTCGAGCGCGTGGCCATCCTCGAGCGCCTGAAGCACCTTCTCGAGCCCTGCGGCTTTGGCTCGTTCACGCTCTCAACCGCCGAGAACCACGACCGCATGATCGCCTACACCTCGCAGCTTGCGCACGTGGTCTCAAACGCCTACGTCAAGAGTCCCACGGCTCAGGAGCACAAGGGCTTCTCGGCGGGCTCCTACAAGGACCTCACACGTGTGGCACGCCTCAACGCACCCATGTGGACCGAGCTCTTCCTGGACAACGCTGACAACCTCTCCCGCGAGGTGGGGGCCATCATCGACAGCCTCCAGGCATACAAGGACGCCATCGACGCCCGCGATGCAGAGAAGCTCGAGGCCCTCCTCGCCGAGGGCGACCGGCTTAAGAGAGAGGCAGAGGCGCGATGAGCGAGACACGCGTCATCCCCGTATGCACCCCCTCACGCTCCTACGAGGTTCACGTTGGCCGCGGCCTTCTCCCCACGGTAGGCAAGCTCATCTCGAAGGCCTGCCCGAAGGTCACGCACGTTGCCCTAATCTCAGACTCGAACGTCGCCCCGCTCTACGTGCCTGCCGTAGAGGCGTCGCTTCGCTCCGCAGGGCTCGAGGTCACGACCATGACCTTCCCCGCGGGCGAGGAGCACAAGCGCCTCTCGACCCTGGGGGGCATCCTGGAGCGCATGGCCGTTGCCGGCCTCACTCGCTCCGACGCCGTGGTTGCGCTTGGCGGAGGCGTGACGGGTGACATGGGAGGACTCGCCGCCGCCCTCTACCAGCGCGGCATTCAGGTGGTCCAGGTGCCAACGTCCCTTCTCGCCATGGTCGACTCCTCTGTGGGCGGCAAGACCGCCGTGGACCTCGAGGCGGGAAAGAACCTCGCGGGCGCCTTCTTGCAGCCTTCGCTCGTGGTTGCCGACATCGACTGCCTTGCGACCGTCTCGCCGGAGCTGCTCCGCGATTCGTGCGGCGAGATGATCAAGCACGGTGTGCTGGCGGACGAGAAGCTCTATGAGCGGCTCCGCCTCGAACCCGTCTGCGAGCCGGGCTTTGACCCCGACAAGCTCGTGGGCATCGTGGCAAGAAACGTCGAGATCAAGCGCGACGTGGTCGATGAGGACGAGCGCGAGAACGGGCGGCGCCAGACCCTCAACCTCGGGCACACCATCGGCCACGCCATCGAGTCGGCAAGCGACTTCTCCCTGGGACACGGAAGCTGCGTAGCAGCCGGACTCTGCTGCGTGGCACGCGCGTCTGCGCGCCTCGGATGGTGCAGCCAGGACGTCACAGATCGCATCGTGGAGTGTGTGGAGGCATACGGCCTTCCTACCAACACGCGCATCGACCACGACACCCTTCTCGAGTACGCCGCTCGCGACAAGAAGCGCCGTTCTGACGGAGTGACCCTCGTGGTACCCACGCGCATCGGCGAGGTCGAGTTGCGCAAGGTCTCGCTCGAGGAGCTGCGCCGGGTGATTGACCTCGGCTGCGGAGAGTAGGCGCAATGGACGTGACCATCCGCCCGGCGGCACTCCGCGGCACCATTCCCGCCATTGCCTCGAAGTCCATGGCGCACAGGCTGCTCATCATGGCAGCGCTTTGCCCGGGAACGACCGACATAAACTGCAACGCCACCTCCAAGGACATCGAGGCCACCGTTAGTTGCCTGGAGGCGCTCGGCGCGAGAATCGCGAGCACGCGCCTGGGCTTTAGGGTGAACCCCCTCCCCGGCACCAGTGCCACCGACAACATCCGCCAGGCCACGCCCGGCGCGCACCTCGACTGCGGCGAGTCCGGCTCGACGCTCCGCTTCATGCTGCCTGTCGTTGCCGCTCTTGGCCGCAGTGCCAGCCTCGACGGCCACGGACGCCTTGCCGAACGTCCGCTCTCGCCCCTTTACGAGGAGCTCGTCTGCCACGGCGTCACGCTCTCGAAGCGCGGAGTGCTTCCACTCGAGGTCTCTGGAGCCCTCCTGCCAGGTCGCTTCTCCATCCCCGGCAACGTCTCGTCGCAGTACGTGAGCGGGCTCCTCATGGCCGCCCCGCTCCTCCCTGCACCAAGCGAGATCGTGGTGACGGAGCCCGTGGAGTCGCGCTCGTACATCCGCCTCACCATACGGGCACTCGCCGAGTTTGGGATTGACGTGGACGTCACACACGAGACGGTCGACGGCATGAGCGCAACGGTGCTTTCCGTCTCGCCCGCTCGCGGGGCGGTGTCACCGGGAACCGTCACCGTGGAGGGTGACTGGTCGAACGCCGCGTTCTGGTTGGCAGCAGGCACCATTGGTGGTGGCGTCTCCGTAAGCGGGCTCGACCTCTCGAGCGCGCAGGGAGACCGTGCGATCATGGCCTGCGCCGCAGCCTTTGGCGCGCGCGTGGGACGCTCGGGCAGCGTCGCCTCGACCGCCCCCGACGCGTTGCGCGGTCGCACAATCGACGTGCGCGACATCCCGGACCTCGTGCCTCCCCTTGCGGCGATAGCCGCAAACGCCACGGGTACCACGGTCATCGCGAACGCAGGCCGCCTGCGGCTCAAGGAATCCGACCGCCTTGCCACCGTCACCGCAGCGCTGAGGGCCATGGGAGCAGACGTCGACGAGCAGCCCGATGCCCTTGTCGTCCACGGTACCGGACCGCTTTCCGGGGGCGTCGTGGACGCGGCGAACGACCACCGCATCGCGATGATGGCCGCCATCGCCGGCGCCAACGCCACAGGACCCACAACCATCCGCGGCGCCGAATGCGTCGCGAAGTCGTACCCACGCTTCTTCGAGGACTTCCGCGCCCTCGGAGGCATCGCAGAGGAAGGCTAGAGATGCCCTCGAGCTTTGGACAGACGCTCCGCGTCACCGTGTTTGGACAGTCCCACTCCCCCGCCATCGGTTGCGTCGTCGAGGGCTTGCCCTCGGGAATCACGGTCGACCAGGATGCCCTCGCTGCCTTCATGGCGCGTCGCGCACCCGGCCAGGGCAGCTGGACCACGCCTCGCCGCGAGGAGGACCGCCCCCGCATCGTGAGCGGCCTCAACGTGCACGGTGCCACCTGCGGGGCACCGCTTGCCGCCGTCATCGAGAACACCAACACGCGCTCGGGTGACTACGACAACCTCCTCAAGGTGCCGCGTCCCGGCCACGCCGACCTCACCGCCTGGGAGAAGTGGCACGGCAACCAGGACGTTCCCGGTGGTGGCCACTTCTCCGGACGCCTCACCGCGCCGCTTTGCCTCGCGGGTGGCATCGCCCTCCAGGTGCTCGCCGCCCAGGGGGTCCGCATTGGGGCGCACCTCCTCTCCGTCTTTGACGTGGAGGACGAGCGCTTCGACGCCATCGACAACTCCCCCGCAGCCCAGGCGCACCTCTCTGCCCAACTTGACACCCTCGCCGATGGTCCGCGCTTCCCCACGATAGACGCGGAGGCGGGCGAGCGCATGCTCGCCGCCATCGACGACGCCCGTCGCAGCCTCGACTCCGTTGGCGGCGTGATCGAGTGCGTGGCCTGCGGCATGCCCGCAGGAGCCGGCTCCCCCATGTTCGACGGCATCGAGAACATGCTCGCCCGCGCCGCCTTCGGCATTCCGGCCGTCAAGGGCATCGAGTTCGGGCGTGGCTTCGAGGCGGCCCGTCTCCACGGCAGCGAGAACAACGACCCGTACGAGATGCGCGACGGCAGCCCCACCCCAAGGACCAACAACGCCGGCGGGATTCTCGGCGGCATCACAACCGGAGCCCCCATCCTCTTCAGGATCGCGATGAAGCCGACCTCCTCAATCTCGCGCGAGCAGGACTCCGTCGACCTGGAGAGCGGCACGAACGCCAAGCTCAGCGTCCACGGACGACATGACCCGTGCGTCGCCACGCGCGCCGTTCCCGTTGCCGAGGCCGTCTGCGCCCTCGTGCTCCTCGACGCCCTGCTCAGCTACCCCGCCGAATAGCACCGCACCATTGCCTCCTCACAAAGAACCGGAGATTCGCCCCATGGAAGACCTCTCGGACATCCGTCATGAGATTGACGACATAGACAGCTCCATCCTCGACCTCTTCGAGCGCCGCATGGACTGCGCGGAGCGCGTGGCCGCCTACAAGCGCGCCAACAACCTGCCCGTGCTCGACCGCTCTCGCGAGCGAGAGCACATGGCGGCCCTCGCGGACAGGGCCCCAGAGGACATGAGGACCTACACCGAGGTCCTCTTCCAGCTCCTCATGGAGGCGTCGCGCGCACACCAGGGTAAGCGTCTCGCCGCCGACCATGCGCCAGCGATTCTGGCGAAGATCGACCAGGCGCGCGAGAAGACCGCCGACCTCTTTCCCCGCGACGCGTACGTTGCCTGCCAGGGCGTCGAGGGCGCCTACTCCCAGTTTGCCGCCGACCGAATCTTCAAGCACCCGCTCATCTCGTACTTCGAGTCCTTCGAGGGAGTCTTTCGCGCCGTCGAGTCGGACTTCTCGCGCTATGGGGTGCTTCCCATCGAGAACTCGACGGCAGGTTCCGTGAACAAGGTCTATGACCTCATGATGCAGCACGACTTCCACGTCGTGCGCACCACGCGCGTGAAGATCGACCACAACCTGCTTGCCAAGCCCGGGACGACCGTCGACCAGATTCATGACGTCTACAGCCATGAGCAGGCCATCAACCAGTGCGCTGCCTTCATCGAGCGCATGGGCCTCACGCCCCACGTGGTCGAGAACACCGCGATGGCCGCGAAGAGCGTCGCCGAGAGCGACCGCACCGACGTCGCCGCCCTCTCGAGCCGCGCATGCGCCCAGCTCTACGGCCTCGACGTGCTCATGAGGGACGTCCAGGACAGGGACGACAACTACACGCGCTTCGCCTGCATTTCCAAGTCTCTCGAGGTCTACCCCGGCGCAGACCGCACTTCTCTCATGATCGTCGTCGACCACCAGCCCGGAAGCCTCTTCAAGGTCCTCGCGAAGTTCTACGCGCTCGACATCAACATCATCAAGCTCGAGAGCCGCCCCATCCCTGGGCGAGACTTCGAGTTCATGTTCTACTTCGACGTGGAGTGCCCGGTCACGGCCCCTGAGTTCCGAACCCTCATGGCGACCATCGGCGACGCCTGCGAGGAGTGCCGCTACCTCGGAAGCTACTCGGAGGTGCTCTAGATGCCTTCGCAAAGCATGCCGCAGCCCGGCTCTGGCACGGAGTCCTTCGGTCTGCTGGGAAGAAAGCTCGGCCACAGCTGGTCGCCGCGCATCCACACCTCCCTTGGCAGCGTGCCCTACGAGCTCTTCGAGCGCGAGCCGGAGGACGTGGCTGGCTTCATCCGCCAGGGCGCCTGGCGCGGTCTCAACGTCACAATCCCCTACAAGCGCGATGCCGCGCGCCTGGCAGACGAGCGCTCTGCGCGCGTTGAGCGCCTGGGCGCCGCGAACACCCTCGTGCGCCGCGCGGACGGTACGATCTTTGCCGAGAATACCGACGTCCTTGGCTTCTCGCTCATGCTCCAGCGCTTCTGCGAGCGCAAGCTGAAGACGACCCCGCAGGCTCTTCTCGCCGACAAGCCCGCCCTCGTCCTTGGAAGCGGCGGTGCGAGCGCGGCGGTTCAGGCGGCGCTCGAGGACGCAGACGCCCGCGTCTCCGTCATCTCCAGGAAAGGCGAGGACACCTACGAGACGCTTGTTGCGCGTCATGCCGATGCGGTTCTCGTCGTCAACGCAACGCCTGTTGGCATGTATCCCAACTGCCCGGCGACGCCCGTTCCCGAGAATGACCTCGCACGGTTGCACAACCTTGCTGGCGTTCTCGACGTTATCTACAACCCAACGCGCACGGGCATCGTGCTCGCCGCAGAGCGCCTTGGGATTCCCGCTGAGACGGGTCTCTCCATGCTCGTGGCGCAGGCGCTCCGCTCAAGCGAACTCTTCCAGGGTCGCTCGCTCGACGTCTCTCTCGTCGATGACATCGAGCGTCAGATCCTTGCCGAGACCACCAACGTGGTCCTCATCGGCATGCCCGGCTGCGGCAAGACAACCACCGGAAAGCGCCTCGCCCGCATTCTGGGACGCCCGTTCGTGGACATCGACGACGCCATCGAGGCAAACACGGGCACGAGCCCCTCTGCCATCATCAAGACGCAGGGCGAGGCGGAGTTCCGTCGCGTCGAGTCCGAGGTCACGGGCGAGTATGGCGCGCGCTCCGGCCTCGTGATCGCGTGCGGTGGTGGCGTGGTCACCCGTGAGTCGAACTACGACCTGCTGCATCAGAATGGAACGATCGTCTTCATCGACCGACCGATCTCCGAACTCGAGACTTCTGGAAGGCCCGTTTCCGCGGCACGCGGAGTCGAGGCACTCGCTCGCGAGCGCATGGGTGCCTACCACGCATGGGCAGACGAGACGCTCGTCTCGACCGGTTCGCCCGCTGGAAACGCTCGCGCGATCCAAGAGCTCCTGGGGCTCTGATCCTCGGGGATGGCCAGGCGGGCGGGAAACCGACATATTCAATTCGGCTCCGCCCGCCGAGAATGGGTAACGTCTACGGACTCCGCCCCAACCAAACAACGTGACGTAGCTGCACTAGCCCTATACTTTCTCCAACACATTTGAACAAGTGGGGCAGCGATGGGAGGCCTTGGGGAGAGGGCCTTTTTGAGCAGTGCGCCGCACAAAGAAAGGTTTGGGCGCAATGGCAAAGACGGATGTCGCCGAGCAGGTCCTCGAGGCACTCGGAGGCAAGCGGAACGTCAAGGCAAACGACATCTGCATGACGAGACTCAGGATTCTCACCGAGAAGCCGGATCTTATCGACATGAGCAGCCTCCGCTCCATCAAAGGCGTTCTTGGGACCGTTCGACGTGGTACCAACGGCGTCGAGATAGTATTCGGGCCCGGCTCCATCAACGAGGTGAGCAACGAGATTGTCGAGCTCACCGGTATCCAGCCAAGCTACTCGGCGTTTCGTGACTCATCCTCTGCCCCCGAGGACTCGATAAGCGTGCAGATCAACGACCACGCACCCATCCCCAAGGCGGTTCGAGCTGCCGTTGCGGCCAAGAAGCCCCTGGCATCGTCGCGTGTCGAGCCCTCCGCGAGCGCCCAAGACGACGAGGACGACATCGAGGAGCTCGCTTCTCTACTCGAGGCCACGAGCAGCGCTGGAACTCACCGGCTCCTGGTCGTCAACGGGCCCAACATAAACATGCTGGGCGTGCGCGAGCCAAAGATCTACGGCCGCAAGACCTATGCCGACCTCGTGCGCCTCTGCCGCACCGCCGCGCGAGAGGCGGGCTTTGCCGAGTGCCGCTGCTTCCAGTCCAACCACGAGGGCGACATGGTCGACGTCATCCAGGCCGCGTACGGCGAGTTCGATGGCATAGTCATCAACCCGGCCGCCTATACCCACACGTCGGTTGCGCTTCTCGACGCCCTGAAGTCAGTTGCCATCCCCACCATCGAGGTCCACATCTCGAAGGTCGACGAGCGCGAGGACTTCCGCCAGGTCTCCTACGTCCGGGCTGCCTGCTTCGAGACGATCGTGGGCCTGGGACTCGAGGGCTACCGCAAGGCAATCAACGACATGGCCGCCTACCTGCGCGATCACCCCAGCGAAGCAAAGGCGTAGCCAGGCTCGCCGCGCTATCGCACCACGGGGTTGCAGCACCAGGAGCCAGACTCACTCACCAGCCAGTCAACGGGAATGTCGTGCGCGTCGTGTGGGAGGGGGTTGCCCGAAAGCTGCTGAGCACGTACGAGCGCGACCTTCTCGCCAGGATAGAACGCCAGGAAGCGGTCATAGTAGCCCCCGCCATACCCAATGCGATAGCCATCGGCATCGAACACGAGGCCGGGAACGATGCACACCGAGCCAACCATCTGCGGTGCAGTGAGGGGCTGGCCGGACTCTGGAGACGGCTCCATGAGACCGCGAAGGCCCGGCTCCAGGTCATCCTCTGAGGAAATCTCGAAGAAGTCGAGCGTATGGGAAGGCCGACAGCGCGGAGCGGCAACACGCTTGCCTGACGCCCAGGCAGCCTGCATGAGCGCATGAGTGTCGACCTCGCTGCCAAACGAGACGTAGGTGAGGACGAGACGGGCATCCCTCCAGGCAGGAAGTTGCTCGAGCCTCAAGAGGATGCGGGCGTCTGCGGCGGCACGGGCAGACGAGCCAATGCGGGTGCGGATGCGAACGTACTCCTCGCGGAGGGCGGTCTTTCCAGCGTCTGAACCTTGGGAACTCGCCACCGCATCCTCCTTCTCAACGTGAACCTTGGGAACTCGCCACCGCATCCTCCTTCTCAACGACCTATTACTCTACTCCATAATCCCTCTCACCTAGTCTTTGTTGTCAATCTTGCAACCATGTTGCGGGGAGCGGCAAGAAACGCTTCCCGAGGGTGGGGGATGCACCATGGCAGGCCAAGGCCTCCGCTGCCTAAGGTGCCCTCTTGCCGTAAGATAAAGAGTTGTGAATACCCGCCGAAACACGGCACGCATACATGAGGGACGGAGACACCATGCCCAACGAGGGAAGCTACGAAGCAGCGCTCAAGCGCAGCGACCAGATCCAGGCCGACCTGCCAGAGCACCCCGAGAACTACACCATGCTCACGGGCGACAGGCCCACGGGCCGGCTGCACCTAGGCCACTACTTTGGCACCATCAAGGAGCGCGTGCGCCTTCAGGACCTGGGCGTCAACACCAACAACATCATTGCAGACTACCAGGTGATCACCGACCGCGACACTACCGAGCACATCCGCGACAACGTGTACAACATGGTCATCGACTACCTCGCCTGTGGGATAGACCCTGAGAAGACCATGATCTTCACCCACTCCGCGGTACCCGAGGAGAACCAGCTGATGCTCCCGTTCCTCTCGCTGGTGACCGAGGCCGAGATGGAGCGCAACCCCACCGTGAAGGCGGAGCAGGCGGCGTCCGGCCACGCCCTCACGGGGCTTCTCCTCACCTATCCCGTCCACCAGGCTTGCGACATCCTCTTCTGCAAGGGCAACATCGTGCCCGTTGGGCGCGACCAGCTCCCCCACATCGAGATCACCTCGAAGATCGCCCGACGCTTCAACGAGCGCTACGGGAAGGTCTTCCCCGAGGTCTCTGGCCTTCTCACCTCGACGCCGCTGCTGCCGGGCCTTGACGGCCGCAAGATGAGCAAGTCCTACGGCAACGCAATCTCGCTTTCCATGACTGCCGAGGAGACGGCGAAGCTCATCAAGAAGTCAAAGACCGACTCCGAGCGGAACATCACGTTTGACCCAGAGGGGCGCCCGGGCGTCTCGGCACTGCTCACCACCGCCGGCATCTGCAGCGGCCGCGACCCCAAGGAGATCGCCGACGAGATTGGCATGGGTGGCGCGGGCCAGCTCAAGCGCTACACCACCGAAGTGGTGAACGAGTACTTCGCCCCCATCCGCGAGCGTCGCGAGAAGCTCGCCGGCGACCTCGACTACGTGAAGGACGTCCTGCACGACGGCAACCGCCGCGCGAACGAGATAGCCCACGAGACCCTGAACGAGGTCCGCGAGGCCATGGGCATGGTGTACTAAGTCTCGCCACACAGCAGAGCCACTGCACCGCGTCTCTTTGGAGTTGACACACAAGTTGGTCTTAGCCAACTTTATGTCATCAACTTGACGAGAGGCGCGGTGCATCCATGAAGGAACCTCGCATTGAGAAGAACACGGTACAGGAAACACTGGTTGTTCCCCTCTATGGCCGTATGCTTGGAAGCGAGCTCTTCCCCTCAATCTTGCAAGACCCCTACGCGCGCGACGCGCTGACCAGGCTCGACTTTGACGTCAGCCAGTTTGACCAAAAGCGTGACTCACTCGCGTGGAAGTTTGGCTCCCTCGAGGGAATCCTACGCAGCCGCGACATCCTCTTTGAGATAGAGGCATACCTCAAGGTGCACCCGCAAGCCGCCGTCGTCAACATGGGATGTGGCCTCGACGCAACACCGCTTCTGGCGGACAACGGCTCGATGCGCCTCTATAACATCGACCGACAAGACGTCATCGATGCAAGGAACGCGCTTGTGCCTCCAATGGAGCGCGAAAGGAACCTCGTCGCAGACCTCAAGGACGCCGCCGCATGGATTCCAGAGGTCGATGCCTCCGAAGGCGTCTTCCTCTTCGCCGCAGGCGTCTTCATGTACCTCAAAACAGATGAGGTGAAAGACCTCGCACTTGCCCTCCAAAAGGCATTTCCCCAGGGAGTTCTCGTGTTCGACACGCTTGGCTCGTTTGGCATACGAACCCTCATGAAGGGGACGCTTCGAACCATGGGCATCGAGGACGTCGAGGGGCGTTTCTCGTGTGAGAAGCCCGAGCGCGACTGCCTGTGGGATGATGGCCTGCACATCTCGTCACGACCGTACCTCACGGGCTACGTCGACCTAAAGTCTGCCGGCGTGCAGCCCATCCTGCGTGCGACTGCACATTATTTCGACGCGATCATGAAGATGAGAGTCGTGAGGGTGGAACTCTAGCGGCCGATCCCCCAGGCCGTGCTCCGCTCCCCTAACGCGCGAGATACGCAAGCACGTAGGCAGGCGCGCACACGTAGACGCGGCCACGCTCGTCCTGGAGGTCACAGCAGCGCTTGGGCCTTGTGTTCAGGCCGACGAACCGGTAGCGGCGGCCGCGCACCACAAGCTCGGAGCCCACGAGGGACTCCACCTCGGAGCGCGGGACCTCGGGCACCCTGCGGGCCGGCTCGCGCCGCGTGGCGCGGACGTTCGTGCCGTACGCCCCGTTGACCCTGGCGGCAGCCTCGCGGAAGCGCTCCCCGTGGTCGAAACAGCCCGGTAGCGTGTGGATAAGCTCGTGGTAGAGGACGTCTCGCGCCTGAGCGTCGGTCTTGCACGCATCGACGGAGCACGAGATCTGGAAGAGCGGCCTGCGCCCGCCGCGCAGCTTCTTGCAGCTGCCAATACGAGAGCGGTTGTGTGTGAGTCTCACGGAAGGAAGGTACTCGCGCGGAGAGAGACCAATGCGCCGCAGGCAGATGGCACAGTCCTCGAGCAGCGCATCGAACTTCTCTTGCATCCCAGCATCAACCACCGGCTGCCCTTCCTGCAGTGTAGTACGCTCTTTGGAAGCGTGGCCTGTTGCATCGTCGTGACGCTCAAGCAGGCCCAACGATAACGGAATGCGGGGGGGTTGGGCTTTCTCTCGGAGGGCGTGTCCTTGATGTCCTTCGCCCTCAGAGGGAAAGCCCAACCCCCGCCCCACAGCTACGTTTGCCTACTTGAGCGTCGCGTACATCACGGCCTTAATCGTGTGCATGCGGTTCTCGGCCTCATCGAAGACGCGAGAGCGAGGCCCCTCGAAGACATCGTTGGTGACCTCCATCTCGGCAAGGCCGAACTTCTCGTAGATGTCCTCGCCAATGGTGGTGTGACGGTCGTGGAAGCTGGGGAGGCAGTGCATGAAGATGGCATCGGGGGCGGCCTTTGCCATCACGTCAGCGGAGACCTGGTAGGGCTTCAGGAGCTTGATGCGCTCGGCCCACAGGCTGTCAGGCTCGCCCATCGAGACCCAGATATCGGTGTAGATGACGGAAGCGTTGCGCGCGCCCTCGTCCACGTCCTCGGTGAGGGTGATGGCAGAGCCGTTCTCGGCGGCAATGGCGCGGCACTGCTCGACGAGTTGGGGCGCGGGCATCTGCTTCTCTGGCCCGCACGCGCAGAAGTCGATGCCAAGCTTCGCGCACACCACCATGAGAGAGTTGCCCACGTTGTTGCCGGCATCGCCCATGAAGGTGAGCTTGCGGCCGGAGAGGTCGTTACCAAACTCCTCGCGCATGGTGAGGACGTCGGCGAGCATCTGCGTGGGATGGAACTCGGTGGTAAGGCCGTTCCACACGGGAACGCCTGCGTAGTCTGCGAGCGTCTGCACGATGGACTGCGCGTAGCCGCGGTACTCGATGCCGTCGAACATGCGGCCAAGCACGCGGGCGGTGTCCTCGATAGACTCCTTCTTGCCCATCTGGCTCGAGCCGGGGTCGAGGTAGGTCACGCCCATGCCAAGGTCACGGCCGGCAACCTCGAAGCTGCAGCGCGTGCGGGTGGAGGTCTTCTCGAAGAGCAGGACGATGTTCTTGCCCTCGAGGTAGCGGTGCGGCTCGTGCGCGTGCTTCTTGGCCTTGAGGTCTGCAGAGAGGTCGAGAAGATAGCGAATCTCCTCAGGCGTGAAGTCGAGCAGCTTGAGGAAATTGCGTCCAGAGAGGTTAACGGCCATGGATGGTCCTTTCTTCCCGCACGCGGGATGAGGTTGTGGTGCCCGTTGAGCAAGGCAGCAAGACAAAGTCTAAACCCTCGTATGGACGAGAAGACAGCCGCCCGCCTACTTCACGGCATCCCTCCAGAACGCATTGCCCGAGAACCCCCCAAGGTCTCTCGAGAGGCAAGCTAGGGTTCTGTGTAATTGGAGAGCAGCTTCACACAGTTCTCCAGATAAACATCCCTAGCAACATCGCTCTCTACGGCGAGGTCATACTGGCACGCGTCGGCAAAGGCAATACGCGGCCATGCGCCATCCACGGGGAGTGCATAGATTCCCACACGCTCTGGATGCTCGGCAATGTCCAGCGATATGCGCGAATAGGGATGCTCTATGAGACAGAAGGTCTGCTTGTACGTGTCACGGTTCTTCTCGCGTGGGTATACCTTCGGCTCTAGGAACAGGAGATATTCCTGTCCATCCCTCATGGGCATGAGGCCAAACATGCTGGGGCCAGATGATGCCCCCCACACCTCTCGAACCCTACTGAACTGCCCAATGCCCAGCCCGTTATGAGGCTCCGCAATTTTATATGCATCATATACGATGAGGTCGTCACCCGCTTTCACGTCATCGCCCCTCAGAGCCGAGGTTACTTCCAAGTGGCATTGGAAAGCTTGATAGACGTAGTTTCTCTTCCCCTTGAAAGTTGCCGTTATCACAATCGGGGCATTCTCAAGCTCTTCCTCTGGAGTCATCCCCGAGTTCTCCCCCGAATCGCCGTCAAGACGAGTCTCCCCCTGCAGGCCTGGCTCAATAACCGCAGACGTACCTTCTCCCTTCGCGTACAGTCGAAGGTCCTCTTCGGACGCTCGTGCGCTCACCACAAAGGGCAGCTGCTGCACGGCCACCCCATCATTGGCATAATTCGTGAGGCTCATCCTCATGGCTAGACCAATGCACGCACATAAAGCCACGAGACATCCGCAGATGATCACCGTCGTTCTCACACTCAGCATTGGCAGTCGAAGAACTCGACGTCTCATCGCCGATTCACTTCCCCCGCTACGTGCCCGTCGACCATGCGCCACTCTCGTTCGAACAGAGCCTCGAGCGCAGGCTCGTTATGGCACGACACAAGCACTGTGCAACCGCGTTCGTGCTCCTCGCGAACAATCCTTGACACAGTTTCAATGCCTTCCACGTCGAGCGCATTAGTGGGCTCGTCAAGAATGAGCAGCTCCGGGGCCTCCATGATTGCCTGAGCAATGGTCAGGCGCTGACGCATCCCCATGCTGTACGTTGAAAATGGCCGCTTGTCATCGGGGTCCAGGCCTACGCGCTCAAGCGCCTTGCGAACCTCACGCTTCCCCACCACCTCCTTGATAGAGGCCAGCATCAATAGGTTCTTCATGCCGGTGCTCTCGTCCCAGAAGCCTGTCGTCTCAAGGACAAGCCCGAGGCTTCGGGGAAAATCGACATCGTCTCCAATCCTCTGCCCGAAGACATCAATCTCACCCGAGGTTAGATGGATGAGCCCTGATATGGCCCTGAAGAGCATCGTCTTCCCAGAGCCATTGATGCCACTGAACCCATAGATGCCCCCGCGCGGCAGCGAAAGCGTCACATCATCAAGCACTGTGCGACCACGAATAATCTTGGTCGCATGGCTCACTACAATCGCATCTGGCATGAGGACCTCCTATCAGAGAACATCCCAAGTGCGCACGAGGCGAATGATCAGCCACGCGATGAGCACAACACCCATAGACAAGCAAACCAAAGACGCGCCAACGCTGAAGCCCGCGACGCCATTCCCAAAGCCCATCGTCCAACCGGAGCAATCGTGCCAGGCAAGAACCCCCTGTGTTGAAAGAAGCCAAGGTGCAACAGCCCTCGACATCTCATACGGCATGTTTCCGACACCAACCAGAGCCGCCGCGTGCACCGCAAACACAATCGAAAACGCAACGATTGAATCAGTCTTTATCGCAAGGCAATTTGTTACAAGGACGAGGAGTAATGAAAGGGCAAAACCCAGCAGAGCATCGGCAAACGAAACTCCAAGCAACTCAGACAGCTCAACATTGCAACCGAGCGCAACCAACCCAATAGCGCTGGCAAGCCGTCCAAGGAAAGCGAATGAGGCTGAGAATATCACGAGCTGAGCTAGTCTGCCCAACGTCCAAGCATCGCGAGACACCAGACGGGGAATCACGAACGACGCGTCTTGTTCAAGGCCCGCAGTGAAATGGTCGGAGAAAAGAAAGCAGAAGGACGCCATTGGGGAGAGCAGCGCAACAAATGCAAAGATGGAAGGCCTACTCCCATACTGATTGGGAACAAGAAGGCCACCGCCCAGAAAGGCGTAGAGGGCTTGATTTGGATCTATGATTCCCGCGCTAAGGGCCGCAATCAGACTTACCAGCACGCAAATACCCATCCGCGCAAAGTGTCTTGTCCTCGGCAGCAGACAGAAAACGTGATGGTCACAGGTCTTAGAACTCACGCGACTCACCCTCTTCGGGCAAATAGTCTCTCCTCCGCACAAGGTAGGCGGCAAGCAGGCCGAGAATGACGCATGCAGATGCGAGCCGGAGCGCCCCTATCCCCTCGGCAACAAGGCCATCTTCCGGTGTAGCGACCACGAGAAGCCAGCCGGTCCAGAGAGCGGTGTTGTTGAGAGCCGATGTCATGCACAGAAGGTAGTCAAGCGCTCCATAGCCAAAAGCCGCAAGAGCCGCATACGCACCAGATCTTGTTATCAGGCGAACGACAAGAACGACAAGCCCTACTACCAGAAAATAGAAAGTTTGCAGCGTTGTTGAGAGGAGTCCGTACTTCAGATAGTCCCCTGCCGCAAACGCTACTGAGGATGAAAGCCGTACGCTCATAAGACAGCACGTCGTGAGAAGAGCAGAAAACACCACCGTACGAGCCGTCAACCGGGCCAGAGCATGGGACAGGGCAGTGATACGATTCGTGCGGGTCACCCATATGGCCGCATCCAACGGTCCCAAAGCGCCAGTCGCACAGAACGTGAACGTGGGGACGTATACAAACGCAGCGAGAGCATAGTTAGCAAACTGGGCGTAAGAGCGAGACAGCGAGATAGCGCCCTCAGTCGAGACACTGTCCACCCGTAACAGGTTCGCCAAAGTACAGAGCCCCACAAGGACACCGAGCCCTGCAGAAAATCTATTGTCCGAGAGACTAAAGCGACCCCCCGTGACGCTCATAGCAGCACGTCCCTATGACCACCGAGGGAAAGCCCCAGCGCAACAAGAAGAAGCAGGAGCACCGCGAGAGGTGCGGCGAAAAACACGACTTGGTTCCGTGGGACCACGAGGGAGACAATCAGACACTGTGCCACGTTCAAGTCCGGCGGCAGCAGGTACGAAGAGACAATCAATAAAAGAGCGGGCACCCCCACAACAAATAGTCGGCTCGTGTGAAGGTAAAGCGAGAGCACGAAGGACGCAAGAGCAAGAAGGGCTCCCCACAGGGCGTCGTAGAAAATAAACGCCAGGTTAAGGAGGTATCGGGCGTTCAGGAATGAATCGAGAAATAGGGTGCGACTGTACCAGCCAGTCGCGTCGGCCTCGGCAGCCGAGGTGTTCAGGAGAAGGTGATAGGCATCTTGTCCGGCCGTTGCGGGGAAGGCAAAAAATGCAAGCAGCTGAGAAGCCAGCAATGGAATAGCAACCACGAGAAAGCCACCTGCAAACGCGGCAAATGCTCCCGATGAGAGATAGGAGCGAAGCGTAGAGCGCGTGGCGACGCAACCCGCATACCTGCGCCTCCCATCAAGGAAGAAGCTGTCGCCATAGACCGCCGCAGCAAGAAACGGCATCAGGAAGTAGAGGTAGAAACAAAAGAGAGGCGTCTGCATGGACTCGTAATTACCCACCCATCCCACGTCCGCAGCGGGGACCTCGCCCATGTCGTGACCCCAGAACACCAGACATGTTTGGATGAAGCAAGCAGACATCGCCACGAGTCCAACCACAACTGCATAGCGCCATACCTTTCCGGCAGCCATGCGCCTAAAGTGGAACTTGAGAACACCCCAATCCGTGCTCATATCGCCCTCCGTCTGCCACGCATTTTAAAGGGCATGATGCTCGTCGTGATCCCGCCCCATGGCACTAGACGTTAATAACTAGCGGAAGCTTACGTATCCCCTAGTACGATCACACGAATTTGGGCCCCAGCCCACCTGATGTCCCATAAGCGTCACAGAACCCCTGAAGGAACTGTAATAAGAAGGGTATTTAGTCTCACCCGCATTGACCGTAACAGAGTCCGCACATTGCCCTTGACCCGGCAGCTCAATCCAGAAATTCCCACCGTAATCAGAATATGAGTAAACTTGAACGGTCGCAGAGGAGCCACCGTTATGGTATCCGTTACGAACTGTTACTGGTGCCTGCCATGCAGGCAGGCAGACGTTGAATGACCCACCGTCAGCTAGCGCAGGCGCCGCAGAACCCAAGACGGCAACAAGTGCCAAACTGGCAGCGACAATTACTTTCTTTATTTCTGTTGCCATAACAACCCGCATCCTTTCGCAAAGAGGATTACGTTGCAGGCAGCAAATCCTAATAGTGCATTCTTTCCTAGGGACCTGTTGCCCAAGCTGCGCCTCAAACGCCTGGCCCTACCCAAGCTACGCCATAGTTGCACTTCAATCACCTCCCTACCAGCTGTATATGGCGACATCTGTACTAGTCACTCGCTTGCCATCGAGAGTCTTCTTGCACAGGAATCGATACGTACCGGAGCCCACATTCTCCCAAGTTGCCTTGGTAAAGCCATTGCGCTTGAATGATGCGGATCCGACAAGAGAAGCCCTGCCATTTGAAATGCGAAACAAGCTCACAGTGAATGAACCGTCGATTGGGCAGCTAGCCGTCATCTCAATTCCGACATTTCTGCCATCGAAGTATCGATCCTGGAAGGTTTGCGTACTCAACAAGTTGAGCGAATCACCGTACCAAGAGCGCGAAATAGGCACTACAGGGTTCGTACGAGAATACGAAACGTTTGCGGCAACTCCGGTACTGTCAACCACATTAGCCAATGCAACATGGGGAACAGAAATCAAACCCAACGAAAAGAGAATCACTCCGAACAATATTGTTACTACATGATTTGGTGTTTTGGAAAAGATCGCTTCCACAGCAAAACACTCCCTTTCAACGATTCTTCCTTTGAATGGGAGTGTGCGCTAATCACGCATCCCTGTCTGTCATTCGTGAGGATGCATTTGCTCCAGGCTTGTCACTTTCGCCTCATGTATCAAAAGTTTCCTCAGGTCACGCATTGAGTGGACTCCAAGGTCATCATAGGTCCGCTGTCGGTATGACTTCACCGTTGCCAAAGTAGTGCAACGACGCCGGCAAACTTCGGACACTCCGTAACCGCACACAAGGTCTAGAACGATATTCAATCTCATACCATCGATGCCGCGCCCCTGAAGATAGTGAACGGCTCGGTCTAGCTCGTTGTCGGTTGGCTCGGCGATGGGAACCGCAGCAACTCGCGCTTGGTAAACGAGCACTACGACAAAAAGGGCAATGAGCGAGGGAAAGAGTATGAAAATCCAATCTGTTACCACACCCACATAATAGAGCTCAAGATGATATGCAATCGCAATTCCAGCGGAACCCAAGAGCGCAAGCGATGGTACATAAAATAGAGACCTAAAGCCAGCAAGGACGACGCGCCAGCGAGGAAGCGCCTGATCTCCTCTGCATGCATGTGCTTTTCCCACGGCAAGAGACGCAACGATAATAAGGACCAGCGCCCAAACTTTGTAGAGCCACATTCCGCTCCATCCGCAATAGGCGCCGAAAGACAACACAAGTACAAGAACAACTGACATGGCCGTATCAGCGATACGCATCAAGACACTTTGTTCGGAACAAGGATGCGACGACCGTCCACAAGACTTCAGTGTCCAAAGAAATGCAACCAGTGAAAGAGCTAGGGCAGCCCCCCCACGTTATGTAAGTTGTACCCCTGTGATACCACTGCCCGCCAATTTGCACATTGTTCGACGCATCAACAAGCAGCGCCATCGAAAGGCAGGCAAAGGCGACGGCAGTCGAAACCGAGGGCTCGGGTTTGACCTCAGAGTCCCTCCTCCCTGAACAAACTTCTGATTTGGGTGCCGCGGGGAACTCCTTTGTCAAATCAAGGCCGATTGTCATCTTTCTCAGTTCACTTGCCCCGCTAACACAAAGCTTCTCGTAGCCGCGATGCCGATAGGTCGCAACGCTGGCCGGAGATATCCCCAGATCGGATCCGATCGTCTTTGCAGTGGCCCCTAGGGCGGTTCGAGCAAGAACCGAAGCCTCACGCTCAGTAAGAGTGTTTCTCGAAGCTTCAGCAAGACGCCGCTCCATGCGGCTCACACTTTGCTCCAGGGATGAAGGCGCAGTCGGCCCCACTCTCTCCGAGCAATCGTCCCCTGAAGAACCACAGGCGTTCACGTCAGATCTACGCTCATCCCAACGGACATGCAGGAGCAGCACCACCGAAAGCAGCACCATGCAGACGCAGAAGGATCCGAAGAATGACGCATCTTCAACTCCTGCGTCCAAGACGTCCATGCGATACTCGCTCACGAAGCTACGAAACGCGAGATACGCCATGTGGCCGGAGAGCAAGGACGGAACACTCCATGCGGCGCCACTCCTGCAAAAACACACCCCTCCCGCTAACGCAAGGACAAGGACCACGAGGCAGAGAGCAAGTGAGGGCAGAAACGAATTGGTCCCCCAAAGGCACACGAAAAGCATGCATGCCGTTGGCCACAAGCTTCCGAGCAGGAAAGACGCAACGACGCCCTCTCGTGATGGAGCGCCCTTGCAAATCCCATCCCCCAAGGCCGAGACGCCCCAACAAGAGACTGCCAGCGCCCCACAGGCAAACTCAACAATCGACATAATTTCATTGAGCGTGACCTGCTCCTCCGTGATGAGACCGTCGAAACCACGTACAAACGCATATGACTCGGCAATGACAAGCCCCGCGGTAGCAACCCATCCCAAACGCACCAGAATGACGTGGAGGTGGACCAAGGCGTGCTTTTTCTCCTCGCCGAAGCACGGTTCCAGCAAGCCAGCAATCACTACCAGAATGACCGCAAGAGAAAAGGCGCCCATGTCAATTTGCCCAGGAACCATGGGCCCAAAGTTCCACACCCCATACGGCATTGCCACAAGAATTGCAGTCCAGATACACCAGCCCATACTTCTCCTCGCAGGCGCCCAAATCCGGTGCAAGGATAATCGACTGGATACAATAAATAACAATCAAATCGGCAATGGGTATGACAGCCCCTCTCGCCGCCCGCCTACTTCACGGCATCCCTCCAGAACGCCATGCTCATGCAGTGAGGGCCGCCACGACCGCGGGAGAGCTCTGCCGAGGGAATCTCCAGGAGGTTCACACCGGCGTGGTAGAGGATGTCGTTGGTGACGGCGTTGCGCTGGTAGACCATCACCGTGCCGGGACGCACCGCAAGGGTGTTTGAGCCGTCGTTCCACTGCTCGCGTGCGGCGGCAATGGGGTCGTCTCCGCCGCACTTGATAAGACGAACGGCAGGAAGCCCCAGCGCGCTGGCCAGCACCTGGTCCAGCGTCCCCTCCATCTGGGAGATGCGGGTCTCGCCCTCATGCGCCCCACGCGTGATGGAGAAAACCTTGAGCGTTCCCAGAATACCGGGGTGAACCGTAAAGGTATCGACGTCAACCTGCGTGAAGACGGTGTCGAGGTGCATGAAGGAGCGCTTGTGCGGAATCGAGAAGGCATAGACGGCACGCACCTGGGAGTCCTCGCTCCACAGCAGGTGCTTGGCAAGCCGGTCGATTGCCGCCGGCTGCGTGCGCTCGGAGATGCCCACGCCAATCACGCTGGCACTCAGCACCAGGATGTCACCGCCCTCGATGTGGTAGGGGCTCGCCGGGTCATACCAGATGGGCGCATGCTCGTACTCGGGGTGATACATGAAGAGGTAGCGGCCAAAGAGCGACTCGCGGCGCCTTGTCGCCGAGCGCATGCGGTTGAGGCTCACACCCGTGCCAATGACCGAGAAGGTATCGCGCGTGAAGTACACGTTGGGAATGGGGTCCACGAGGATGGGGTTCTCGTCTCCCCCACCCGCCTCCATCACATCGGCAAGCGAAGCGTCCTTCACCGAGGTGAGGTCGACCTCGTCGGCGCGAACGCCCGTGATGGCCTTCTCCACAAGCTCGAGCGGGTCGTCGATTGCCTCGAGGCGCTGACGCACGGCCTCGCGCACGCCAGGCCCGTCGATACCGCATTCGGAAACGTAGTCGCGTATGAACTCGCCACGCGCTGCGGGCTTTGCCGAGAGGGCATCGGCAACCAGTTGGTCCAGGTAGAGCACCTCCACGCCCTCGTCGCGGAGCATCTGGGCAAAGCGGTCGTGCTCTGCCTGCGCGGTCTCGAGGAACGGGATGTCGTCAAAGAGCAGACGCCCGATGTTGTCGGGCGAGAGGTTGAGAAGCTCGTCTCCTGGCCTATGGAGCATGACCTTGCGCAGCTCGCCGATCTCCGAGCCAATGTTGAGCCCCGTTGTCATCGCACCCTCCGTAATGCTTTCGTAAGCATCTTCTCACCTCCTAAACGATACCCCATGAGAGCCGGATACGTCATTTTGAGCCCTGCTAGAATCAGGACCAGAACAATCAATCCATTCGCGCGGAAACGCGTACGGGGAGGAATGGCCATGTCGGAGCAGCAGAAGGCACCGTCAGAGAATGCGGAGTCTCGGAAGGCAAAGGCGCGCGGCAACGCCCTCGAGAAGGCAGCCGCGGCATTTGCCGATGACGCCACCGAGAAGGACGAGACGGGCGCCCGCCGCAAGCGCGACTTCTCCTACACGCAGAACCGCGAGCTCAGCTGGCTACGCTTCGACTGCCGTGTGCTCGACGAGACGTTTGACGAGACGGTCCCCCTCTTCGAGCGCCTCAAGTTCTGCGCCATCTTTGGCTCCAACCTCGACGAGTGGTTCATGATTCGCATCGGCGGCCTCTCCGACCTCGCCTCGCTCAAGAACCAGCCGCGCGACAACAAGTCAAACAGGACGCCCGCCGAGCAGCTTGACGACGTCTTTGCGGCACTCCCGGCAGACGTCGCTCGCCAGCAGGAGGCGCTTTCCCTGGTGGAAGGCGAGCTTGCCTCCCACGGCCTTCAGCGCGTGACGCCCGACGCGTACACGCCGGAGGACCGCGCGGCCCTCTCGAAGTACTTCGACTCGCGGCTTGCGCCCATCATCTCCCCCATGGTCGTTGACCCCCGCCACCCCTTCCCCAACCTGAGGAACGGCCGCCTGTTTGTGGCCTGCACGCTCAACGGTCCTGACGAGACTGGGGTCCTGGGCATCATCGAGGTGCCCGCCTCAGAGTCGCGTGTGGTGGAGCTGCCCTCCGGCGCCAGGACCTTCCGCTACACCCTCATCGAGGACGTCATGCGTACCTTCCTCGACCGTAGCTTTGGCGACTACGTTCCCAAGAAGTCGGCGGTGCTGCGCGTCACGCGCAACGCCGACATCGACCCCGACGGCGAGGGCGTCGAGGAGGAGGAAGACTACCGCCAGCACATGAAGAAGATCCTCAAGCTGCGCCAGCGCCTGCAGCCGGTGCGGCTCGAGGTATCCGGCGAGCTTGGTCGCAAGTGGGAGGCGCTCGTCTCCCAGGAGCTTGGCCTTGAGGAGCGCCGCGTCTTCCACGTGAACATGCCGCTTGACCTGGGCTACGTCTATGGCCTCGAGGCAAAGATCCCCGATTGGGCACACGCCGGGGTTGTCTTCCCGCCGTTCGAGCCCCAGCCCTCCCCCATGGTGAGCCCCAAGCTCCCCATGCGTGGCCAGGTGGAGGACCACGACGTCCTTCTCACCTACCCGTACGAGAGCATGTCCCCGCTCCTGCGCCTCGTGCGCGAGGCGTCCGCAGACGACCAGTGCATCTCCATCAAGATCACGCTCTATCGCGTGGCAAAGAGCAGTCACCTCTGCGAGAGCCTCATTGCCGCCGCCGAGGCCGGCAAGGACGTCACCGTCCTCATGGAGCTGCGCGCACGCTTTGACGAGGAGAACAACATCGCCTGGGCGGAGCGGCTCGAGGACGCGGGCTGCACCGTGATCTATGGCTCCGAGGGATTCAAGTGCCACTCGAAGATCTGCCAGATCACCTACCACGACGCCGCGGGGATCAGCCGCATCACCTGCCTGGGCACGGGCAACTTCAACGAGAAGACTGCCAAGCTCTACTCGGACTTCATGCTCATGACGGCCAACCCCACCATCGGCGCCGACGGCAACACCTTCTTCCGCAACCTCTCGCTGGGCAACCTCCGCGGCTCCTACCAGCTGTTGGGCGTGGCGCCGGCGAGCCTCAAGCCGCTCGTGATGCGCGGCCTCGACCGCGAGATCGAGCGCGCCCGCGCCAACCAGCCGGCACAGGTCTTCCTCAAGATGAACTCCCTCACCGACCGCGACGTGATTGACAAGATCGCCGAGGCCTGCGAGGCCGGCGTGCGCGTCCTCATGATCGTGCGCGGCATCTGCTGCATCCGCGCCAATGTCCCCGGCAAGACCGACGGCCTTGTGGTGCGCCAGATTGTGGGCCGCTTCCTCGAGCACGCCCGTGTCTACGCCTTTGGCGCCGAGTCCGACACGATCTACCTCTCCAGCGCCGACATGATGACGAGAAACACCGAGCGCCGCGTGGAGATTGCCTACCCTGTGCTCGACCCCACCTGCCGCGCGCTGGTCACGACCTTCGTGAACATCCAGCTGGCAGACAACGTGAAGGCGCGCCAGCTCACCGCCGAGGGAACCTGGGAGAAGGTCCCGCGCGAGAAGGGCGAGCCGCCCATCAACAGCCAGGAGGTCCTGCTCGCGCTTGCCCGCGTTCGCGCGCACGCCAAGCACTCAGAGGTCACCGAGCTCACGCCCTTCTCACGCATCGAGAAGATTCCGCACGGACTTGCGCAGGCGCTCTCCTCGCTGCCCGCAACGGGCGGCTACGACCACCCGCATGTTGCCGAGAAGCTCGTCGCCTCGATCGACCCCACGTCAGAGACCACGGCGCGCATCACCGAGCGAGAGAAGAAGCGCAAGGAAGCCGAGAAGCAGGAGGAGAAGCACGCCGCACAGGTTGCCGAGCGCGTGCTCACCGCTGCCGAAGACGCAGAGGTGGAAGAGGAGGTCCGCACAGACGAGGAGCCGGCGAAGGCAGAGGCCTCCGCACCGCAGGAGGGCACCCAGCCTGAGACCGCACCGGTTGCCGAGGAGAAGCCGGAGGCGGCCGCGGCAGCCGAGACAGAACCCGCAGCGCCAGCCCCCGCATCGGTCCCCGCCCCCACCCCCGTCACGCCGGCGCCGACACCCGCCCGGAAGAAGCGAAGCCGCATCGCCACAGCTTTCTCACTCATTGGCCGCGGTTTTGGCGTACTCTTTGGCGGACCGATGGACGAGGACTAGCGCAAGGACACATGCATGACGACAACGAGGCTCAAGATCGAGCGTATGGGCTACGGCCCCGAGGCGATTGCGCACGACGGTGACGGCAAAACCGTTTTCGTGACGGGTGGCGTGCCAGGTGACACGGTGGAGGCAGAGACCGATGCCGACGAGGCGCGCTTCTCCCGTGCGCATGTGACCAAGGTGCTCGAGGCCTCGCCAGACCGCGTGACACCGCCGTGCCCCTTTGTGGACGTCTGCGGCGGCTGCCCCTGGGCACATCTCTCCTACGAGGCGCAACTTGCTGCCAAGCGCTCCGGCGTCGTTGATGCTCTCGTGCGCCTGGGGGGCTTCCCGGCCGAGACTGCCGAGGCCCTCGTGGCACCCATCGTCGCCCCCGGCGACCCCTGGGGCTACCGCAACAAGATCGAGCTTGCCGTGGAGACCCAACGCGGGCGCGCCGTAGTAGGGATGCATGCGGCAGGGTCTGCCGGCGTGGTGAAGGTCCCCGCCTGCCCGCTTCTGGACACTAAGTTCAAGGGCGTCGTGAAGGCCGTGCAGGGGGCCATGAACTTCCTGGCGGGCTCTCGTGACCTGGGGCTTGAGCGCGTGGGCATTCGCGCTTCTCGGCGCACAAAGGAGCTCGAGGTGGCCCTCTGGGGCGCCCCTGGGCCCTTCCCGCGCCCGCAGGTGGCCAAGGTGCTGGGCGACGCCACAAAGGTGACATCCGTCGTGCGCGTCATGCAGAAGGGGCCGGCCAAGGCACGTCGCATCGCCGGCATCGAGCGGCTTTCAGGCAGGGGCTCCTGGGGCGAGCTTGTGGGCAGCGAGTCCATGCGTGTCTCGGCGCCCTCGTTCTTCCAGGTGAACACCAGGGGCGCCGACAAGCTTGTCTCGCTGGTGATGGAGGGGCTTGCCCCCACCGAGGATGAGGAGGCCATGGACCTCTATTGCGGCGCGGGAACCTTCACGCTGCCGCTTGCGCGCAAGTCCGGCTTTGTCTCGGCGGTCGAATCCTATGGACCTGCCGTGCGCGATTTGCGACACAACCTGGACGCGGCGAACCTCACGAACGTCGATCCAATCGGTGGGGACGCGGGCATCGAGTTCCCCGACGTCGACGCCGACATCATCGTGGTGGATCCTCCGCGCGCCGGCCTCGCGGCCGACGTCGTGGCACAGCTCTCCGACCAGCCTGCACGAGCCATCGCCTACGTCTCCTGCGACCCGGCGACGCTCGCCCGTGACCTCGCGCGCTTCCGCGAGGAGGGCATGTTCGAGCCGGTGAGCGTGACGCCCGTCGACCTCTTCCCGCAGACCTTCCACGTGGAGAACGTGACCATTCTTCACAGGGCAAGCGCACGATAGGACTGGGCAGGGTGTCTCACTTGGATATTGGCTCGTATCGCTCGCTTCCACAGGAGGCGACTTTCGTCCGTACGAGAGTCTTCGTGGAGGAGCAGGGCTTCCAGAACGAGTTTGACGAGATTGACGCCTCTGCGCTGCACCTCGTTGCCTCCGAAGAAGGCGCGCCGGTGGGGACCTGCCGGCTGTTCCTCTCGGCAGCGCGGGGCTGTTATGTGCTTGGCCGGCTCGCAGTGCTCAAGGCTGGAAGGGGAAAGGGCGTAGGCCAGGCGCTTGTCCGCGCGTGCGAGAAGTGCGCGCTTGAGGACGGCCAGCATCGCATTGAGCTTCTGGCGCAGGTTAGGGCACAGGGTTTCTACGAGAAGCTTGGCTTTCACGCACTCGACGAAAGATGCGACGACGAGGGTTGCCCCCACGTCTGGATGAGAAAAGACCTCTGAGAGCGCTTCCGAAACGTGTATCTGGGCGTAGGGATGTCGAATTCTCGCCGGAGGGCGCATCCGGTACGGAATCCCGTCGGGAACCCCGACCCCGGCGTCTTTTCGGTGCCGGAGGGCGGATTGTAGCAGGGATTTCCTCTGAAGTGGGGCCTCCGGCGCCGTTTTCTCGCCGGAGGGTTCGTTGTCGCAGCGATT
>URLM01000004.1 GCA_900548775.1 uncultured Olsenella sp.
TGCGGGGCACGCCGTCGACCAGGGCGATGTCGATGGCGTTGAAGTTGGACTGCAGGGCCGTCTTCTTGTAGAGGTTGTTGAGCACCACCTGCGGGACGGCACCCTGCTTGAGGTCGATGACGATGCGCATGCCCTTGCGGTTGGACTCGTCGCGCATGTCCGAGATGCCCTCGATCTTCTTCTCGTTGACCGCCTGGGCGATCTTCTCCTGGAGAAGCCCCTTGTTGACGGCGTAGGGAATCTCGGTGACCACCAGGCGCTGGCGGCCGTTCTTGACCTGCTCGACGTGGACCTTGGCGCGCACGGTTATGCAGCCGCGGCCGGTCTCGTAGGTGTCGCGAATGCCCTCGGTGCCCATGATGACGCCGCCGGTGGGGAAATCCGGCCCGGGAAGCACGGTCATGAGTTCGTCGGTCGTTGCCTCAGGGTTGTCGATGAGCATGTTCACGGCTGCCGCGACCTCGCGGAGGTTGTGGGGCGGCACGTTGGTGGCCATACCCACGGCGATGCCCGAGGAGCCGTTCACGAGGAGGTTGGGGAGCCTCGACGGGAGGACGGCGGGCTCGGTGAGCGACTCGTCGTAGTTGGGCTGGAGGTCGACGGTCTCCTTGTTGAGGTCGGCGAGCATCTCCATGGCCGCACGCGTGAGGCGGCTCTCGGTGTAACGCATGGCCGCCGGGGGGTCGCCGTCGATGGAGCCAAAGTTGCCGTGGCCGTCGATGAGCGGCAGGCGCATGGAGAAGTCCTGCGCCATGCGTACCATCGAGTCGTAGATGGCTGCGTCACCATGGGGGTGGTACTTACCCATGACCTCGCCGACCGTCCAGGCCGACTTCTTGTGGGGCTTGTTGGGCGTGATGCCCGCCTCGTTCATGGCGTAGAGGATGCGCCTGTGGACGGGCTTCAGGCCGTCGCGCACGTCCGGGAGGGCTCGCGCCACGATGACCGACATGGAGTACTCGAGGAAGGACTGCTTCATCTCGGTTGCCATGTCGGTGGGCTTGAGCGTGCCGCCGTGGATGTCCGTGAGGTCGAGGCGCGTGCCTGCCTCGTCAGAGATCGTGTGGTCGAGGTCTGCACCGGCGAGGTGACCTACGTCCTCGGAGTCATCGTCGTCATCGTCCGAGTCATCATCGTCGGCGACGTCGTAGTCCTCGTCGTCCGTCTCCTCGTCCTCGAGGTCATCGTCCTCGTCGGGCGTAAGGCCGTTCTCTAGGTCGTCCTCGTCATCGGCGGGACCATGGTTCCTGTTGTTATCGTCTGCCACGAGTTGCCTTTCTCATCTCTCGCTTATAGCGCCTGGTGAAGGCCTTAGATGTCGAGGAAGCGCACATCCTTGGCGTGCGTCTGAATGAAGTCCTTGCGCTTCTCGACCTGGGTGCCCATGAGGTCAGAGACGGCACGCTCGGCCGCCATGGCGTCATCGATGGTCACCTGGAGGAGGATGCGGTTCTTGGGCTCCATGGTGGTCGACCACAGCTGCTCGGGGTCCATCTCGCCCAGGCCCTTGTAGCGCTGGACGGTGTACTTGGTGGAGTCCTCGAACTTCTTGGCCTCCACGGCAAGCTCCTCGTCGGTGTAGATGTACTTGCCGTGCTTCTTGCCCTTGGGCTTGAGCTGGTAGAGGGGCGGCTGGGCCACGTAGACGTAGCCTGCCTCGATCATGGGCTTCATGTAGCGGTAGAAGAAGGTGAGGAGCAGGATGCGGATGTGCGCGCCGTCGACATCGGCATCGGTCATGATGACGATCTTGTGGTAGCGAGCCTTGCCGATGTCGAACTCCTGGTCCACGCCCGTGCCGATGGCAGTGATGAGCGAGGTGATGGTGTCACTCGAGAGGGCACGGTGCTCCTGCACGCGCTCCACGTTGAGGATCTTGCCGCGCAGGGGGAGAACCGCCTGGATGGAGCGGTCGCGGGCCATCTTCGCAGAGCCGCCTGCGGAGTCGCCCTCGACGATGAAGAGCTCGGTCATCTCGGGGTCGCGCACGGAGCAGTCGGCCAGCTTGCCAGGCAGGCTCGCGCTCTCGAGAAGGCCCTTGCGACGGGTTGCCTGGCGGGCCTTCTGCGCGGCAAGGCGGCCCTTCGCGGCCTGGGATGCCTTCTTCAGGATCTCCTTGGCCTGGTTGGGATGCTCCTCGAGGTACTCCGCCATGCCCTGGCTCACGATGCGGTTGGTGAGCGTGCGCATGTAGGAGCTTCCGAGCTTGGCCTTGGTCTGGCCCTCGAACTGCGGGTCGGGGAGCTTGACCGAGACCACGGCGGTGAGACCCTCGCGGATGTCGTCGCCCGTGAGGTTGGGGTCCTTCTCCTTGATGATGTTCTGGCGCTTGCCGTAGTCGTTCACGGCCTTGGTGAGGGCCGTCCTAAAGCCCTCGAGGTGCATGCCGCCCTCCTCGGTGTAGATGTCGTTCGCAAAGGAGAGGGTGTGCTCGGAGTAGGTGGTGTTCCACTGCAGGGCGACCTCGACCTCGCCCATCTGCGAGAAGGGGGCGTCGGGGTCTGACTTGCCCTCGATGTAGATGGGCTTCGAGAGGCCGGGGAGGACCTCCTTCTCGTACTTCTGGCCGTTCCAGCCGTTGAGGTACTTCACGAAGTCGATGATGCCGCCCGAGTAGCAGAACTCGTCCACGCGCGGCGTGAGCTCGCGCTCGTCGGTGAGTACGATCTTGAGGTTCTTGTTGAGGAAGGCGGTCTCCTGCAGGCGGTCGTGCAGGGTGTCGTAGTCGTAGACCGTCGTCTCGAAGATGGTGTCATCGGGCCAGAAGGTGATGGTGGTGCCGGTGGTCTTGGTCTTGCCAAGCTCCTTGAGCTTCTCGGTGGTCTTGCCACGGGCGAACTGCATCTCGTAGATGCCGCCGTCGCGCTTGACCTGCACGACCATCTTCTTGGAGAGCGCGTTGACAACCGAGACGCCCACGCCGTGCAGTCCGCCCGAGACCTTGTAGGCCTGGTTGTCGAACTTGCCGCCGGCGTGCAGGATGGTGAGGACGACCTCGAGCGTCGAGATCTTCTTCTGGGGGTGCTTGGCCACGGGGATGCCACGGCCGTTGTCCTCTACGGTCACGGAGTTGTCCGGATGGACCGTCACCTTGATCTTGGTGCAGAAGCCCGCCATGGCCTCGTCGACGGAGTTGTCGACGATCTCCCACACCAGGTGGTGCAGACCTGCGGACGAAGTGGTACCAATGTACATGCCAGGACGCTTGCGCACGGCCTCAAGGCCCTCGAGGACCTTGATCTCACTCGCGTCGTACGAGTTGTCGTTCTTGTTTGCCACGTGACTCCCCTCAAAGCTGAGAAAGATACAGACTCAAGTGTACTCCAAGGGCACTTTTCTTCTTGGCACACAAGAATATAGGGAGTCTAAAACAGAATCCCTGCGCATCAGCGCCGCTGAGAGGGGCACTAGAGCCGAGAAGAGCCGTCTTTCGTGTCTCTGCTCTTTTCTCGCCTAAACGACAGGCTCATGGCCTTGTAGACGCTCTGTCTGAGAGATTCCGGTACGGAGCCTGCAAGCTCCTCGACAGTTTTCTGCTCGCTTCCGGTCAGCTCCGGCAGCGGCGGCTTCTGTCCGCCTGCTGACGCAGAACCGTGTGCGCGTTCACTTCGCGTGGCTGGTCCGTGCCCATACTGCGAGACGATGAACTCGATTTCGGACACGTCCAGGCCGCCCATGGAGAGGCGGGCGCGATAGACCTCGCGGTTGGCCCTGAAGTCCACCGCGCGCATGCGGGAGTCAACGTAGACGCCCAGGATGGGAGCCGCTCCCTTCACGTACGGCTCCTTGAGGAAGACGCCCGTGGTGTGGGCGCGCTCCACGTCGCCGTTCACGTTGTGCCACACGTAGGCCGCACGCTGGTTGGCGCTCATGGACCTACGGGCCTCTGGGCTAGAGAACATGCCCTTGAGCAGCGAAGACAGGCCCTCGTAGTCCTCACTCACCAAACTCCACCACCTTCGAGCGGGAGAGAAGCTCGTCCGAGAAGTACCCAAGGTTGGTGGTCGTGACCACCGTCTGGATGCCGCTCTGGGCGAACTCGATCACGGACTGGCGACGGGTCTCGTCAAGCTCCGACATCACGTCGTCCAAGAGCAGGAGCGGCCGAGCGCCGGTCACGTCCTCCGAGACGAGCACCTCGGCCATCTTGAGGGCTAGCACGATGGAGCGCTGCTGCCCCTGGGAGCCAAAGTTTCGGGCGTCTCGGCCGTCTATCGAGAATACGACGTCATCGCGGTGGGGACCGACCGTGGTCTGCTGGCAGCGGAGGTCCTCGGGGCGGGTCTCCTCCAGACGTGCGAGGAAGCGCTCCGCAAGCTCGTCGCGCGTGAGCGAGAGGGGGTCGTCGCACACGGTGCTCTGGTACGAGCAGGTCAGCGCCTCACCTCCCGCAATGTTCCCGTAGATGTCCAGGACCTTCTCGCGCAGACGGCCAAAGAGGCGCATGCGCGCCTGCAGGAGGGTGGCCCCGCCCACGGCAGCGGAGGAGTCCCATGCGCTCAGCAGCGACAGGTCCGGCCTGTCGTCCTTGAGCAGGCGGTTTCTCTGCTCGACCGTGCGGGTGTAGGCAGAGAGGAGCTTGGAGTAGCCCACCGCAGCCTGGCAGCCAAAGCTGTCCAGCTCGGTGCGCCTGAGGGAGGCGCCGCGCTTCACGAGCGAGAGGTCATCCGGGCAGAAGAGCACGCTCATGAGCGAGGCGGGCATGTCGGCGGCTTGGCAGTGCTTCCCGTTGCGCGAGAACTGTCTGCGCTGCGGTGTGATGTCGCAGGCCACGTCCACCACGCGGCCATCGCCAGAAAGCCGCGCGGCGATGTGCGCCCGGTCACAGCCAGCGAGGATGAGCTGCGACGGCGTGGGGTGCCTGAAGGACGCCCCCGCCGTGAGCATCTGCAGCGCCTCGACGGTGTTGGTCTTGCCCACGGCGTTTCTCCCCACAAGGATCGTGGTCGTGGGCGAGAAGGACACCTCGCGGTCGCGGAAGTTCCTGAACTGCTCGAGCCCGAGGCTCTCTACGAGAAGGCCCACGCTACATCCGGACGGGCATCAGCATGTAGAGGTAGTTGACCTTGCCGTTGGTCTTGAAGATGCCTGGCTGCATGTTGCTCTGCAGCTCCAGCACCAGCTCCTTCTTGTCGGAGACGGCGTTCACGCAGTCGAAGACGTAGTGGTAGTTGAGGGCGATAGAGAGGCTCTGCCCCTCGACCTCCACGGGCAGAAGCTCGGTCGACTCGCCCTGGTCCGGCGAGGACGCCGAGAGGCGCATGAGCTTGCCGTCCGCATCGATGTCAAAGCGCACGGAGGCGTTGGAGATGGCGACCACCGAGACGCGCTTGAGGGCGGCCGCGAAGGCCTCGACGTCTATACGCACCGAGGTGTTGCAGCTCGACGGGAGGAGCTGGCGGTAGTCGGGGAAGTTGCCCTCGATCTTGCTCGAGATGAAGGTCGTGTTGCCAAAGGTGAAGACCACCTGGCTGTCGGTGGTGCCGATGGAGATGCGCTCCTCGAGGTTGGGCATCGAGAGCACGTCGTGGAAGACGGAGCCGGGAACGATGGTGCGGAACTCGCCCTCACCTGTCTCGGCCGAGGCGTCGCAGACGGCCAGGCGGTAGGAGTCGGTCGCCACCAGGCGGATGGTGTTATTGGACGCAGTGAGCAGGATACCCTGGAGGATGGGACGGGTGGTCTCCTTGGAGGTGACCTTGTAGACCTTGTCGACCATGCCGGAGAGCAGCTCGCTCGGAAGCTCGGTCGCGTCCTCGAGGGAGTACTCGGGGAAGGCGGCCCAGTCGGCGGGGTTCAGGGTGTTCAGGCGGAAGGAGGACTTCTCGCACGAGATGGAAATCGTGCGCTCGCCTCCGTCGAAGGTCACCGCGGCATCGTCAAGCGTCTTTACGATGCTCGTGAGCATCTTGCCCGAGACGACCGTCTCGCCAGACTCCTCAACATTTGCCGGAATGCGATGGCGGATCGTGATCGTGAGGTTGTTGGTCTGGAACTCGAGGGTGCCCTCCTCGGCCTTGATGTAGATGCCCGAGAGCAAGGGAAGGGTCGAGCTTGTCCCCATGCCCTTGGCAACGACTG
Source organism: uncultured Olsenella sp. (assembly GCA_900548775.1). Lineage (GTDB taxonomy): Bacteria > Actinomycetota > Coriobacteriia > Coriobacteriales > Atopobiaceae > Tractidigestivibacter. The sequence continues at coordinate 6,082 of URLM01000004.1, forward strand.
ACAGTGCCTTGAGAAGTGAAGACTGACTTACGGTGAACCTCATGGCTGCCCTCTCTTATCTATTAGTTCTTTATCTATATATAAAAGCAATAGTAGTAATAAGACCTGTCTAAAAGTTGAGAACTCACAAACTCGCTGGTAGATGCCATGACATTTCTTTTGTCACATCTACTTCGAACATGCGGTTCTCGACGGTCGAAGGCGTGTTGAGAACTCTCTCAACATTGTGTCCCCACTTTTCGAGGGTTTTCATACGCCTTTCTCCCATCTTGTCGACCTAGGTGTTCTCGGTGATGTTGTCGCGTATCTGCACCAGCCGGTCGTGGTAGATCTTGTCGTCCTTGCGCTTCTTGTCCACCACCCTGATGCTGTTGAGCATAGTGGCGTGGCTCCTGCCGCCAAAGTGCTCGCCTATCTCGGCATACGTGGCGTCGCAAAGCTCCTTCGAGAGCCACACGGCGATGTGGCGCGCGGCCATGATGTCCTTGTTGCGCTTCTCGCCCACGAGGTCGGTGTGGGAGATGTCGAAGTATTGCTCGACCGCGCGCTGAATCTCCTCGATCTTGTACTGCTTCTCGCCGTTTGGCCAGGACTCCTTGGCGAGTCGGTTGATGTCCTCGCGCGAGAGCTCCTCGCCGTGTTGCTCGCGGTGCGTCTCGGCGATGAGGCAGCGCTGGCAGAACCCCTCGATCACGCGGATGTTGGTTCCCGCGCGCTCGGCCATGTAGCTGATGTTCTCCTTCGAGATGGTGCCGGTGATGGCCAGGCCTACGTGGCCCTCGGTGGCGTCCTCGTGCATGCGCTCGCAGAAGGTGGTTATGAGGCGCAGCTTGAGCTCGTAGTTTGGCACCTGGATCGACGTCGAGAAGCCCGAGTCCAGGCGGCTCGTCACGCGCTCGTCGAACGCCGCCTCGGCACCGAGCTGCGAGGGCGAGCGGTCGGCAGCAAGCACGATCTGCTTGCCCGCACTGGTGAGGTGGTTAAAGGCGTCGAAGAAGAAGTCGATGGTGCCCGCCTTTCCGGCGAGCTTCTGGATGTCGTCGATGATGAGGACGTCGATGTCGTAGTAGTGGTCGCGCAGGATGTCCGGCGCGGACCTCTCGCGGTGCGACATGGCCGTGGTGTAGTCGGTGATGAAGGACGAGCCGTCCTTGTAGACGCAGACACGCGTGGGGTCGTTCGCCGATATGTAGTTCTGGATTGCCCGCAGGAGGTGCGTCTTGCCAAGGCCGCTCTTGCCGTAGATGAAGAGAGGGTTGTACGTGCGGTTCTCGCCGTTTGCCACCTGGAGGGCCGCCTGGTAGGCGAACGTGTTCTCGTCGCCCACGACGAAGCGGTCGAACGTGAGCTTGGAGTCCATCTCGGAGATGTCGTCCACCAGGGGGTTAGCGGCACGTCGCTCGTGGCCCGCTGCCTCTCTGGCGGCGTTCTCGTCGAGCCATGCGTCCTCCGGGTTGCTTGGCGGGATCGTGGGCGCGGTAGGTGCGGGTGCCGGTGCTGCCTCACGAGGAGAGGGCGCCATCCAGCGCCGCGCCTCCTCTGGCGTCACCGCCGAGCTTGGTGCGAGGGGTGCTGCGTCTGGGTCCTGCACGAACGTGATGTCGAGCGTCGTCGGCTCGAAGGCTGCCTCGGTAAGGCACTCGTTGATGACCCCGAGGTTCTTCGAGAGGCGGTTCTTGACCGTACGGCTGTGCGTCTCGACGTGGAGAACGCCGCCGTCGAGCGACGTCGGCGAGCAGCTTCTGAGCATCGCCATGACCGAGCCGGGCAGGCGCCTCTTGCTTACCAGGTCGAACATGTCCTGCCACAGTGCTTCGGTGTCTGCGTCGATCTCTGGTCCCATCCCCGCGTGTCCCTCTCGGTGTCCTCGGACGCATCCCGCATCCGTTAATAATGCGAGAGACCATTATAGGGAAATGTTGAAAACTCACCTCTGCGAACTATTGAGATGGTCGAGAACTACGAGAAATGTTGAAAACCCTGACTCCTGTCGACTATTTGGGCCAGACGGTGAGCAGAACCCGGACAGGAAGTTTGTGCCTATACGAAGTTCTGCCCCAGCTGCGTGAGGTAGTACTTCTGACCGATCTTCTTCAGGACGCCCATCTGGACCATGTTCGCAAGCTCGCGTGACCACGTGGGCGCCGACCTGCCGTAGGACCGCACAAGCTCGGTGGGACCGACCATCTCGTGCGCGGAGAGGTACTCGAGGATCGCCTGTGCGCGGTCTGACAGGTTGATTCGGCCGAGTTCGGCAGTCCATGCTGCCGGCTGCTGCTCTGGGACAGGCGCGGACATGGGTGTTGAGGCGGGCCCCGTCGGCGGGGCCGGCGTTGCCATCTGCTGCTGGTAGGGACCCTGCTGATAGCCCTGCTGCGGGTAGTATCCCTGCTGTGCCTGGTTTGGCGCCGGTTGGAGGTACGGTTGGTAGCCTGGCATGTAGGGTTGCTGGTAGGCCGACGGCATCCGCTGCGTGGGATATGGGACTTGTCCGGGAACCTGCCCATATGGCTGCGGCATTGGGGCCTGCGCCGGCTGCATCGGTTGCGCCGCTGGCTTGCCTGGTGCCGCGCATCTCTCGGCATCCTCTTTTGGCCTGGTGGAGATGGTTACTACCGTTCCACCGGAGATGTTATCCTCTATGGTGAGGCTTCCGCCCTTGTCCGTCATGTACTGCTGCACGTATGGAAGGCCCGAACCTACTCCGCGAATGTAGTGCTTCATCTCCTCCGTCGCGGAGGTGGTGCCGTATTCCATCGCCAAGTCCTTCTCCTGGATTCCTGGCCCCTGGTCGGAGAAGCGCAGCGTGTTTCCGCCATCCAGGATGGTTATGGTCGGTGCGATGAAGTACGCGTGGATGAAGTTCTCGACAATTTCCCTGATTACGGTGAAGGGTATGTTGCTTCCCTGCTCGTGCGCGAGTCGGTTGACGGTCGCGGTGATCTCCTCGAGGTAGCTTCGGATGTCCTTGGGTTCGATGACCACCACGCGCGGCGCCGCGGCCGCGTCGTCATAGATGGCTATGCGCGCGGGATAGCGGACGCCACCAAGGTCTCCCGATGCCTGACCAGCAGCATCTGAAGACCCTTGGGTGCCCTGCTCGCCCCCTTCGGGCTGGGGCGTGTTGTCGACAAATGGGTAGAACGCGTGGTCCATCCCGCTTTACCTCTTAATTCTTTCACCAGCTTTGACTTTTTAACCTCGTTTGAACCTTGGATGAAAACTTTCACTCGGATTTCTATGTGAACGAAAGTTTTCAACAACGGATGAAACTTGGTTGATAACTGGGTCTAAACGTGAAATACCGGCTGGAAAATCATAGCATCAGGAAGAAAGTTGTCATGGTAGTGAGAAGTTCTTTTCGTTCAACGAAAGATTTCTTGCAAGACCAGGCGCGTAGTTTCCAGTGATTCTGATGCGACAGCGGTGCGTCCCTGTACAAGAATCCGTGCAGTTATTCTGCTTTAAATTGACATATTGGCTGAGAGACCCTTACAATCTTTGGGCTCAGGACTCAAGACATCAAACCCGTATGGGAGGAATACACCATGAAGCGTACGTATCAGCCCAACAAGCGTAAGCGCGCCAAGACCCACGGCTTCCGTGCCCGCATGGCCACCAAGGGCGGCCGCAAGGTTCTCGCCCGTCGTCGTGCCAAGGGCCGCAAGCAGCTCACTGTCTAGCAGGTCATCACATGGAGACCATCAAATCGCGTGTCGAATTTGAGAGGGTCTTCTCGCGCGGAAAGCGCTACAACGACGCGTTACTGCGCATTCGAGTGGTGCCAACAAGCGAAGGCGACCTGGCTAAGGTCGCCTTCGTTGCGCCAAAAAGGCTTGGGAACGCCGTTTACAGAAACAGGTGCAAGCGCGTCCTGCGTGAGGCAGCACGCGCTTGTTCGCTACCGCGTGACGGCTACGACGTAATCCTCTTCTCGACCGACAAGACCCACGACAGCTCTCCCGAGCGCGTGGCGACGTCTCTTGAGAGGTTGCTCGAGAGGGCCGGTGTGGTGCGTGGCTGAGTCCAAGGGGGAGACTGCGCTTTCGCGTGCAGCTACGGGAGCCATCCGGTTCTATCAGCGGCACATCTCGCCCTTGTTCCTCCCGCACTGCATCTATACGCCCACCTGCTCGGAGTACGCCCGCCAGGCTATCGCAAAGTACGGTCTGGCGAAGGGTGGGTGGCTTGCCGTGAAGCGCGTCCTGCGGTGTCATCCCTTCCACGCCGGTGGATACGACCCCGTTCCCTAGTCTGTTGGGAACACTCACGGAGGAACCATGTGGGATTGGATTATTAACTTCTTTGCCGCCGTGCTCGCGGGCATCGAGGGATTCTGCGGGGACTGGGGCCTCGCGATCATCATCCTGACCGTCATCATCCGCATACTCATCATGCCGCTGATGAACAAGCAGGTCGAGTCGTCCGCGCGCATGCAGGCGGCCCAGCCGAAGATTCAGGAGCTGCAGGCAAAGTACGCGGACAACCCCGAGCGCCAGGCTCAGGAGATGCAGAAGCTCTACTCTGACATCCACTTCAACCCCGTCATGGGATGCCTGCCCGTGCTTCTTCAGATGCCTGTCTTCTTCGCACTCTTTACCGTCGCGCGCGATCGCATTCCTACCGACGCGAGCTTCTACAACGTGATTCCCTCCCTTGGTGGATCCGCGAGCAGCATGCTCAGCTCCGATGGCTTTGGTGGCGCCTTCATCTACATTTTCTTCGTCGTGCTCTTTGGCGTGCTGACCTTCCTCCAGATGGCCATCAACTCCGGGCAGGTCTCCGAGGACCAGCGCAAGCAGCAGCTCGGCATGGGTGCCGTCATGGCCGTCATGATGGCCTGGTTTGGATGGAGCATTCCCGCAGGCGTGGTTCTCTACTACAACGCGTCTGCGCTGTGGGGAATCGTCCAGCAGTACTTTGTCACCCGTAAGGTCATGGAGAAGGCAAAGGCCGAGGCCGAGCAGAGCATGCAGGGTCAGGCGGCCGTCTCGGTTGACGTGGTGCGCAAGGAGAAGAAGCCCCGTCCCCACAAGAAGAACTAGATTGCTTGTTATCCGATTTTAATTAGATTTTAGCATTAATTATTTATAGGTTTGAATATTATGTTGTCTATATACCTACCTTTTTAGGAGGTCTGTGATGGAGGAAGGAATCCTCGACGAGGCCGTCGAGACTGACGAGGCCGTCTTGTCGGATAGTCTCGATGCCCAGTCTGACTCGGTAGACGAGTTTGCTTCGATTCGAGAGCACTATGAGGCCGGCATCGAGCTTACCGATGAGGAGACCGATCGCATCGCAGATGTAGCGGTCGAGTATCTTCGTGGTGTCCTCAATCTGTTTGGCGAGACCCACTCCTCCATCGACGAGTACGATGGCAAGGAGGGCGAGCTCATACTTGATGTGAGTGGTGGTAATCTCGCCGTTCTTATCGGCCGTCATGGACGTACGCTCGAGGCGCTTCAAACTGTCATCACGACTCTCTTGAGCAGTCGTCTCAAGTTCTACTATCCCATTGTTGTTGACATTGAGAGCTATCGTAGTCGCGCCAAGAAGAAGATTGAGCAGATGGCTCTCAATGCTGCTTCGCGTGCAAAGAGCCATGGTTCGAGTGTCAAGCTTGCACCCATGAATGCTTACGACCGTAGGTTGGTTCACCTTGCGTTGAGGGGTGACGCCGAGGTGACCACGCATTCTGAGGGCGAGGACCCTGACAGGTACGTTGTGGTAACGCCTGTTAAGCTCTAATTGATGTCTTAGACTCTCACATGCGATAGAGTTTAGGAGGGTAGCAGCCGCTACCCTCCTTTTTCGTGCCAATTCTTCACTGCTCAAGAGTTTTTGGCAGTGACAATTTGTGCTTCTTGATTGACTCTTCATTAGGAGACTAGTATGACTTCCAGTACCGTCAGTGACCTCAGTTCTGAGCTGACAGATCTACTCAACGCATGTGATGATTACTCATCCTTTGATTTGAACGCTGAAGACATTGCTCTGCTTGTTCAGCATCTTGAGCTTGTCATTGAAAAGAATGCTGTCTTGAATCTTACGAGGATTACTGATGAGCATGAGGCTTTGATCCTCCACATCCTTGATTCTCTTCTCTTTATTGCCCATGATCCAAAGTTGCTCAGTGCAAGTACGTCACTTCTCGACATTGGTACTGGCGCAGGGTTCCCTGGGATCCCCTTAACCATTGTCAGTGGCTGCAGGGCAACTCTTGTCGATTCTGTTGGTAAGAAGGTGCGAGCAGTTCAGGAGTTTACTGAGCAACTTAGTATCTCTGACAGAGTGTCTTGTTTGCATGCTAGGGCAGAAGAAGTGCCCGACCTCTGTCCTCATCGCTTTGACGTTGTTACGGCTCGAGCTGTAGCCCAAACGAATGTTCTCATTGAGTATGCCACCCCTTGTCTGAGAAGAAACGGCTTCCTTATTGTTGGTAAGGGCAACCCAACCGGTGAAGAGCTTGAGACAGCTAATTCTGCAGCACAGATTTGTGGACTCGTGAGGACGAATATGTTTGAATACGAGCTACCGCGAGAACTGGGTCATAGATCTATTCTCGTCTATAAGAAGGTCGGTAATCCTCGAATCAAACTGCCACGTCAGAACGGCATGGCGAAGAAGATGCCTTTGGGGCTGTAGTCACCTTCAAGCCTTAAGCCTATTCTTTTCTAATTATCTATTTGCGACTACCGTCTGAGAGTTGATATGTGACGCTCTCAGGCGGTTTTATTTGTCTATGCTGCAATATAGTTGTTGTGCTTCTGTTTAGAGCGCTCATTATCAAGTGGTCTGCCAGTCGTGTTTCACGTGAAACTTCTTTGTGGATTGTATTGTCATATTCGAGCTAAATATGCAGCTGTGTCTCTCAGGACAAATGCTATCTTTCAATATTCTCTGGCGGTTTGCTATTGCGCACCCTTGTGAATCTTATCGAAAGTGAATAATGGAAATGCATCTATCATAATTTTTCAATTTGAGTCAGTGGGTTTACTTCAAAGTGCGAGTTTCATGTGAAACATGGTGCATTTAGATTAGTAAGCATAAATAGAATCTGCTGTTTCACGTGAAACAGGCGGGATGCTGAATACAGAGATTTATATTGAATGTTTCACATGAAACTTGATAAGCAGACTCATTATGAGGTGAATTCATCGAGACGAAGTTGCTAAACAGAAGGTAAAGCAGATACATACGTTTCACGTGAAACAATAAAGCACAGAGAATAGTCCAGAAATAGCTCAATTGAATAGAATTCTCGGTGTTCCACGTGAAACAATACTCTATGATTGAGCCACCAGGTTGGTGAGTAAACGAACATTAGACGAATTTAGCTCGGCAATTGGGGGTATTCGTGGGATATCTGGATATAAAGCGTGGATTCACAAATAGGGATCCAAAGGTTCTCGCAATAATTAACCAAAAGGGCGGAGTTGGAAAGTCGACTACGGCAATTAATCTATCTGCGGCACTTGGAGAAGCAAAGAAGAAAGTGCTCGTGATTGACCTTGACCCTCAGGGAAATACGACAAGTGGCTATGGAATCGAAAAAGAAGACCTTGAGCACGATATGTATGATGTTCTACTCCAGGACTTCCCAATAGAAGATGTCATTGTAGATACTGTCGAAGAAAGAGTGTTTGTAGCACCAGCAACAATTCAACTTGCAGGTGCAGAAATCGAACTCGTATCAGCAATGGCACGCGAAAGCATCCTAAAGAGCGTTGTCGAGAAGATAAAGGGCGAATTTGACTATGTGTTCATCGACTGCCCACCATCACTGGGGCTTCTCACCATTAACGCTCTCGTAGCCTCTGACCAGCTATTGATTCCAATTCAGTGCGAGTACTACGCACTTGAAGGAGTTACAAAGCTCATTGAGTCGATGAGGATGGTAAAGAGCAGACTCAATCCTTCCCTTTCCATCTTTGGTGTCGTAATGACAATGTATGATACGCGAACGACGCTCTCGCACCAGGTTGTTGAGGAGTGCGAGAACTACTTTGGTCAACAGATATTCAAGACGTATATCCCAAGAAACGTCAAGATAGCTGAGGCGCCAAGCCATGGCTTGCCTGTGACCATGTATGCGCGAATGAGTAAGGGTGCTTCAGCATATACAAAACTGGCAAAGGAAGTGATTCGTCGTGGCTAAGAAGAGTGGTCTTGGAAAAGGTCTTGAATCCCTTATGGGCGAGGCAAACGCTGAGGTGGGGTCTCCAGCAGCGGAATCGTCACTTCCGATCTCGAAGGTTAAGCCAAACAAAGGACAGCCTCGTAAGAACTTCAAGCCAGACGAGCTTGCTGAACTTGCAGATTCAATAAAACAAAACGGAATTCTCCAGCCCATCATCGTAAGAAAGCAGGGAACGGCATACGAAATCGTGGCTGGAGAACGCAGGTACCAGGCTGCGAAGCTGGCTGGCCTCGATGAAGTTCCAGTTGTGATCAGAGACATCAGTGATGAGGACGTCTTTAAGCTGGCCTTGATTGAGAATCTCCAAAGGTCTGATCTAGATCCAATCGAAGAGGCGCAGGGGTACAAGCAACTCATTGACAAGAACGGGCTAACCCAGGAGGAGGTTGCCCGTCTCGTCTCGAAGTCTAGATCCTCTATTACTAACACCCTAAGGCTCCTTGACCTGCCGAACGAAGTCCAAGACCTCATGAGCGAGGGCAAGCTGACTGCTGGACATGCGAGAGCAATACTCGCGGTTCCGTCTGAGGAAGGTCGAGTGCGGCTGGCGGAGAAGGTCGTGGCGCAGGGATTGTCGGTCAGGCAGACAGAAACACTCGCTCCACTGTTTTCTGACAACAGTCAGGCGGAACCGGTGCGCAGGCAGCCGGTCCCCCAGACCTTTAAGCGCGCCGCACGTCAGATGAGGCTGGCGCTCGACACTAACGTCAAGGTAAAGACGGTACGTGGACGCAACAAGGTGGAGATTGAATTCGAGGACGAAGAGGCTCTGGCCCACCTTGTCGACCTTCTCACCAGAGAATAGGAACAACCATGAAGAAACTGATGGGATGCGTAGTTGTGACTGCCACGCTAGTAGGAGCTGGTTATCTGGTTTACAGGGAGGTACTCTCTGACGAAGCCAAGCAAAACATTGAGAAGATGGTCAATACCGTCAAGGTGTCCTATAAACGGATAAATGATGTAATCGCATCGGTGAGAGGCGACATTATGACGGACGATGGGCCTCTACCTAACGTTCAGGCAACCATGCAGCAGTGGAAAGATCTGGGGTATTAGACCAAGGATACAAGAACAAATGTTCTATTATAAGGAGGGGAGCTGTCATTTGGACAGCTCCCCTCCTCTACACATAGCAGCGAAACTAAGGAACGAGAAGAAACCTAGGCTTCTCTCATACGCTGACGTAGCTGCCCGCAGGCGGCGTCTATGTCTGCACCACGGGAGTTCCTGATTGTTGCCTCTACGCCAACGGAAGCGAGGCGAGCGACGAACTCCTGTGCGCGCTCAGGGCTGGCAGGCTTGAACTTGGAGCCTGGCACCTCGTTGAGCTGGATGATGTTCACGTGTGCGAGCGTGCCGCGGCAGAAGTCGCACAGTGCGCCAAGCTCGTCCTCGTTGTCATTCACGCCCTGGATGAGAGCGTATTCGTAGGTAGGCCTTCGACCGGTCTTGTCAACGTACTCGCCCATCACGTCGTAGAGGTGAATGAGGGAGTACTTCTTGACGCCGGGCATGAGCATGTTGCGTGTGCTCTGGTTGGCCGAGTGGAGAGAGACGGCGAGCGTGAACTGTTCGGGCTCATTGGCAAAACGCTTGATCAGGGGAATCACGCCGCAGGTAGATACCGTGAGGTGGCGAGCGCCAATGCCTGCACCCTCAGGAGAGTTGAGGCGCCTGAGGGCAGCGAGGGTAGCGTCGTAGTTCATCATCGGCTCGCCCTGCCCCATCATCACCACGCTGGTGACGCGGGTGTTGAAGTCATCGCGAACGTGCATGACCTGCTCGTATATCTCGCCAGCGGTGAGAGAGCGCGTGAGACCCGAAGCACCCGTCGCGCAGAAGGCGCAACCCATTGCGCAGCCTGCCTGCGTGGAAACACACACGGCAAGGCGGTTCTTGGAAGGCATGCCAACGCACTCAACGGCAACACCATCAGGGAAGCGGAGCAAGTACTTGCGGCTTCCGTCCTGCGAAACCTGGCGAGCGACCTCCTCGACTCCCCCGAGCGTCACATACTCGGCGAGCTGGGCGCGAAGTGCCTTAGATAGGTTGGTCATCTGGTCAAGCGAGGTGACGTTCTTGACCCAGACCCAGTCCTCGACCTGCTTGGCGCGAAACTTGGGCTGACCAAGCTCAGCGAGAAGAGCCTCGAGCTGTCCATGCGTGCAATTCCTGAGGTCGAGCTTCTCGGTGTGTGTATTGACGTCATCCGTCTGCATTTCTGGCCCCTTGCCCTAGTTGCTTGGCGTGGTGGAGTATCCTCTTTGGGTTACCGTCTCCGTGTTGGTTTGAGTCTACCGCACGGCGGAGAAATGCGAGGGAGAGCACATGACAAGTCAGGACGTGTTGGGGCTCAAGGTTGTGGTTATCGCCGGCGGCTGGTCCGACGAGAGGGAGATTTCCCTGGATTCGGGTCGTGCGTGCCAGAAGGCGCTCACCGAGGCCGGCTTTAAGGGCGTTGACCTGCTCGACGTTGCAAGCGGCGACTTTGTCTCGCAGCTCACCTCAGGTGGCTACGACGTGGCCTTCGTGGCGATGCACGGGCACTATGGCGAGGATGGCTGCATCCAGGGCCTCCTCGAGATTCTGCACATGCCCTACACCTTCTCGGGCGTCCTTGGGAGTGCCGTGAGCACCGAGAAGGAGGTCGCGAAGACCCTGTACCGCGAGGCCGGCATCCCCACGCCCCGAGGCACCGATGTTGCCCCTGGCACGGAGCTCAAGGCGGAAGACGTTGACCGCATTGTCGACGAGCTGGGGCTGCCGCTCTTCGTGAAGCCCGCAGCAAACGGTTCGAGCTTTGGCGTCACGCGCGTCACGAGCGCCTCTCAGCTTGCGGACGCAGTCAGGCTTGCCACACAGGGCGGTGACCGTGCGCTTATCGAGGAGTGCGTGACCGGCACCGAGATCACGGTGCCCGTCATTGGAAACGACGAGCCCAAGGCCCTCCCCATCGTCGAGATCGTGACCGGCGCAGAGTTCTATGACCTCAAGGTGAAGTACGAGCCCTCTTCCATGCACCATGTGATTCCGGCGCGCTTGGAGGCGGGCGTCTACGCGCATGCACAGGAGCTTGCGGTGCGCGCCCATCGTGCCCTGCATCTGCTCGGGGCGTCCCGCAGCGACTTCATTGTGCGCGAGGATGGAACGCCGGTCATTCTCGAGACGAACACCATCCCCGGTATGACCGAGACCAGTCTCCTTCCGGATTCCGCTCGTCATGGCGGGATCGAGTTCCCCGAGCTCTGCAAGAAGTTCGTGGAGTACGCGCTCGAAGCCCACGGTAAGTCGGAGGACTAGACATGTCCCTTGCCAACGCAGGCGGGCGAGAAGAGAACACCGAACGAGCTGCAGCCGCCCTTGAGCGGCTGCTTCTCCCTGGAACGCCCGAGGACGTCCGCGCCAACTACCAAAGCCTCGCCGAGCGGGCACGGACCCATGGGTTCGACCTGCTCGAGGAAGAAATCGTGGTGCTCGACACGGAGACCACGGGCCTCTCGTTCAAGGATTGCGAGCTCATCGAGATTTCTGCCGCAAGGCTTTCTGGCCGTGAGGTCACCGAGCGCTTCGAGACCTTTGTCGACCCCGGCAGGCCCATCCCCCCAGAGATCCAGCGGCTCACCGGTATCCGCGACATCGACGTGGCGGGCGCCCCAAGCCCGCAGGATGCGGTGCGCGCGCTCGCGGACTTTGTGGGTGGCGCTCCCGTCCTGGCTCACAACGCGACCTTCGACCGCACGTTCATAGAGGGGGTCCGTGGTGGCGCGGAGGTGTCGGACACCTGGATAGACACGCTCGCCCTCTCGCGGATCGCCCTCCCGCGCCTCTCTTCCCACCGGCTCTCCGACATGGCGGAGGCGTTTGGCTGTGGCTCCGTCACGCACCGCGCAGGCGATGACGTTGACGCGCTCTGTGGCATGTGGCGCATCATCCTCCTTGGCCTCTCCGACCTTCCGGCTGGGCTCCTCGGGCGCCTGTCCGAGATGCATCCCGAGGCAGAATGGCCATTCAGGCCCGTCCTTGCGCACCTTGCTGCGGAGCGAGGCCCTGAGCCCTTCTCGCTCAAGGCACTTCGCCACGGAATCGTGGCTCGCGAGGAGGCGCGCCCCAGAGCCGACGCCGCCGAGAGCGACGAGGCGCTCGTTGCTCCCTCGCCCGAGGAGATTCGGGACGAGTTCGCGCCTGAAGGCGTGGTTGGCCGCATGTACGACAACTACGAGACCCGCCCGGAGCAGGTGGCGATGGCGCTGGAGGTGCGAGAGGCACTTGCGACTTCGACGCACCGCACGATCGAGGCGGGCACGGGCGTTGGAAAGTCCATCGCCTACCTTTTGCCCGAGGTGCTCTTCGCACAGCGCAACAACGTGACGGTGGGCATTGCCACGAAGACGAACGCCCTCACCGACCAGCTCGTATCCCACGAGCTTCCGGCGCTTGCGCGGGCGCTTCCAAACGGCCTCACGTTCCACAGCCTGAAGGGTTACGAGCACTACCCCTGCCTCCACAGGCTCGACCGCGCCGCGGTGGAGGATTTGCCCCTCGAGCTGGCTCGCAACGACGGGCGCTCCGACAATGCCATCGCCGGAGACATGCTTACCGCCATCGCGGTGACGTATGCCTACGCATGCCAGTCTCCCGACGGCGACCTCGACGCCCTTGGCATCCGCTGGCGCTACGTGCCTCGGCAGATGCTCACGACCACACCAGGCGAGTGCCTGCGCACGAGGTGCCCCTACTTCCCCAACGAGTGCCTGGTGCACGGCGCCCGTCGGCGCGCCGCAAGCGGGGACGTGGTCGTGACCAACCACTCCCTGTTGCTTCGCAACGTTGCGGCGGAGGGGAAGATACTGCCGCCCATACGCCATTGGGTGGTGGACGAGGCCCACTCCTTTGAGGGGGAGGCGCGCCGCCAGTGGGCGCACGAGGTCTCGGGAGACGCCGCTCGCGCTGCGTTCGAGCTGTTGGGGGGCACCAAGAGCGGAGCGCTCCATTCGGTCATGACGTCAGTCTCCGCTTCGAAGCTCGAGGGGGCGACCCTCGTGCAGGGGCTGCTCACCAAGGCCGCTGCGTCCGTCTCGCGCGCCGCGGTCTCAACCGCAGACCTCTTCATGGCCATCCACGAGCTGGGGGCAATAGCCCGTGGCGATGGCGGCTACGACATGGTTACGCTCTGGATTGACGAGAAGGTCCGCGAGACGTCCCAGTGGGGTGCCGTTGCCGAGGCCGGCTCTGCGGCGCTCGCCCACCTCGACGAGGCGGCAAAGCACCTGGGCGAGGCGGAGGAGAAGCTGGGCGAGGTCACGCCGCAGCTCTCGGCAGATCTCACGGAGTCAGGACGCTTTGTCTCCGAGCTGCTCGAGAGCCTTAGGCTCATCCTGGGCGGAGAGGACCAGACGTACGTGTACTCCGCGGAGCTGTACCGCTCCAAGCGGCGCATAGGCGCTGAGAAGCTCCTTGCCGAGAAGCTCGATGTGGGTGCTGACCTTGCCGAGAAGTGGCTGCCCGAGATGAAGAGCGTGGTGTTCACCTCGGCCACCATGGCGGTGCGGGACGACTTCTCGCACTTCGACCATGCGGTTGGTCTCGACCGGCTGAGCGCCTTTGAGCGCAAGGACGTGCGACTTGATTCCAGTTTTGATTACGACAAGAGCATGTCGGTCATTGTGACCAAGGACATGCCAGCTCCAAACGAGGGTAACTACCTCGATGCGCTCATCGAGCTCCTGTACGACGTCCATCGCTCGATGGATGGCTCTGTGCTCACGCTGTTTACGAACAGACGCGACATGGAGCGCGTGTACGCCGAGCTTGGCCCACGCCTTACCAAGGCGGGCCTGGCACTGGTGTGCCAGGAGCGTGGCTCCTCTCCTCGCCGCCTGTGCCAGCAGTTCATGGCCGAGAAGCGCACGTCTCTGCTCGCGCTGCGCTCGTTCTGGGAGGGGTTCGACGCCTCTGGGGACACGCTGAGGTGCGTCGTGATTCCCAAGCTGCCGTTCGCAAGTCCCAACGATCCCATCGTGAGGGAGCGCGACCTGCGCGAGGACCGCGCATGGTGGCGATACTCTCTGCCCGAGGCCGTCATCTCGGTGAAGCAGGCCGCCGGCAGGCTCATCCGCACGTCGAGTGATCGTGGCGTGCTGGTGCTTGCCGACTCGCGCGTGGTGCAGAAGCGCTATGGCCGCGCTTTCACGGGCTCGCTGCCCTCCAAGAGCGTGACGACGCTCGAGACGGAGAACGTTGGGCGCTACATCGAGATGTGGCGCTCGACACACGAGCGTTAGGGCGAAAGCACCCTCGGCAACTCTCAGCGCCGGTGCCCGAGTTCCCGCTCTTCCAACTTGTGCTTGGCATAGGCGACGGCGAGGGAGTTGACCTCGCCGTCGCTCGTATGTGCAGTGCCCGCGCATGCGGCGATGTGCCTGGGAAGCCACTCTCCCCCGTAATAGGGGATGCGCGCGATGATCACAGACCCATCGTCCCGCTCGATTCGTAGGCCTGGCCAGTCGAGAAGGTCGAGGTAGTGCCGGTCGCGAAACGTGATCCGAACCATGCGCCGGCCGACCTCCGCTATTGGGTCTGGCGCGATGACCTCGGCAGGAGAAATGCGCACGTCCGTCATCCGGTCGAGTCGAAAGACCCGGTTTCCATGGCGTGATGGGTCAAAGGCGTCGAGGTACCAAGCGCCATCTGAGTTGCGAAGCCCCTTGGGGTCGACGTGGCGCTCGCGAGGTGCTTCGTCTGCGGTACCCCGGTACGAGAAGTTAAGCATTCCGAGCTGGGCTATCGCTCGAGAGCATTGAAGTATGGCGTGGGCCACCTTGGTTGCTGCGGCCGCATTGCCCGTTTCCGGCTGGCTGTCGAGATTCACGGCCGTGCCGAGCGTTCGCGACACCTGAGAGTCGCTGGGGCTCGACGGAGAGAGCGAGCCGGCCAGCTTCTTGTAGAGCGGGGAATCGACGGGGATGCCCATGCGGGCGAGCGCGGCCTGCACCGCAACGCTTTCCGACTTTGTGAGCCGAAGCTTCTTCGCGTGGACACCGGGTTTGCCCTCGAGGACGAGACGTCCGTTGGTCTCATCCGCCATAAGGGGCAGCACCGACGCACCCTCGCCGGTTGCGGAAAGTATGAGGTCCATTCGATGCCGTGCGTCCTGCTCGCTGATTCCCAGGCGCCCGGCAATGGCGGAGACATCAAGACTGTCCCCTGCGTGGTCCAAGGACGAGACGATGGCCACGAGCTCCCTTGCCTCTTGGAGACCACCCTTGCGGCCTGCTCCCTGTCTGCGATTAGCCATGAGAGACAACCTCCTCCAGCTTGGTACGCCAAACCTCTACAAGCTCTGGAGGAGAAAGGGGCGTGAGACCTTCCGCGATTGCCCACGACGCAGCATCCTCAACATTGCTCACGGCGACAAGCCATGTTGTGCGAGAGGGTGCGCCGGGGAACTCGTTGGCGGGCGTCCTTTCTGCCGCGCGCTCATTCGGCACAGCGCTGCTCGTCTCCAGCGGTTCTCTTTCCAGCGTGCCTCTACCTTGTGTGGCTCGAATGGTTTCCTGATCGGCGCACGCAGGGATGGAGAACGCCGCCTCGCATACCGTTGGGCCAATCTGGAAGGGAAGCTTTTGCCAGTCCCGGACGTCAAAGTCCTCGGGAACCTCGAAATGTGTCGAGGGGACCTCTGCTGCCCTCCCTACTCGGTCGATGCGGTATGTGCGCGTAGAGCCATCTATGACTTCTCCTGCTTCCCCAACGGAAGGTGCAACCAGGTACAGGTGCCCCCGCATACCAAAGAACCCATACGGCGCGACAAGTCGCTCCAGAGAACTCCCGTCGGCGCGCGTGTAGGCGATGCGGGCCGCGTGTCCCGTAAGACTGCAGCCTCGCAGGGTCGTGAGCTGACGACTTGACAGCCTGTCTTCGGTGGGCAATGCAACCGAGGAAGGCGTGTCGAACGAGCTGTCAATCTTTGAGAGCGCGATACGGAGTTCGGCGCCATAGGGGAAGTCGGGATCGTCCACGAGGGGGAGGCAGGCGACGTCAAGAGCCATGGCGTCCTCCTCCGAGAGCTCCGTGTTCTCGACAAACGAAGCGTCGTCTGCATGCCAGAGGGTCTCCGGGCCGTCCGAGCGGGTCACCGTGATTCCGCATTCAGCGAGCGCAGCTCGATCACGGCGGAACGCCGCGCGATACGAGTCCGCCTTCTCGAGGTCCGGATAGAACGAACGCCAGATTATCTCGTCCTGTATGAAATCCGAGCTCATGAAGGCAAGGGCGAGCGAGGCAATCCTTCTTGCCTGCTCGTCGTCCTTGGTGAGCACGAAATCGTAGTCCACAGGGTCCAACGCGACTCCTCCATACCCCTAGCTGACAGGACTGCGGGTGCCTGGCAGCTCTTGTCCTGGGTGCCTTGCTGCTGGGGTTAGACGATAGACGATAGGGAGATGCCTTGCGAGATTGACGGACGGAGTCGATGCGATAAATGCTGCTGAGCGAATGGTGGCTCAAGCATGCATGTTGTGGGGTAATTGCCGTGCAGAAGGCGGTCCGATGGGTGCCGGAGTGATATCGGAGCCCTTCAAGACGTATACTCGACAAGGTATACGCGCATTCTCGCGGCCCGGTGGGTCGCGTGACCAGCGGAGGATGTACAGCATGGCCATGACACATGACTATATGGACTACCTTGAGGACCAGATCGGCATCTCCCCGGCAAATAGCCAGGAAGAGCTTCAGGCAGCCCAGACCATCGCAGACCTCATGCGTCAGCATGACGTGGACGTAAACGTAGAGGAGTTCGACGCCCCTGGTGCCGGCCGCCTTGTGCGGTGCGCCCTGCTCGTGCTGATGTTCGTGGGAATCGTGCTTTCTGGTACAGGCATCTCTGCCCTTGGCGTCGTTTTGGTCCTTGTGCCGGCCGCGCTTCTCATTCTCGAGGCTCTCGGCATTGGCGGAGGCATTCTCTCCAAGATTGGCCCGGCTGCCCGTAGTCAGAACGTGGTGGCGGTTCACCATGCCACGGGCGAGCTCGTTGCCAAGGGAAATAGGCCCATCGTCATCGTGGCGCACTATGACTCCCCCCATGAGAGCTTCCTGTATGGCAGCCCGCTCTCCCGCTACATCCCCATGCTTCGCAATGCGCTCAAGTGGCTTGTCCCTGCAGTCGCGCTTTGCTCGCTGCTCCAAGTCGTCAGCATCCTCCCGGCTCCGCTGCGTTCGGTTCTGTGGGTGGTAGGAATCCTGCTTTGCGTGCCCCTTGTGGTTCTCGGCGCTGATGGCATCTACCAGAAATTCTCGCGCTGCTCGCTCGGGTCCAACGACAACAAATCCTCGGTCGCCGCTCTCCTTGGCGTTCTCGACAACGTTCGACCCTCTGGCGAGAAGCCCGTTTCGCGACGAGCCATCGAACGAGAGCAGCAGGAGCAACAGCGTGAGCGCGAGGCCGCACGGGCGGCCGACCAGGCTACAACCGACCAGGCTACAAGTGAGTTTGGGGATGCCATTGAGACAGAACCCGAGGCCGCTCCGGCACCACAGGTCGAGGAGGTCGTCGGCGTCCGACACGGCAAGGATGTTATTTCGGCGCTTGGCATCCTCCCTACTAGCTGTGAGATCGAGTACGTCGACTCTTCCAAGAGCATGAGGGCCTCCTCCATCGACTCTGACAAGACCAGCGAGCTCCCCGGCAACCCTGCGAACGCTGGCGCGCGAATCGACGCGGAGACTCAAGTTGACTCCGTTGACTCGACGGAAAGCCTTCCCAAGCCGCAGCCTCCTCGTGTGAGCGACTCTGAGCCCACCTCTGCTTCCACTTCGGTCTCTGCCGAGGCAACGGAAGCCGAGAAGGCCGCTGCGCCTGCTGCGGACGAACCCGCAGAGGCCGCTCCCGCACCCGAGAAGACCCGCTTCTTTGATCGCAAGAAGCTCGCAAGCATGTTCGATCGCTTCGAGAGCCATGGTGTTGGCGAGAAGGATGACTCCGGCCTCACCGCAACCCCCGTTGATGACCTTGGGTCCACGAGGCCTGCGGCACCGACTCCCCGCAAGCGCCCCGAGAAGCCCGATGACCCCAACTGGGGCAAGTCGAGCTTCAAGCCTCAGGTGTCCGATGTTGCCCGCCGCGCGGCGCTCTTTGACCTCCCTGATCCGTCTAGGTCCACTGACCCGTTTGCGGCCGACGCCGATGCCACTCAGCTGGCGCCTTCCCATCCTGCAACCACTCCCTCCAGGAGGAGCATGGGTAACCTCCTGAGCGATGCGGATGCCCGGAACGCACGGCGAATCCGTGGGGGCGCACCCGAGTCTGAGGTCCCCGTCATCACGCCGGCACCAGCTGTTCCCCCGACCGTGGCTTCTGTCCCGACTCAGGATTCTGAGGTCGCTTCGCCAGATGGCCTGGATGTGATTAGCGCCGACGATCTGGGAATGGCGGAGCCCACAGAGCCAGCCTACGAGCCCGAGAAGCATCACTTCAGTCTCTTCAGGCACAACAAGGACAACGCCGGTGGTCGGTCTCGCGGCCAGGCGATGCGCGGTGGAAACTGGCTGAGCGACGATCCGGAGAACTGGGACGATAGCTCGGATTCCGATCCTTGGAAGGGAGGAGCAACCACCAGAAGCGGGCTGCGACTGGTAGAGGATGCCCCCGCCGAGACGGCAGACCCGGCTCCTGAGGGCGTGCCTTCCGAGGAGCCTGGCTCCGGCAACTCTCCCACGAACATCGTCTCGGACGAGCCTGACGAAGCGGCCGACTCTCCTGCGGAGCAGACCGTCGATGGAGATTCGGAACCCACAGACGTTCCCACAGAGGAAGACCTTCGTGCTGCCGTCCTCCACATGGGTGATGACGAGCTTGTCTGCCACGACATATGGTTTGTCGCCCTTGGTGCCTCCGACCTTGACCATGCTGGTATGCGCTCCTTCCTGTCCGAGCACCGTTCGGCCATCCGCGGCGCGTTCCTCGTGAACCTCGACTGTGTTGGTGCCGGTGACCTCTCGCTCCTTACGCACGAGGGGTTCGAGCCCGCGCGACGCGCCGATAGGAGGCTCCTCAGGCTCCTCACCGGCACGGCAACCGACCTCCATGTGGACATCAAGACCCAGAGGTTCGATTGGGCCGATACTGACGCCTCCATAGCCATGAGAAACTCCGTGCGTGCCGTGACGGTCATGGGCTTGGGCGAGAATGGCCTGCCCGCTCTGTCCCGTACCGAGCAGGATGCTCCCGAGAACGTTGACGGCGACCAGGCGGCCTCGGTTGCAGAACTGGTAACGGAGATGATTCGCCGCTCATAGCCTCGCACGAGGCTTGACGCAGGGCTCGTTAGCCCAAGGGGCCGGCCGACGCCGGCCCCTTCTCGTATCTCGTGCGGCTCACCGATTTCCAGGCGCTCTACTCATCTCTTCCTCTTCCGCCAGATGCCCAGGATGATCCCTGCGCTTCCGAGCATCACGCAGGCGCCAATCACGACGCGAGGTGTTGCGTCCCCGGTCCTTGGAGTTCCGCCACGACCGAAACGCTCCTCCTCGGCAGGTGGTACGTCTCGTCCGTAATCGACCGTCTGACTCGCCGCGTTGAGGTCCTTGTGGCTGGCGACCTCCTGTCCGCCTCGATAGAGGGACTCGAAGACGACCACCCTCCTGCCTTCGAGGGCAGGCCCATCGGTTTTGAAGGGCACAGCGACAGAATCGTCTGCCTGAAGAGGGACGAACCGTTGCGAAACCTCAATCGCGTCGCCCTCGTCATCCAGGAGGGCCTTGCCGGAATCCGCGTCCATGAGAACGCCTCTGAGTTCGTAATCGCTTCCGGGCACCAGTCCCTCGTACGCCACGACATCGACGATTCCCGTAGTGTTCTCGGCTGAACCCTCGTGCCTGCCCGTTGCCTCGTCTGTTGCCGTGGTATGTATCGACGGAACGCGCTCTTCTCGGTCATCTATGGTGCCCAGGTCAAGGACCTCGTTGTGGCGCGGCTCGGGGAACTCCGTTGTAAGCTCAAAAGAAACGAGCGCACGACCACGGTTAGCGTCACAACGCAGCTCCTGTATCTCGTAGCGATCGTATGGGAACGCGGCGAGTCCCTCGATGGGCTCCTGGTTGGCATCGCTCAGTCCGCCGAACCATACTCCATCCTCAGCGCTGAGCAGGGAGGAATCTGCCCCGGGTTCGGAGTGGTTCCCCTCCCGTTCGACCAGCGCTTTGTCGTTTGTGTTGGTTCTACGCGCAGATCCAAAGGTCGAGGAGTCAAAGATGCCGTTCTCGTCCGTCACGGCAACATGGCTCTCACCTGTTGTGGCGCTGGTGATGAGGAACGCCACGTTTGCCATGGGCTCTTTGGTTCTCTCATCTCGTTTCACAAAACGGATGTCTGTGCGCTCCACCTGATCGTGGACAGCAGCGTTTGCCCCGGACAGGTCCACAATCTTTTCGTTGTCAACGATCTGGAACGTTGCTGACCAAAGCGTGGCCTCGCTGTCCAAGAGATAACCCTTTGGGGCCAAGGTCTCCTTGACCGAATAGGTGCCATAGGGAAGTGCGTCGCTGGCGGTGGAAACAGTTCCGTTCTCGTCCGTCGTCAGAGTGAGTGCCGTCTCTCCAGGGTTAACCATGGTTCCATCCACCAGAACGGGGTGCGCAGAGACGTTGGTCACCACGAGCTCTGCCCCTTCAAGCGTGGCCGAGCCGAGAGGCTTCTTTCCCAGAGTCTCGCGGTCAACCTTGCCGAGACGCACTCCGCCGCATATGACCTGATCTTCGACAGGCGCCTGGGCTTCGACAACCAGTCCATCCTCGCTGATGGTCACCTCGGCATTCCAGGTGGTGTTGAGGAGGTAGCCTTCCGGGGCAGATACCTCGCGTATGGAGTAGCGCCCATAGGGCAGCTGGTGGGAGGTCGTGGTTGCGTGACCGTGAGCATCCGTCACAAGGTCGATGCCCGTGATGGTCTCTCCTGGTGCGTACCTCACGCTCGAGACAACCACGGCGTGCGAGGATTCGTTCGTGATCTGGAAGTGCGCTCCTGCCAGTGAGGCATCGCCTTGAGGAGTGGCATCCAATAGCTCGTGGTCGATCTTGTCGACGCTGACTCCTCCGGACACGGGAGTGTCTGGCAACTCGACCTGCGACTGGCTGTCGTCGTGGAGCACGAGCGTCTTGGTCCAGCCCTCGTTGAGAAGGTAGCCCTTCGGTGCTTTCGTCTCCTTTACGAGGTACGTGCCGTATGGGAGTTCGATGCTGGGGAATCTGCCCTCGGCGTTTGCCGTGAGGGTGCATATCACCGCGCCTGGTTCAAAGGTCGTGCCCTCGTACACAACGCTTCCTTCGGATGCGTTGGTGATGCTCACCTCACATCCCTCAAAAGTTGCGTCGCCCTGAGGTCCCTCAGAACCAAGGTTGACGTCTACCTTTACGAGCGGCGGAGTGGGAGGCCTTTCCACACTCTCATCTACCATGCCGGCGTCCGCTGGCGTAGCGGAGCCATCCACAGTGGCAATGCCAACCCAATCGGAGTTGAGCTTGTAGCCCTCTGGCGCGCGAACTTCTCGCAGCTCATAGGTGCCGTAGGGAAGGACCCTCTCGCTCGTCGCACTTCCTGCACTATCAGTTACTAGTTCGAGCCCCTCGATGACTTCTCCCGTATTGAAGGTGGCTCCGTTGATGCAGACGGAGTGGTCGGACACGTTGCGTACCTGGAACCGAGCACCAGCAAGTGTGGCGTCGCCCTGGGCGACACCCTCCTTGAGCTGATGGTCAATCTTGCCCACGTGAATCGAGCCGAGAAGGACCTGGTCACTTATGCCACGGCCCATCACTTCCTTCACGGAGCTCGTGTTGTTCCATCCGTCAAGCGTTTTCCAGACAGCCTCGCCGTCTTCAAGCGTGACAACTGCCGTGTGCAAAGAGGGGTCGGTAAGCTCGTAGCCCTCCGGCGCCTTTGTCTCCTGGACTCCGTAGGTGCCAAGGGGGAAGACCGCATCTCCCTGAGAGTTGGTAAAAAGATCGTCACCCGAGACAAGTTGCGAACTGCTGTAGGTAGCCACGCCATATTCGTCGGTCGAGAAGACCCAGGTACGGAGCGGGCTTTCGGAGGTGTCTCCGGCGGTGTTTCCGTAGTAGGTCACTGTGAACTGCGCTCCCGCAAGGGAGGCGTTGCCCTGGGCGGTGCCGCCTGTGTCGGCGTCGAGCTTCTGGACAAGGGCGCCTGCGGGGGCGTATGCGGGTTTCTCCTCGACGGGGCTTCCCTCCACCTGTGCCGTAGTTCCAGAACTCACGCTCACTGGATAGATTTGTTCGTCCAGCAGGTATCCCTGCGAGGGATAGATCTCGCGAACGTAGTAGTCACCTGTCGGCACGCCGGTGAACAGCGCATGACCGTCCGAGTCCGTGGCGCAGGACTGCACTAGCTCGGTGCATTGCTCGTCGGAGTAGAGCCCGTAGCGAGCGCCCTCAAGGGAGTAGCTGCCGTTGCCCTGCGTAATGCTCTCCTCCGCAGAACGTTTGATAAGCTCAACCTGGCCGTTTGAGGGTCCCATGGGGAACAGGACCCAACAGGAGGGGAAGCACTTAGGGGTAATCCCAGAGATTTGATTGCCGTTTACGAGCGTTTCGGCGCTGCCCAATCCGTTTGACCTGTGAGCGGAGTGCCAGAAGAGGTCCTCGTCAGAAGCGTTTCCCCAGAAGAAGCCAACGTGGTCGTCAGCGGTGTTGCCATAGGCGTCCGCACCAGATTGGAACACAGACGTGTAGGGAACAGCGCATATGATGTCGCCCTTCTGGAGCAGTCCAGAAGCCAGCATCTCCTCCTTGGTGTCGAAGGTGTAGGAGATGACGTCGTTGTTGCTGCAGACGGCAAACCAGTTGAGCAGGGACGCCCAGTTGCCGCGGTGCCCATTCGTGTTTACGAAGGTCTCGTACGGAGTGCCCCCAACCTTGTCCAGGACATACGCAACGAACCCGTTGCACTGCATCCCGGGGGAGTACCCTCCCGAATCCCCGTTGGGCCGAGGCCAGTTACCGGTATCGTTGACTCCCTTATAGGGAGTGCCGAGGTAGTAGCTGTCGTGTTCGTGCGCAGTGAGTTCATCTACCACCTGCTGTCGTGTAACTCCCACGACGTCACTGATGTACCTGCTGCCATTGGGGTTGTGCAGGTACGCGATGTTGGCGTTGCCCGAGGCGGGAGATTGAGCCAAGGCGATACCGTTGCCGGAGAGGCCAAGTCCACCTCCAAGCATTTGCTCCAGAACGAGCACGCACGTCACCGCCATGGCAACGAGACCCTGCCACAACGAGCGTCTCCCAGCGTGACCTGGTCCCACGTGCGGCCCGCCTTGCAGCTTGTCTCCCCCAAGTAGGCGTGCGTGCGGTATCTCGCGTCGCGCTCTCCTCCGTTTTGCTCCTCTGTCTCTTGCCTGCCGTTGTTCTTGCTCCATGTGTCCTCCTCCGCGCGTCGATGGGCCTGTCGAGGGGGAACAAGGCTAGAGGTGGGTGCTTGCACGCTTCTGACACTGTGCGGACAGGATGCCGACACACAGCTGACAGGAAGCTGACCGTAGACCCCGATATGCTGGGGAAATGGCGCTTCTTTAGGGGGTGCTTGTCCAACAAAAGTACGTAGCGAGAAGTATATTTGAGCTCCCAGCGGGGCTTCGTGCACGGTGGACGGTAGCCGAACGGCGCTTTGCTGAAACCTCCCCGCTCTCGCCGTAGTCAAAGACGTTCTGGGTATACCAAATGAGGTATCAATCCTGTTTAGGTGCAAGAGAAAGGAACCGAGATGGATAAGGACCTGTTGGACTACACCACATCAAAGGTTGACGAGATGCTTGCCGCTCCCTCTGCCTCTGCTGAGACCAAGAGCGCAGCTCAGGCGTGGAAGGACGCAATCGCAAACGGCTCGGATGCGGATGCCGCAACAAACACCCTGCTCGACGCCATCAGCGAGCACCAGACCTCGATCGATGACCTGATTGCCTTTGCTGGGTCGGATGCTGGCAAGCAGGTCTTTGGCGAGGAGGGCGCGGCCAAGATGCTCGCCCATTCGGAGGAGCGGAAGAAGGCCGGCGCGATGTTCTGTGACTGCGCAGCCTGCAAGCCTTGTCACGAGCTCCTGCACAAGTTCGGGCGCGAGAAGGCAGACGTCTACCTATAAGGCGGATGCGGGGCGCCAATAGGTGACGGATGCCCTCGCGTCGCGTAAAGTCGCGTAAAGCCCGAGAGTCGAAGTTGCGTCCAAACGGGAAGCTTGTGGAGTGGGGCCCTTTTGGCCTGTCCTGTGCTAGAATCTCCACACATGCGGGCATCGCCAAGTGGTAAGGCAATGGCTTCCCAAGCTCTATCAGCCTATCACTTGGCGTGTCTATATAGCCCCTGAGCTGGGCATTTTTACCCTTGATGAGACTTGCTGGGACCCCTCGGGACTGACCAAAGTCCACCAAACATGTCCACCAAAAAGAGCGGCCTCCGTTGATGGAGACCGCTCTGTTTTTGCCTGGAGCGGGCGACGGGACTCGAACCCGCGAATGCGAGCTTGGGAAGCTCGTGCCGTACCACTTGGCGACGCCCGCGTAACGCGAAATCTTAGCACAACAGCGGCCCGAAAGTGCTATGCCAATCGGCCGAATTCGCAAGCGTTCACGCAAAACCCAGAGGCGGTCAACTCCGCCATCACAGCTGTATCTAGCTGCAGTTCGTTTACATTACTTATGAGTGATAAGGAGCACCGAACCATGATTAACGACACCACCTGGACCGAGCTTCAGCAGGCCGAAGACATGGCCTATTTCCGCGCGGATCTCTGCCTGTACTCGCCCGAAAGCTACACGCTCGAAGAGAAGCGCGACATCTGCAACGACATGATGAGCACAAGTAAGGCGATGCTCGATGCCATGCGCGAGGATTTCGAACGGCTGCCACCCGATGTACGCAGCAAGCTCCTCGACATGCTCTGCCAGTCGGGAGTCGAATCGCCCGAGTGGTGGTGGGATGTTCTCGTTGGAGAAGGCGACCCGCTGTATCGGGATCTCGAACCGCTGAGCTAAGCTCATTAAGAGTTGAGTTCTGGGGTCAGGCTGCGGCTTGGCCCCATTCTCTTTTGTGGCTGCTTCCCAAGGGTTGTCTTCCTGCTGGCTTTTTGGTGTGTCGCAAATGCTTTAGCATGTTAGTCGCTGAATCAGACACGGCAGGAGTGTTGAAGGTGGCCAGACGAAAGACGCACAACGAATTTGTAGCCGAAATGGCCTCGAAGAATCCCGACATCAAGATTGAAGGGACCTATATAGATTCGACTACCTCTATCGATGTCCGATGCCTTTCGTGTGGGAACGTGTGGCACGCTCGACCCGCTGAGCTGAGTCGGGGTAAAGGTTGCCCTGAATGTGCTAGGGTGCGTGTAGCAGCAGCACGCCAAAAGACTCCGGAACAATTCCTCGCTGAGGTTAGCGAGATGCATCCAACAATTGAGATACTTGAGCCCTACGTACGCTCCGACATCCCAATTAAAGTGCGCTGTACGGTTTGCGGAAACACATGGAGGTCTAAGCCGAATACGCTGCTGAATGGTCACGGCTGTAGGCCATGTAGCTTTGCCAGAGGGGGCAGAAAGCACCGACAAAGTGCCGCGGAGTCGTTCTACGCTCGAATGAAAGACAACGATAAGTACGAGGTCAAGGGTGTCTATCGTAGATCAGATTCTCCCATCGAAGTGCAGTGCAGACGTTGTGGCACCACGTTCGATGCGACACCTACGAGCCTGCTTAACGATACGGCTGCGTGTCCCCGTTGCTCAACCAGGCAGTCCTCCTTCATGGAGAAGTACATACTCAATGCCTTGAAAAGCGCGCTCGGAGAAGATAGTGTGATCTCCCGCGACAGAAGCACTATCGGCATGGAGCTTGATATCTATCTACCCGATATGAATTTAGCAATCGAACCGGGAGGATGGGTCTGGCACCAAGACAAGCTTTCTCGCGATGAAGAAAAACGCACCAGGTGCGAAGATGCAGGGATTCGGCTGGTTACCATATATGATGCCTGCCCCTTGGATAAGGCTCCGTTTGAACATGATTGCCTGATATTCGCGTATGACCTCGGCTCCGAAGATGGGCACGTCACATTGAAACGCATCGTGAGCGAGCTTCTGGATGACATCGGCAGAGCAGACGGTTCCGAAATGATCGACTGGGCTGAAGTCGAACTCGTCGCTTACGACGAATCGCAAAGCATGACCACAGAAATGTTTGCCGCAAGGGTTGCGACAATCGATCCAACAATACAAGTGGTGGGCGAATATCAAGGGGCCAACAGAAGAATCGACGTGTGTTGTCTCGAATGCGGATACGAGTGGAGCCCGTATGCCAACAACCTCGTCCGAGGTCAGGGTTGCCCTAAGTGCCATGGAGCGTGGAGAAGGAACACACAGGAATTTGTCGAGGAGTTGCGGCTAATTAACCCGACGATAGAAGTGCTGGGCGAGTTTCTTGGCAGGCATCAGCCCATTGAGGTCAGATGCAAGAAGTGCGGACGAGAATGGACCTCCACGCCGGGTGGCCTGCTAAAGGGAGATGGCTGTGCAAGGTGCTCAGGAAAGCTGCAAAAGACCACCGCAAGCTTCGCTGAAGACCTTGCCAAAGTGTCTCCTGACCTGCTTGTCATAGGAGAGTACGTCAACAGCAAGACACCAATACTTGTCCGAGACTCGCGCTGCGGGCACGAATGGTCCGCTCGACCAAATAACCTACTCAACGGCTCAGGTTGCCCCGTATGTGGAAGGGCGAGCGCAAACAAAAAGAACCTCACCCATGCGAAACGTAGAACAAAGACAACGGAGCAGTTCAGGAATGAGGTTGCGGAAATCAATCCAGATGTTCTGGTTATTGGCGAGTACGTCAACAACAAGACACCTGTTGAATGCCATTGCTTGGTTTGTTCGCATGTCTGGTCGCCTTATCCAACGAACCTACTCAGAGGATCTAAATGCCCCAACTGTTCTAGAGAAAACAGACGCCGCACTGTCTGACGGATAAACAGGGCAAGCACGAACGATGTCACCTGGCAGTTGACCACGGTGCATTATGCGCACCTTATAATGGGTACCATCAGCAGACTCCAATGCAAATGAGGTCGATCCATGGGTGAGTACGTCAAAAAGAAGAAGGACATGATCTTCCAAAGCGGCGATTCCCTGCAGCAGGTCGTTAACGTGGTCAACGAAGCCGCAGTCGCGCTTGACGACAAGAAGCGCACTATTAGGGAGAGCTCTATTCCTGAAGTGCTTGCTGGTGCACTTGGCGCGGGCATCGGCGGAGTCGGCTCTTTTGCTGCGCTGTACGGCCTTGGAACAGTCGGCCTGTCTGCTGCGGGAATCACCTCGGCACTCGCCACCGCAGGAGGCATCGTTGGCGGCGGCATGGTCGCGGGGGTATTTGTTCTTGCGGCTCCGGTTGCCGCCCTAGCCGCTGTAGGCGTTGGAACGGCCTCGCATCTCAAGAACAAGCAGCTTCGCCAGGAGAAAGAGCGTCTTTATAAAGCGGCCTTGGAGAAGCATCAAGCGATTATCCAGGCGCTCAAAGACGAAACGGATGCGAGCAAGGAGCGAATCGAATATCTCCAAAGCCTAAACATCCTTCTTGAGCGCGCCGTGAGAGACCTCCGTCAAGATCTGGGTGAAGACGAGGCGGCATAGTCTATGGAAGGTGAGAATCGTATCGACAGTGTCCTTGCGTATCAGGATGCATTGCTTTCTGAAATCCAGCCGCCCGATATGTCGGGCGTCGAGGAGCGTATAGAGACAAGCGAACAACTACTCACCGAGCTGGGATACGATCTTCCCGCCATGTCGAGCAGGCAGCGCATCGTTACAACGTCGAAGGCTCTTGTCCTGCCATCATGGGAAGATCTTTGCAGGGAAGCCGTCAAGGCGGTCGGTACCGACGTAACCATCGAATCGCTGTTCACAGAGGAAGAGCTGCTTGAGAACGCCCTTGCCGTGAGACGGCTAAACGAAGAGTACAACCAGATACATCGTCTGGATAAGTTCGACGTTGCCATAGCGGTAGCTGCTGGTCTGCTTGCGGGTGCTGTTGACATCTTGCTCGTAGGTATACCGCAGAAGACGCCGGGCGGCCTTAAGGCTGGACCGCTCTCGAACTACATCCGTGATGCCTTCGACAAGAAGTTCCCGCCAGATGAAATGGAAAAGCTCGCCAACTCGAAGGTGAGCAAAGTCCCGTACGATGCCCAAGACAACCGAAACACAACGGTCAACGTGGAAGGGCTCTCGGCTTACTACCATCGACTGTTATCGCTTGGTCATGACCCGCTGCTTGGATTCGTTTTCGGCGTAGCCGACATACTCTCTGGGCGTATGACAACCATAGACAAAGCTGGGAAGGTCGTTTCGCAGGTCATGGAGAACTACGCCGACCGCACCGAGGCAGACGTATTCGCTGCCATCGCTAAGCAAATCGTTCACCTCAAGTCGGACATGACCACATCTATGGGTCTTCCCGCTCCGCTCATGAGCCTGTTTAACCTGCTCCAGTTCGGAAGTATCGGCGAGTACGAGCAGACAATCGCTGAAATCGTCCAGGGCATGTACTACGAGGGGTACGACTTCATTCACTTCTGCTCGATGTCTGTTAGCGCCATGCTTGTTGAGGTCGTTGTCAGAATCGGCTACGCGATAAAGCGCATCAAAGAGGGTGTCGCTATAAAGAACGCCATTCCCCTTAGCACGAACCATGAGAAGATGCCGAAGCTCGGGACCATGCTCTTCACGGCTCATTCCGCAGCCACCGCCATCAATACCGGTAAGGTGCTCTTCACGGAGAATCCCATGGCCATCAATTACCCGCAGTGGATAGCGTTCGCAAAGTACTCCTACCAGCAGCTCAAGTGGGGTCTTATTACAAAGCCTACACTTCGAGAAAGATACGTCCTGGATGCCATAGACGGCGAGCTTCAAGAAGTTTACGAAGACATCGACCTGCTGTTTGAAGATATGCAGGGAGGCAGAATCATCCTGCTGCCATCTGCTAGCTCGCAGTGAGATACCCAGCCTGCCCAGTCCGGTCAATCCTCATGTACGTATACCCCGTGTTCGAACTCGACCAAGCCGTGCCGTTACCGCCGACAAGGTTTCGGCAGTTGTAGAAACACTGCGACCCGCTGATGCCGCTCGAAGGCAGCGTCCACGTCGAATCTGCGTAGATCGTCGTGAGCGACCCGCAGCCGGCGAAGCAGTAGAAGAGATCGGTCAAGTCTGACGGGTCGAATCCGCGGAAGTCCAGCGTGGTTACCGCACAGGACGAGAAGGTATAGCGCATCGAGCGCACGCCGGAGAGGTTGCCCAGCCCGGTGATGGTCGCGAGGTTCGAGCAGCTGTAGAACAGGTAGATCAGGTTCAGGAACGAGTACGATGCCATGTCGGACGCAAACGCCACGCTCGTGAGCTGGGGTCGGTTCGAGCTGTCCCACGGCTGGAAGCCGAGCCCCTGGTACTTCGCCTCGGCGCAGATCCGCCCGCTCGCCAACAGGGTTCTCGTGGCATCGGGCGTGCTCGTCGCCGTGATGATCGCCTGCCCATCGGAGTAGAAGTGCGCGTAGAACCACGTGCGAGCGTCGTTTGCCGGGTCGGTCAGCACGCCGCCGGTCCCCAGCTTGCAGACGCTGCCCGCGCTCGTCGTGGAGGGCACGAACCCGTCAGCGCCGCCCACAAGGCGGCTGCAGCCGTAGAACATGGAGCCGCTGCTCGTGATGTGGTTGGTGAAGCTCGTGGCGTAGATCGTCTCCAAGGCCCCGCAGCTCGTGAACATCTGCGTCGCGTTGGTGACTGAGGTAAGGTTCTCGAAGCCCGAAACCTCGGTGCAGTTGGAGAACGAGTTGAACCAGTACGCGCAGTTGGTCAGGCCGAGCGGTCCGATGGAACTGTCGATGTAGACCTTCTTCACTAGCAGCTTGATAGAGTCCCAAGATCTCGCGCTTGCGCTTGAGTATCCGCTGGTGTCCACCTCGAACACCTGCTGGATCGTCCCGCCGTGAATCGTACGACGACGGTCGTAGTAGTTGAACTCGAGCGTACCGTCGGAGAGGAACAGCGCCCGCACCTTGTACCCCACATCCCATTCGAGATCGAGTATCGCCTGAGCCATGTCTCCTGGCTGATACTGAGTGGAGAGCCCGTTCTGCCCGCGTATCGCATCTGCGATGTCCTCGAAAACATGCTCGGAGAGTATGCCCGACTCAAGCTGCATGTACTGTTGAGCCTGATAGTTGCCGGCATCCGTGCCGTCGAGTGCCGCCACGGCAGCGGCCATCTGCCCCGGCTTGTAGAGCGTGGCCACGCCTGCCTGGTAGCGGATCGCGTTGGCGATGTCCGTGAGGATGTGGGTGGAGATGGTCCCAACTGCCATTAGAAGCTCACCTTCGAGAGGTCGTCCAGCGCGGCAATGGCTGCCTGGATTTGCTGTGTTACCCAGCTCTGCGTCGCGTAGCTGCTTAGGTCTATCGAGAGAACCCCGCCCGATAGAGAAAGCGGGGAAGCCGGGGTGAACGTCGTGCCGGAAGCGCCTGCCGGTCCAGTCTCACCCTGTGGTCCTTGTGGCCCGGTAGCACCAGTAGCACCGGTCTCTCCCTTCAGACCCGA
Organism: uncultured Olsenella sp.; assembly: GCA_900548775.1. Classification (GTDB taxonomy): domain Bacteria; phylum Actinomycetota; class Coriobacteriia; order Coriobacteriales; family Atopobiaceae; genus Tractidigestivibacter. Next base: position 36,924 of record URLM01000004.1, read on the forward strand.
GAAGGCGAAAGCGAAAGTCCTGGCTGAAGCCGTCCCGCCAAGCGTCACGCTCACCGAAGGAGTTCCGGTCGTCGCATCGACCGTGGCGGAAGCTCCAGTAATAGTGGCATCCGCGCCGTCGTTCCCGTTAGCACCTGCAGCACCCGTAGCCCCTGTCGCGCCAGTCGGCCCCTGCGGCCCAACGAGGTCAGCCGAGCTCGTGCCGCTCGCGCTTGTCACAGAAAGCACGGTGCCGCTCCAGGAATGCGTACAGGAGATGCCATCGTTGCCGTCGGCACCAGCAGCCCCCGTGTCACCTTTCGGCCCGGTGTCACCAGTTTCGCCCTTGGGACCCTGCGGGCCAGTCGCGCCAGTCGCGCCAGTGTCCCCCTTGTCACCTTTCGGTCCCTGGGCACCAGTAGCGCCCGTATCGCCGGTTTCGCCCTTCGGACCCTGCGCACCAGTTGCACCGGTATCGCCCTTGTCTCCCTTCGGGCCGGTCTCGCCCTGGATGCCCTGCGGCCCTTGTTCGCCAGTATCGCCCTTGTCGCCTTTGGGGCCGGTCGCGCCGGTGTCTCCCTTGTCGCCCTTCGCTCCCTTGGCGACGTTTGCCGTGGTCGTGCCATCCTTGTCGGTGATGGTGATGGTAGCGCCTTCAGCGGTCTGCGTGACGGTCGCCGTGGGGCTGAACCCGTCCGCTCCGTCCTGGCCGTCGGCCCCGTCGAAGTCACCGCGCTGCGCCGCCGCCTGGATGCCCTCGGCAACAGACGTCGCATTGCTCGCCGCGTTGTTGGCGGCAGTGGCAGCCGCATTGGCGGCAGTTGCGGCATCGGTCGTGATCTCGGTGGCGTGCTCGTAGGCGTTGATGGCGTCCACGAAGAGGGTGAACCCGTCCTCGTGCTCCCCGCCGCCCACGATGACCGGCTCCACGCGGATCGTGAAGACGCGCGAGCTGACGTAGGTGTCGTCGCCCCGCGAGACCATGACCTGCGCCTGGACGGCACCCTCAGCTTCCTGCATCGCCGCCGGGTAGTAGACCGAGAACGTCCCGCCGGACGCGTTGACGGCAGTGAATGGCTCCGTTCCGCGCTCCCCGGTCACCTTGTGCCGCCACACGAGGTAGACCGTCGCGCCAGTCAAATTGGCCGCAGCTCCGTTTTGGCGAACTGCCAGCGATATGCCACGACCCTGCGCATCGGCAGGCGAAGCCACGAGCACGTCGCCGAACCGCTCATCGCAGGTGTCCCAGGTCAGTTGGTGAAGTCCGTATCCGTCGAGCACAGCATGCCTCCTTGTCTTTCCAGGAAAGGCTACGCCCGCGTCACAGGATGGGTAATCAGAAGTCCAGGTCCGCCAGCTCGTCCAGGTCGTCTATGGCCTCGGTAACCGTCTCCTGCACGTAGACCGTGGAGGTTGCAACGCTCATGTTCCCGTCGATGCCCGCAACGTCGTCCTGCAGGGCCGCGACGTCAGCTGCCAGCGTGCTCGTCACCGCGTAGTCGACGGGCTGGACGGTCCCGATGGTAACGCGGCAGATCACGGCATCACCGAAGGTGCGCACGCGCTTGACCACCCGCGCCTTCAGACGCCACTCGGGAGTGCGCGATGAGTCGATCACGGCAACCGTGTCGCCCAGGTCGCACTCGCCGCCATCGAGCGCGGCAACGTCAATCTCGTAGGAGACCTTGGGCTGAGCCGCATCCACGAGTGCCTTCCTCGTCAGCGCCAGCAGTTTCGTGGGATCGTCGCAGTCGCTGAACACTACCTGCCCGAAGCTATGCACCTTGGCCGTCCTGTCGGCGTTCCACCGCCCCCATACAAGACGGGCCTGCTCGTCGCCGACCCAGTTGACGCCGCCGTTTATCTCGCCAAAGGTGAGCTTCTTGCGGTAGCCGCCCGTGTAGCGTCCGTCCTCGTCGGTCACGGGAAGGCCGGCACCGAACCCGTAGAGCGCCGTGTACACGTCCTGCTCCAGCACTGTGCGGGTGCATCCCGCCATGTTCTTGCCGTAGGTGAAGCGGACGCCGCGCCATGAGCCGCGCTGCTCGTCTAGGCGTACCGAGCGGGAAGAGACGCGCCCGTCTGAAACAGCGATTACCGGTGTAACCTCGCCGCCCCAGACCTCGGCCACCCTGCATAGCGCCCACAGCGCGTTCACGTGGTAGAGAACGCAGCCAGCGGTCCCGGTCACGTCGCAGCTCGCTATCGTCCACCGCGTGGGAGCTAATGCCACGGCCAGCGCCTGGGAAGCCGTGCGCGAGACAAGGTGCTGCTCCTCGATGAAGTCGTCCAAGAGCTCGCAGAGGGAAGATTCCGCGTACACAGAGCACAGCCCCTCAAGTGGCTCGTCCGTGCGCACCACGACGTGCTCCCGCCAGGTTTCCCCGTCGCGCCACAGCAGCCGATCGCCCTTCGCCGGGACTTCGCGCGTTTCGAATTCGATGGTGTCCTCACCGTTCAGCTCTTCGGTGTGCACCAGCTCGCCAACCACGGGCAGGATGCCGATGCGCTCGTCGAAGCGGTCGAACCACCAGAGTTGGGGAACAGCGCCAGCCATCACAGCCACCTCTCGTGGAAGGCGGTCATATAAGAAGAGCACCCGGAGAAGGCAAGCGTGCAGATGCCAGGCAACAGCGAGAAGAAGTCGCTCGAAAGCGTCACGTCCGCGCGGGCGTCAACGCCGCCAATGGTCACGCCCTCGCTTGCGCAGTCGATGGAGACGACCTCGCCGCCGGAGAATGGACGCTCAACGCGCACGACCTTCCCGCCGCACCCGACCTGCACGGCAGAGCCGGCTGAAGCCACGAGCTCGAACGTCGGCCACGTAGGCCACGTCCCGCCGACCTCGAACGACGTACCCACCTCGCGCCGTCCCATACCATAGGCCACGGGATCGAGCAGCGTGAAGTCCACGTCCCCGTGCCCGTCCTCGAAGAGCGAAGACCAGGCGCCGGCATCGGTGCACACAGCATCGCGGTACTCCCACTCGGGCTCGTCAGGAAGCCGCAGCGTGCCGCCGTCCGTGGAGCACAGCGCCGAGTAGACCCTGTGACGTATGTCGGCCAGGCCGTTCGTGCCAGGCTTGTACCCGGCATCCATGTAAAGGCGAACGCGCACCAGTCTCGGCGGTATGCGCCCGGAGACGAGCAGGGCGCCCGCACGACCCGGTACGACCATAGTGTTCGCGGCGATGGGGAACGCGACCTTATCTATCACCTCAGTGGAGGAGAACTCGGAGAGGTCCAGCCCGTTGTAGACGATCGACCTCATGAGCGCCCCCTCGCGCGTCCGTAGGCTATTGCACGTCGCTGGGATGCGAGCGAGTACGTATCGACCGAGATGGATCTTGACGTGGGCGTCGAGGGCTTCTGCCCCAAAGCGTCAAGGCGCAGCTCGCGCTTGTCCTTGTCCTCGTCTTTCCTCTTGGAATCGCTCACAGCGCCCTCACCACCGTGCATGCGACTTCGAACGACCACACGAACCGCCCGCTCGAATCGCGCTCCTTGAAGACAGGTGCCGTCGTGTCAATGCCCACGATGCGGTAAGCACCTGCATCTGCATAAGGCTCCCAATCGGCACGCCGAACGGCATGCTCGGCAGCGGTAGCCACGCTCTCTGTGTCAGCCAAGGTTTCGCGCACGACCAGCACCGTGACGGCCACCGTCCCGCGCTCCTCCTCGGTCATCCGGGAGTCCCTTTCGAACTCGCCATCCAGCACAACGATCGGCTCAGCGCAGTCCAGCGCCGAAGGCGAAACTTTTGAGAAGTAACATGAGAAGTGGGCATCTGCCAGCAGTTTTGCAATCGAGTCAGAGCAGCTCATCGTACCGTCAGCTCCCAATGGTGCACATGCCCGTTGAAGTCCTCGCACCGCTTGCACTCGGCCACGTAGTACGAATGCCCGCCTATGTCGATGCGAGACCCGGCAGGCACCTCGAACGCACCGATGCTGTTCATCGCGTCGATGTAGACCTTCCCGGCACCAGCGTCCGCGCTTCTGTGGTCGTCGTTCACGACCGTCTGCGTCCTGCGGAACCCCACGCGCGACACCGCCACGCCCTCGGCGAAGCCACCAGCCCCGTCAGGCACCCTCACCACGGCGTCTTCAGCCAGCAGCCGCGCCGGTATCGGTCTCAGCGACCTCATCAGCGCACCCCGCAGAACACGAGCGACGTCCCCGCCAGCTCCTTCAAGGCGTCAGCCGTGGCGATCTCCTCGCCAGTTGTGCCCTCATCCTCGTAGTGCGTCACCTTGAAGTCGCCCAGTGCGAACCCGCCGACCTGCCCCTCACCGAACTCCGCGAAGGCATCAGCGGCAGCGCAGACGGCCCGCTTGTACGGCACAACCTCGCACCGTGCGGGAACGCGCCCATCGCAGAGCCACCGAACATGCCGCTCGGCAGCGGGCAGAACGAGCCCGAAGGCGGCCTCCGAAAGACCGCCCCCGTACGTCTCGCTGTAGAACTGATATGTCACCGCAGTGGCCACGTTGTTTCCTAGGAGGTCGATGCGGAAACGTAGACGCCATCGAGCTTGTTGTCAAAGAGCTCCACGATGCCGTACTTGCGATACTTCATCATGTACGAGTCCAGCGACTCAAGCTCGTCGGGAGAGAAGACGCGCGACGCCACGTGCTTGTCGAACTTGATGACCGCACTCTTCTCCACGACCATGAAGTTGATGTCCAGGCCGGGCGTGGTGGTCATCTCGTAGTACGTCCCCAGGTTCGACTTCGTAGGGCTCGCGACCTCGGTGTACACGTAGGGGCTTGCCGACGTTCCGCTGCCGCTGCGCGTGTAGTAGGTCTTGTTGGAGTCGACCTCGGTGTCGCTCGTCAGCTCGTAGGTGGCCGCACGCTTCTGGTAGCCGAAGCCGTCATCCCCACCAGAAAGCAGGTCGATGGCCGTGTAGAAGCGCACCTGCGGCACCTCGACAACGCGGGCGAAGCGTTCTAGCACGCGGTTGCTCATCGTGGTGTTCGCCAGAGAGAAGTCGTCGAGCACGCCCTTGAGCGTCGGCGTGATGAACAGGATGCGGCTCCCGGTGGAGACCTGCGCCTCGTCCATCGCGCCCGTCACCGTGCGAAGCGATGCCAGGACGTCGGTGGCGGCGGCCTCGGACAGGTCTTCGCTCGCTACGGTCACGCCCGTGTGGCCCGCGATCTCGGCGAAGGTGAAGGCGTCGGCTTCGGGGGCAACCTGAGTGCGCTGAAGCTCGGCCCCTGCTTCGACGAAGCAGTCCAGGACGCCGGCTTCCTCCACGTCCATGACGTCTGCCATCAGGCGGATGCCGCGATCGTAGTTGAAGGTCTTCGTCTCGAAGGCATAGTTAATGCTGCCCGTCTTGTAGCCCACGTTGCGCGTGTAGTCGCCCAGCCCAGAGACCTCGATCTTGGGAATCATGATCTCCTTGGCATTGCGGCCCGCACGCATCATGCGTCGCCCGCTCGTCAGGCACCCCGACACGCTCGCGCGCTGATAGACGGCATCGAGGATAGAGGTGTAATTCTTGGTATAAGCAATCGAATTGGACATTGGTCAGCCCTCCTATTCGTCGTCGGAATCGTCCAGGCCGGCGAGCTTGCGCCAGCGTTTCATGGTCTTGCCCTCGTCGGAGCTCGTGCCTGCGTTGGGAAGCCCTGTCTTGCCGCCCTGCTGGGGTGTGGGGGCGTCTACGAAGAGCCAAGGCTCCTCGGCCTTGAGCTTGTCGATGTCGCCGCCGTGGTCATCCAGAAGAGCACGCGCCGCCTTGATGTTGCGCACGCCGGCCAGCTGCAGTTTGAAGTCGATGCGGTCAGACTCTCCCTGGGCCTTCAGCTCGGCAATCTCGCCACGCAAAGCTTCGGCAGCTTCTGCGTTCTTCGCGGCATCCGCCACCTGTTGCTCAAGCGCCGCGATCTTCTCGTCGCGCTCGGCGATGGCCTTCTCCCAGTTCACACCGCTCACCTGCGGCTGCTCTTCCTGCGCTTGCTCGTACCCGAGGTCTTGCGCGGTTTGCGACTCTTCCTGCGTTTCTGCGCCATGTGCATCACCTGCCATGTCGGCCTGCCTTTCTGTGACTGGCCGACAAAAGCAATCGGCCCCTTAACCTTCATCAAGGCTAAAGGGCCGTCACAAACTGTCGTCTAGACCAGCGAACAGGCTAAGCGAAAGCGAACGCCATCTGCGTTAGTGGTGCTTTACAGCTTCTCAAACCCATCCTTCACCAGCTGCGCCATCAGAATCCGTCTCTGAGCAAGGAAGTCCTCGTAGTCCATACTCTCGAATCCTTCGGGCAGCGCGTGCTCGCGACAGCAACGCCTGAACTCGTCATCGCCAAGCGCGTCACGATAACGAGGCACATATTCGGCAGGCGCGTCATCTTGGATGTAGATGTTGTTCTGGTAGTCGAGATACGTGAAGTTTGCCCTGCTGCTGCGGTTGGAGAAGTTGCCCTGCTCCTTGAGGTAGTGGTCGGGGAACAGATGGTGCTTGTCCAGCGCGTTCTTCTTGCCGGATGAGCCCATGGTGAGGAGCTGGGCAAGCGGTGCGGTGCTGAAAAGAACCTTCGCTCCGAGCACGATTTGCGCCGCAACGAAGCCCTGCCAAGACGGGCCGGTCGCCTCGTTCGCGTCGTAATTGAGCGGAAGCGTCACGCGGAAGTAGTCGTCCGTGAGCATTGCGCCAATCTCGCGTTCGAAATACGCTACGTATTCGTCAGCCGTGTTCAGCGCCGACACATCGTTGAGTTGCCGTTCGAAGTCAGATTCGAACGAACCAACGTAGAACGCGGTCAACGCAGAGGCGTAGAACCAGCGGCGCGTAAGCTTCTGCAACGGCAGTGTCTCCATGCCGAACTCGTACTTGCCAATGAGGTAGAAGGCGTAGCAGAAGAACAGGGCATTTGCCGAGGTCACCTGACTTGCGCTGATGTAACCCGCCTGAGCGAGAATGTTGATGTATGCGTGCCAGTTGTTCAGGTCGAGTACCTTGTCGAGCGCATCGCCGAACTTCTCGAAGTTCTCGGCTCGCGTCTTTGCGCTGGTCTCCTTCGTCTTGAGGTCGCGTCCGCGCATGATCTGATAGGCGTAGCGCAGTCTTCCGCGTTTGAATCCGAGGCCAACGGTGGCGCGGATGATGTGCGTGGGAGACACCTTGATGAGCGGGTTGTATGAGGTCCCGGATGCGGGCACGTGGCTATTGGCGCAGAATTCCTCGATGCGCTCGCGCATCTCCGGCTCATACACCGAGAGCAGCGTCATGATGAAGTCGTCCTGCCCGAGCGCCTGTCCCTTCGAGTTCACGCGTACGAAGATGTCTGCCACCATCTCTTCATCCGCCTGACTCGTGATAGAGAGCGTCGGCGTGATGTAGTTCTCAAGCGCCAGCAGGTCGTCGAAGCCGCGACGGATGGCGTACTTGTCCTCGTTGCTGATAGGCTCTTCGCCCTTCTTGGCGTTCGACTGGTTGATTCGCTCGTAGAAGGCATCCAGATAGTCGTAGTAGGTTTTGTCCCGGTCGGCCTGGAAGACCTCAGTCACCGACGAAACGTAGCGAGGGTCGCGGTCGGTAGCGGCGTCGGCGTTCTTGAACACGCGCTCAATCGGGTCGTAGGCGATACGGATAACGCGCTCCTTATAGCTCTTGTCCTTGACGGGCTCGCCGTAGAACACGCTGAGAAGCGCGGTTAGGCGCTGCTGGCCGTCGATGACGAGCTCCTTCGGCGCTTTGTATGCCTTCTCGCCGGTACCGATGAACGTCGCCTTGTCGTCGGTGTCACCCGGCGCTTCCCACAGCATGATGTAGCCGATGGGATATCCCTTGAGCATGGAGTCGAGCAGGTCACGTACCTTGTCGTTCTTCCACACGAACGGGCGCTGAAGGTCAGGCAGGCCAATCTTGCCGGTGAGTACGTCCTTCAAGATGTTGCCAATCGCCAAAGGTATCGGGGTGTAGATTGAGCTTGCCACGGTGTTCTCCTTCAGTGCTCTCCGGCTAGGTTTATTCGTTATCCGACAACGCCGTTATGGCAGCGTCGATTTGTTCTTGCGCTAAGCGCATGGCTTCGTTTTCCAATCTGTCCGCCTCTGCCGACATCTGAACTGATTCATCCATTAGGTCAGCAATTGCATTCTCCTGCTCTTCGCCTAATCTCGGCACTCTTATGCGTTTGAGATCCGCAGGGGTTAGTTCCGGTATTGAAGTTCCAAATGCATGGCGGATAACAGAGGGTCTTCCGATTGCGGGGTCATTCAAAAAAGCAAGAAGATATCCCGCCCGAAGCTTGCTGTTATCGGGATAGATTCTTGTTAAATGGTCGCTGCCCATCATGCCGCGGTGGTTTTCGGTAATCATGAGCGCACGCCCAAGAATTCCGTACTTCTGTCCCGAACGCGCCATTACGAGTGTTCCTGGCTCGAGCATGAATCGCTGCCAGCCCTTTAGCAGTTTGGGATAGATGAATTTGGTTGGCTGTGCGTTGACATCGAATATCTCTGATATGCCGACAAATGGCACGTCAGAATCTCCGTAGAAGCGTTTGAAGCGTGTGGGCTCGACAATATCGACAACCAAATCGCCCAGCTCGTCCGATTCACAACTATCAATCAGTTCATCCACTTCGCGGATTGTTCCCACATAGCTATCAGCATCAAGGCGCTGTCTGTTCTGCAGGATAGTCGAGAGATTTACTTCTCCCTGGTTTGGATTTGCATGTCGTAGACTCTCTCCGTGGTGAGCGCCCACACAGTTTTCAAGCAGCTCAAACGCTTGATCGCGCAACCCCCACGCTTCTGCACGCAAATTCACCGCCTTGGCGGCAAGCTCGCCGATGGAAGCTCGGGTTGTGCGTTCAGGCATGATGACAGGGAACTCGCTCGCATGAGCCACTTCGATGTGCTTAATCATATGGCCGTACTGCGCTGCTTGGGCAATTTGTTTGAAGAAGTTGGTCTTCATATAGGCATAAAGCCAGCCATACTCATCCGGGTCTTTTGGAACGAGCCTGAGCAAATCATGAGTGATAATCTTCCCCAGATGGTGAGGGTAGACCGCCGTGACATTACCCACCACGCCAGAGCACGACAATAGAAGCCACTCTGGCTTGACTTTGCGCGTTTCCGCTTGCGGAACAAATGGTTTGGCGAGCCATTTTCTAACGCGAGGAAAGTCTTCGAATACTTGTCCCGCCGTAAAGAATGGCAAACCCTTACCTTCTGGCATCGTGTAACCTGCTAGCCTGTTCGGCTGCCAAATATCAGCGAGATCTCCGAGCCGCATGTGGTTTGGACACTGATTCGCAAGTCGTACGAAGCCGTAGCCATCACGCAGATATGTTGATGCTTCAAGTCGCGTATCGCCCCCAAGAATGGTGGACAAGCGAACGCGCTTGATCAGGGGTTCGTTCGTCACAAGTCCCGCCTCCAATCAAGGAAGGCGTTGGCGATCGCCATTGTCTCATCATCTACAACGCGCTCTTTAGAGGCATGCTCGCTTTCTTCGTCGGAAGCAACTATGCCCGTGATTGCCGTCGTTTGCTCGCGGACAATCGGATAACCATCATCGTCACGCACGTAAGTTGTTTGCCCGCGCTTGTCGTGGCCAACGTGGTCACATATGGCCATGAATATCTTGTAATCCAGGAACGTACCATCCTTGCAGTACGCTTCCTCATCTCTATCCCAACGCCGCAGCACGAGCACAGACGTCTGAACCCCAACGTTAGGCTGGAAGGCGTCGGGGTGCATATCAATTGAGCCAAGTATCTTTGCATGGCGAAGTATCCATTGCCTCACGAAACCCAAACCAGGATTGCCGAGGATTCCATTCGGTATGACGAGTGCGGCTACCCCAACGCCAGGCTCAAGAAGCCTAATGCAGCGTTCGATGAAAAGTATCTCCGGTGGCCTAGACACAAGTTTGGTTTCCATTTTCCATTCGAAGTCATCCTCGACATAAGCCCAAGAGTGACCGAGGTCGAAGGTTTCGAGAATGGCTGGGTCATCGACTGGTATTTTGGAGCCGAAAGGCGGATTTGTCATGATCGCCGTTACCCCATGCCCCTCTTGCAGCGCCCTGTTTTCCTTCACGTCCTTGGCATCAAGGCGTAGCGCCTTCTGTAGCTCAGAGGAGAAAGAGGAGAACGGCTCAAGCGAATTGGCATGGAACAGCTGCCCGGTGCCGTCGTTGTTCATGACCATGTTCATCTTGGAGGCTCGAACTAAGATGGGGTCGAAGTCGATGCCGACAATATGGCGCGTAAGGAAATCTTGCTTCCTTCTTGTCAGAGCTTCTTGTTTAGCGGTCTTGCTGCGTCCGCTAGCCTCAACGGACTCGCTTATCTTTTCGAGCACGTAGTTCATCCCGGTAACCAAAAATCCGCAGGTCCCCATTGCAGGGTCGAGGATAACGTCCTCCTCGCCAGGGTCTACCATGCGAACCATCATGCGGCACATGTTGCGCGGCGTGAAGAACTGGCCCTTGTCGCCACGAAGGTTCGAACCTACGATGGTCTCATAGGCGTGGCCCTTCACATCAACGTCGCTCTCAAGCAGCGAATACATCTGGAGCTGCGAGACGATGTAGGCGAGCACGTCGTCGGTCAGGCCGATTTGTTCATCGCCCTTGAAGATAGTCTCGTAGGACTGCTTCACGCTTTCGAACAACTTCTCGATGCGCTTGCGGCACTTCTTCTTGCCAGCGGCACCTTGCCGTTCGGTCGGCGTGATGTAGAAGGTGGGTGTAGAAGAGTCGCGCTCATCCTGAATCTTGCAGAAGATAATCTTGAGAAGCTCGAGAAACGCTTCGGCCTTCTGGATGCCCTGGTTACCCGCGATGTAGTTGTGGCAACGACGGAACGAGTAGAGAAGCGAATCACTTGCGGCGGGGCGAAGCTGGTCGAACTTCGGCGCATCGTCCGGCACTTCGCCTCCTGCGTGCGGGATGTCGGGAACTGGATCGGGAATACGCTTGCCATCCTTGTCTACGACGTAGCGGAAGGTGAGAAGCTCGTCTCCGTTGGTCCACATGCCATACGTCGAGTTCATGCAGGCGGAAGCGTAGGAGTGCATCTGGTCGACGCCGTCTTTCTTGCCGCGGCTCTTGGTCTTGGGGTCTTTGCACTCCACGATGATGTAGATGCCCTCTTGCGTGTGCGGCTGTCCGGGCTTCCAGATGGCAACATCCACCGCCTTGCGATTGCTGCCGAACTTGATGGAGTACTCGACCTCAATCTGATCCTTCTTGTAGCCGTACTCTCTCACGAGCGACTTGAGGATTTCCTGCCGCACGCGCTCTTCTGGAGTGTCCTTGCGCTGCGTGGTTCCATCGATGAAGTCCAATATGGTTTCCGGCTGGATGACCGAAGCCTTGTCTACTTGCATCATTACGAATCCGCCCTTCCAACCGAGTCCAACCCACCATTGTACGAGGAACCGCCAGCAGACGCCCCCCGGTGTCCTGCACCACGCTCTGACCTGCGCGTTTCTGCCGAACGAAACGCCGTTGTGGCTTGACCGCCTGGCGCGGCCTCCATCTCCCTGCTAATCAGGCCCTTCAGAAAGCCCTGCTTGTTCTCCTGCTCGGAGAGGAACGTCCATATCTCTGTTTCGGAGGGATAGAAGCGCAAGCAGAATTGCCGAGTCTTCTCGTGCTTGTACTTGCGATCAGCCCTCTTCTGAGCCTCAGACGGCATGGCACCTCCAATAGACACAAATGCAACATCATGATTACAGTCTAGGTCTATACCTAGATTCTGTCAAGATGTTGACCTAGAAAATGAGCAGGTAGTTTGGTGAAAAAGGTGCGAAACGGAAACGAAGGATATTGGCAGCGCCTGCGCGACGCGCATAGGCGAAAAGGGCGTTTGCCATGGCTGCGGAGCGAGCGAAACCTGCATGCACGTCGCGGTTGAAGATTGTTTTGCCGCACACCCTGGCCGCTAGCCCGCACGCGCGCTACCAACCTCGGGTTGTCCGCAGCCCGGCCGCCCACGCTCCGGGTGTGCGCTCGGGCCGTTCGTGCCACACGCCGCCCATGGCGCAGGAAGTCAACCTTTACGGCCGCGCAGGGCATGGGCGCGCGTCTTCACCACGGCTACGCCAGCCCGCTTCGCGGTCTGGCTCCGCATGGTCGGGTTCAGCCACGCGCCCATGCCCAGCGCGGCCTACTGCGAGTCGGTACGCGCCATGGCCGTCGTGCGTCACGCCCGGCCAGCGGCGCACACCCTACGCGTGGTCGTCCGGTCTGCTACGTTATCTCGCTTGCCCGCGCACGTACGGTCTAGCGTCCAGCGCGGGCGGCAAAGGCTCGCCGCAAGCCGTCGCCCAGCCGTCGCCACATGCGGCCAGCGGTTCCGCCATCAGCACCGCAACCGTCACCCAGCAACACCCGCCAGCAACGGTCTACCTTAGTCGGCGATGTGCCACCGGCCTGCAGAGGTTTTCTTATCGGAGGCAATCTTGCCCGCACGGCGCAATGTCTGCAGGAGATAGCTCACGTGGTCTGCTTTCTGAGCGTCCGTCATTTCTGCAGGCAGAGCATGGTTAAGCGCGGCGATAATCTCTGCGCGGGAGCACGGACGCGTACGCAACAGCTCTAGGATGAGCTCTTTCACCACGCTGTTGTCCAGCCCCTTGTTTCTCACGTACTCGTCGTGCGTACCCGTTGCGGCAGCAACCTTGGCGGAAATGGTGAGCTTGGGATAGCGCCCTTCCACAAGGCCGCGAGCCCTCAGCATCTTCCCCTGCTCCTTGGTGATGGGCAATCCCTTCTGAACAAGGTCGAGGAGCAGCACCGTACCAAGCTCAAGGCTATGGTCGCTTGCAAGCAGGCGGGAATAGTCCTCGTTGAGCACGGTTCCATACAGAGTCACCGAAACGCGGCCGGCCTTGCTCAAGTCGTATGTGGGCATGGGCAGGAAGCGGTTACGCTGGATGTCGAACACGTTGCGGATGCCGATAGCGTTGCGGTCCATCATGCCCGTCTTGCCCATGGCGTTGGAGAGAACGGGGTTGCGGTAGTACGGAGGCTTGTAGCCGCTTTCCAGGGCGGCCTCGATGGTCTCCGGGATGAACGACCCCTCGTTCTTGAAGACCAGCCGATCCTCGTACTCAAGAACGTTGATTTTGCCCGACATCTGGAAATCCTGATGTGCTATGGCGTTATGAAGAAGCTCTCGGATGACTTCCGGGCTGTAGCGATACGCCTCCGTCGGAAACAGCGTATCCTCACGGTCAAAGAAGCGATACTTCTCGTTCCTGATCTTTCCCAGCACCTTGTCAACTTGCAGTATGAATGGCGGATCGAAGTGCTCGTAGGCGATGGTGGTCCCGTCGCTCTTGTAGAGCGTCCACGTGATGCGCGGCTCAGTCCCGCCAAGGAACACCACGGACTCCGGACGGCCCAGCAGCACAAGCGCGGCGTTCGTGATGTGGCCGCGGATTACAAGCCCCATCTTATGCAGGATGGCTTCCTCGCCCAGCTCCCTCACCACAGGTTGGCTCTCTTCGAACTTCTCTACATACTTCCTGCAAGCGAACGCAACGGCATCGGGATCGAGGTCCTCCATCGTGGCGTCGTACGAAATCCTCCTGGACCAGTCCGGACGGTTTTGGCTGTAGATGGCCTCAAGCTTGAACTGGGGCATCTCCACCAGCGACTCATTTTCCCGCGACCAAGGAATACCGCGCCATGTTGTAGGCGTTGCGAAGGTGGCTGGCGGTATCTGGAAAGCCACGATGCGCTTTCCGTCTATGTCAAACTCGTAAATCTCCTCGAAAGTCATGCCTGAGTTTGTGTGCTCTGCTATCTCGTGCTTCAGACGACGCAAACCAACGCTTGGCGCCTTCGCCTCTTTCCGGTAGGCCGTCCCTTTGATAACACGATCGTTCGTGATGCCGAACAGAAGCCAGCCGCATTCAGCGTTGCGGAGATTCGCCTCGTTGCTGAGCGCCGAGAAGTATTTTCCGATGTCTTCGAAATCGTAGCTCTGACGTGCGGCTTTGAACTCTACGACCTCTGTCTCCACATCAGCGATGAGACGGAGGACGAGCGAAGGCATCTCGCTTAGCTGACGTATCATGGCGCTCCCAACTAATGTAATTCCGTTCCAAACTAATGTAATTCTATCACGGTCTCCATTAGTCGAGCTTCACAAAAGACGTCCGCCATGCCTCTCAGGCCGAATGAACTAATGGAATCCCATGGTTCCCTCCATTAGTTGACAAACCTTCTGAACTGCTGTTTTACTGCTCTGCCACGTGACAACTAATGTAATTCCACATGGAAAGATCCAGAAGATGGCTTCGCTTTACATTAGTTCTCGCACCGCTCTACCTGCTCACTTTTCTTGCCGAGACCCCGCGCCCGCGCCTTTGCGACCTTCTCCTCCTCGCCGTACCACTTCTGGCGATACTCCCACGCATGCATCGTGATGCCCACCTCGGCCATGTCCTGCGCCTTCTCGGCGGCAGTGTCGGTGATGATGGAGTCATCAAAGATGGTGTGGATCTGTCCCTCGTCGGGAAGCTCCTTGCCGAACGACCTCTCCATGTGAAGAAGGGCATGGGAAATGCCCGCGATAGAAGCGTCTAGCACGTGCTCGTGCCGCGCGATGTTTCGCATCAGCTGCGAGTTGTCCGAGCTCACCTCGGTGGCGGTCTTGACGTATCCGGAAGAGTCCAGGTCGAAGTAGTTGATGCCGAAGCCGCAGAGGTCGCCGAGCATCTGAAGCGCGATGCGGAAGGCGGCCGCTTGGGAGTCCGTGCGAAGCGCCGGCGCGAAGTCCTGAACCATGTCCTCCGTGCTCATCACCTTGCGAAAGACTGTGCAGTCCGATTTGCCGAAGGGGATGGAGACGCGCTTGCCCTTGCCGTCTGACTCCTTGTCGAAGAGGACGTCGGAAAGGAAGATGCGCATCTTTGAGACATCCACCTCGTTGATAAGGGCGTCGAAGGAAAGGTCCACCGCCTGTATGGCATCGATGGCATCGGCGAACACCGACTGCCCGTATGGCGACATGTCCACGCGCGTGTTGTCGATGGCGGGCTTCACGATGGCGAAGGTGGGGAAAGAGCATCCCGTCTCGTAGCTGGGAAGAATCCCGTCAGCTTCTATCTGGTTTCCCTCGTGGTCGAAGCAGACGGTGTCGATGCGATACGTCCCAAGGCTACCCATAAGGTGCATCTGAAGCTGGTCGACGGCCTTCCCGCGATAGAAGACGCGCGTGACGAACGCGCACTCGGTCACGCCCTCCTCGTCCCACGTGAGCGGGATAACCATCCTCGCGTCGTAGTGCCGAATCTTCACGGCCTTGTTGCCCGTATCCGCCCACAGCGCCCACGCGCCCGTGCCCATGCCGAACGCCCTCACCACGGTTGCCTGCGCCATGGGCATGAAGCCAGAGGAGGTGAAGAAGGTGCCGAGAAAATCAGTGCAAGCCTGGTCGTCGCACACCACCGAGGTCTTATCGTTGAGAAGAAGAGAACCCCATTCGCGGCATACCCGCATGGCTGGGTGAATGGACCGCCTGTGCACCTCATAGATCCGCCCGAACCCGTCCGTGTCGCGGTAGTTGTAGAAAGACCCGCTCGCCTCCATCCACTCATGCCACGAGCGGATAAACCCCTCCATCGGCTCGATGGGAAGGACGAAGCCAAGCGAGCGCAGGTACTCGCGAACATGCTCCGGCACCCAGTATTCCTGCTCCATCTCAACGCCCATGCGAAACCTCCCATCGGCCACGTCATCTTGTCGAGAGAAGCATCCCCCTATGTCACAACCCCACCCATGCCTTAAAATGCGGAGAAGGTCATTGGAGGGTGAAGGTTCGTGGCCACGTACGAGATGAAGTTCATGTTTGATTGGCTTTCAGGCACATGCGTCTGGAGTGTGAACGATGCTGCGCACGAGAAGTACGACTACCCCGTTGACCTTTCTGAGCTGCCAATAACCCCAAACCTGCTCAAGCGCCTTCAAGACCTAGTCGAATGGCACGATGAAGCCTTGAATTGGGATGACCCAGGCAGCGGTCTCGTTTGGGATGAAGCACAGATTGCGACATTCGACGAGAAGGCCATCGCTCTATACCACGAGCTTTGCGAAGAGCTTGGCGAAGATTATGAGATAAAACTCTTCGAAGGTAGCCAGGTCTAGCCCTTACCCACGCAGCACGTCATCCATCATGGCGTAGCGAATCGCATCTATTGAATGGTCCTGCCCATCGGGTATCTCATCCAGCCAGTTGCCATCCCTGTCCCGCAGGTACTCCTTGTTGACGAACTCTGCGAAGGTGAGCGGGCAGCGTTCCGAGTCAATTACGATTTCCCGAAGGTTCGCAAGCCACTCATAGCTGAGCTTGCGCATCCGTCCCTTGCGTGCCGGTCTCGCCCGAATGCCAAGGTCACGCCTATACACGTTCATCTGCACCTTCGCGTCCGGCGTGTCGTCGCACCAGATGAGTTCGTCATGGTAATAGGGTTCCTCGCCAAGCTCGTCCGCATAGGTGAGAGATTCGAGAACGATCCGCCCGGTATCCTCCGGTCCCATCTTGTTCGCCGTATGCTCCTCGAAGACGAGAAGGCGCTTTGCGGAAGGTTCCCACCCGCATCGTATGAAGCGCCACGGGTCAGGGAACCAGCCCCAGTCGATGCCGTTCCTCGTTCGCTCGAACCCACGAATACGCTCATCGGTGATCCGCTCGTCCCGCACGTTCCCGAACACAGCGCCGCCAGTGCCGGTCACCTCGCCCAGGTACTCCCACTTCCATGCCAGCTCGTTCACCTCGTGAAGGTAAGCGGCTTCCTCGAGAAAGGGTTGCCCCAGCCATTCAGGGTGAGAAGACATCACGTCGAGATAAGAGGTCTTGCGAACGAGCGTGTCCGCCCTATGCATCCGCTCCATGTGCTCCTGGTTCACCCAGCTCCACATCGTGCGCGGAGGGTTGTACGAATAGAAGCACCAGAAATCATCACCGCCACGCCGAAGAGAGTTGAGAATGGACCGCACCGCCTCGATGCCCTCGAACTGGTCGAGCTCTTCCAGCCACACCACAGCAGCATACCCCGTGGGGAACTTCACGCCCTTCAGCTTGAGTGGATCGTCAGCCCCACGAAAGATGATTTTCTGCCCAGTCGGCAGGTACGTGATCTCCATGGGAGAGAGACGTGCGCGGAAGTACGAGTCCAGTCCCAGTTCCGAGATAGCCCAGAGAAGCTGCTGATAAACGCTGTCCCGCAGCGTATTCCCGAAACGCCGAACGACCACGGCGTTGGCAAAGGGGAAGTTCACGACGAGAAGAACAATCGCCAAGCTGATAAAGGATGACTTCGTAGAGCCGCGCCCGCCATGAAGCCAGTAGTGAACATGCCCCCTCGCGAAGATGTCGCCCAGCACGTCATGGAAGGCGGGGATGATGAGGCCGGAAGCGTTAATGCTCGCCATCGCCGTCGCTCCCAGCAACGCGCACCTCGACGCCGAGCGTGATGTGCGGGGTCTCGTCCACGTCGGTTTCGGTCTTCCTCGTGGTCTGCGCGTACTCGTCGGGGTACTTGCGCTCAAGCAGCCAGGCCGCCGCCGTCCACTGCGGATTCTTCTCGCGCATGGCCGTGCTCATGATGGCCTGCAGCAGAGTCTCCTTGTACTCGGCCTCCGCCTTTTTGATGCCCTCACTTAATGAGCGTTTCAGCCTGGTATCGTCTTCGCGCAGCCACCTGTAGAAGGTTTGCTCGCAGATGCCAAGCGCCCGGCAGATGTCAGCGTTGGTCATGCCGTGGGACTTCATCTCCACGACCTGCTCGACCATCTTTGCTGTGAGCTTAGGCTTCCGCATGGGACATCCTCCTTCCCGGCCTTGTTGCTCGGAAAGAATCGTGCCACCTCGTCACAAACCTACTCGCGCTCCCGCTTGCTCTTCAGCCCGTGCTTCCTCATCAGGCGCGAGTTCTTCTGCCGCAGCTGAGCCCAGCGCCGGTGGAGCTCGTCGTACTCGGGGCCGCCATCACACCCGGAGGCTTCCGCTTCGAGCAGCTGGTTGTAGGCTTCCTCCTCGGCCACATGGGCAGCTTCGGTGCACCGCTTACACATGCCGGATTGTCTGTTGATGCGAACGCCCAGTGCATGGCACTCGGGGCATTCCGTGAGCACCTTCAAGCTTGCATGGATACGGGAAGCCTGGATCTCGACGGCACGCAACGTGTGCACGACCCCATAGCGTTCAATAATCGCATCGCGCACCACGGAAGCGCCCTTGTACCCAAGCTCGCGGATCACGTCGTTCTGCCCTGTGCTCCACATGCTCATCGCGCTTCACCCGCACAGCTCGTCAAACTCTGTGAAAGCCAGGCGCGGGAATCAACGCCATAGAAAAGGTTGTCAATCAACCTTTCTATAGGTGTTGATTGCCTAGCTTTCCCGCACCCATTGCTCGTCAATTGACAATCTTGATGACCTTCAAACCTTTTCTGACAGGCTTTCGGGCTACTCATCGCCATCACCGTCTTCGGTAACCAGCTCTGCGCCGAGAGGCGCCTGCCAAGCAGCCCAGGCGATATGGTTGCGCTTCTGCCCCTTGCCGTCTACCTGCATCTTCACGAGCTGGTACTCGTCCATGTCGATGAGGTAGTCCTTGATGGTGTTGGCGGACGTCGCGGTCAGGTTCTCCACGGTCGAGAACAGCACGGGCTCGCCGTCGTTCTTGTCAAGAAGCTCCTTGATCTTCTTGCGAACCTTCTCCATGCGCTTTTCCTTCTGCGCGGTCTTCTTGTTCGCCTCGGCCCGGCGTGCGGCTTCGCGCGTCGGCGTCTTGTCGAACTTGCCGTCGTCGTCGCGGAAGAACATGCCATTCATGCGCACGGCGTTGAAATCGAGGTTCTTGTTGCCCTTGGACTTCTTGAAGCTGCGCAGGTCGATGGATACGCGCACAACCACGGAGCCGTCGGGGAAGCCGGCCATGTCCTCCTCGCTCGGCGCGAGCTCGGTCAGCGACCACATCGCGCTGTAGTTGCGGCCGAGGGTGCCGGCGCCGCTCACACGGTCACGGGCTTCCTTAAGATCCTGCGGTCCCTTGCTGAAGTGATGCATGTAAATGACGCCTGCGCCGGTCCTGCTCGCGATCATCTTGAGGTAGCCCAGCGTCGTCTTCGCGTCGGCGTTGCTGTTCTCGTCACCCACGAACAGCGGATAGATCGGGTCGGTGATCACCACGTCGGGCTTGTAACCGCTGTCGCAGATGATCTTAGCGATGCCCTCCACGGTAAGCTCGGGGCTGTCGTCGGTATGGGCGATGCGCACGTGCTTGGCGACCTCGGCCGCAGTCTCGGGGGAAAGCGCCGCATCGATGACGCGGTTGTCGTACTCGGCTTGGCTCATCTCGGAGTTCACGACCAAGATGCGCTCGCATTGCGTGAATGCAAAGCCCAGCACTGAGGTACCAGTCGCGAAGCCTACGGTCATCTGCGCCGCCAGGAAGGTCTTGCCCACCTTCGGCGCAGCGCCGATGAGCATCACGCCCTCCTTGCGGAACGTGTTCTCTATGAGCACGGGCGGCAGCTCCTGCCTTTCGGCGGGCATCGGCTTGAACAGGCACTCGAACTTCTGGACGGCGTCTTGCTCGTTCTCACCCTCCTCGGGCTTGCGCCGGTGCGCTTCTGCCCAGGTATGGAAGTCCTTGGCTCCAATGCCGGTATAGAGAAGCGTCTGGCGTTGGTCGCGACGCCGAATGCCCGCGAACCGGGTAAGGCGGCTGCTGTCCTTGTTGGCCGGGTCGACTTTGAGTCCGGCCTCGTTGCACAGCTCGTGGAGCAGCTGGACGCGCTCCTCGTAGTGGTTGGGGCCGTCGGCATCGATGCGGACCAGCGCGTGCACCGACTTGCCACCACTCATGGTAAGCGTGGTGATGGGCAAGTCGAGTTCCCGCATTATGCGGATCTGGTCTGCAACCGGGATGTTGTCGCTCTCGACGAGGGCGTGACGCCACCGCGCCGTGCAATCCTTGCCGCGGCCCTTTCCATTCGTCGGGTTCTGGCAAACCCACACGCCTGCCTCGGGGTCGTACCCGCTGAGCACGCCGCCGAAGTCCTCGTCCTGCAGCTTCTCGATGAGCTCGTCGCGCTCGTAGCAGACGCCGCCATCGGCAGGCTGCCATTTGTGTGTCTTGTCGCTCCACTTCGCCTTGACCGAGACGTTCACGTACTCGCCTGGCTCGAACAGCGCCTCGATCTGGGCAATGGCCTGCTGCACAGGCTCGAGGTCGAGGGGCTTGGGGGCGTCGTCCGTCTTCTTAGGCTTCCAGCCGTCGTCATCGCCGCAGAAGCCGCCCTCCCATCCGTTGCGGTAGGCGTGCCAGAACAGCGTGCCCGCCGTGATTCGGCCATCCTCGTTCACATGCTCGAACAGCCTGCGCGCCTGCGCCTCGTCGTAGTTGTCGGGGTCGGAACCAGACCAACCCAAGAACGTGTCGAGGTCGCCACCCGCCGCCTTGTAGCTGATGCCGATGTTCTTCCAGGTCTCGTAGTCGCGCGGCGGCGACATGGAGAGCAGCGCGGAGTCGGCCTTCTCCTTCGGTGACGCGAACGCGCTCATGCGGCATCGCCGCCCGTGCGCTTGTGACGCTTGCATACCATGGAAGTCAAGCAGATGGTATGCTTTGCACGCAGTCCCTTCGTGGCTGCACTCAGGGCGTCCGCCGTGCGCTGTCCTCGCCAAAAGACCAGCACGGTGGGCGCTTCCGTGTAAGTAATCATGCACCCTCGCTCTCAAGAACATAATCAACGAGCGCCTGCTTGGTGATTCGTACACGCGTCCCCACGTGGAAGCAGCGGAGTTTGCCGCGCTCGATCTCGCGCTGAATCGTCTTGCGGGTCACGCCTAGCAATCCAGCGGCATGGTTCATGTCGAACGCATCCGGCTCGTTTGCGAAGAGGGGCGGCATCTCGTTGACCGGAACCTCGGAGATGTAGACCACGCGGCCATCGGTCGTAGCGGGCATCACTTCACCTCCAGTTCGGAGAACAGCTCGTCAATCGTGCCGCGCCAGCCAAGGGCGTCGGCAATGCGGCGGCCGCGCTTGGGGTAGGCGGGTTCCTTGCCGTTCACGATGCGGCTCAGAGACGCAGTGCTCACCCGCGCCTTCTCTGCGAATGCCGCCTGAGTCATTCCCAGGCGGTCGAGCTCGTACTTCACACGCAGCATGTCAGTCCTTTCTACTCGTGCTCGGACAGTCAATTTCTTGTTGCAATGCCGTCCATTAACGTGTAATCTAACTCTAGCAAGAATTTACCGTTAGCAAGTTGATTAACGGCAAATTGGAAAATGAGGAGTGTGAATTGATGGACAGGCTGCTTGCGGTGAACGAGGGAATGGCCGTGTACTACCACGACGAGTCGACCCCCTCCAAGAAGATCGATCCGTTCAAGTATCTCAACGAGCTGCTCAGCATTCGTTCGGCGAAGGGTCTCGTGTCCTTCCTACAGCAGTATCCCGACGAGCTCGTCATCATGCATGAGGCTACGGCGTTCAAGAGCGACAAGGACGCCGGCTATGTTGTAGGCAATTACAGGGCGAAACGGCTGAAGACAGAGCGCTCAAAACGTGGCCTAGCATATGGCAGCGGCGATCAGTGGAAGCCCCTCCCCAAGAAGGAGGGGGTGCCTACGGAGGACGATACTGCAGAGCCAGAGGAGTCTAGTCAGGAGCCCGAGGGGCGCAAGCGCACGCCGATGTATGCGTATGGAGAGACGGCCATCATGAACGCTGCCTCAGAATACAACGTGGACTACTTCGACGCTCTGACGGACCTCGAAAAGTACACCCATTACGGTGAAGCCCTTGAAGCATGGAGCAAGAACTTCCCTTCCGAGGACGAACAGTGGACTGCGGAGGACGCCAAGCAGTTCTATGAGACAACGTCGGCAAGGCCAAAGCCCGACCTACGAGTCGTCTTCTTCGAGGAGCTTGAGCTGCTGTCCTTGCGGTTGGGCGCGATCTTGGATATGGCGGCGGTGTCCCACGGTCTCAGGGACAGAGTCGTGGATGACGAGGTCATGTTCGAGTTCGAGCATGTCAACGGCCCCATGGGGCTTTGTCGCACGGTGTTCCCGGAGCGATACATTGCCGACCTGCTGCCCATCCCGCAAGCCCTGTATGCTCTCGACAACTTGCACACCGACTTCTACTCTCACAGGCCCACCCGTCTGCACCTAGAAGAGGAAGGCGGCGTCTCGTTTCTGGCTCACACCAACGACGAGAAGCTCGCAACGCAGGATGCTGCGGGCTGCATCATCTCGTTTGTGCTTGCAGAGTGGTCCCACTACTACAACAAGACTGACACCATGTCGTTTGACGTGAACTTCGGATACCAGCTTTACGAGCAGAAGAACAACCCAGTAGTGACGGAGCTTTGCCGAATAATCGCGGAGGGGCGCTTCGGCATTTGTCCGGTATGCGACCGCCCCTTCGTGGTCAAGCGCCGTCCCACCAACGGAGTCATCAACAAGACGTTCTGCACCAACTCCTGCAAGGTAAAGGGATTCGCGGAAAGGAGGAGCGAGGAAGCAGGGGAATAGCGCAGAAGCTTGATGAGCAGTAATAACCACGCGACACACAGAAAGGAGTGAAGAGCATGGCACGTAAGAAGCAGAGAGAAACGTATGGCAACGGTTCTATCACGCCCAAGCTGGACAAGTCCGGCAAGCAGATGACCGACAAGCAGGGCAAGCTGCTGTGGCTGGTATGCCTGTCGTTCGGCAGCGAGACCGTCACCGATGAGAACGGCAATCAGCGCAAGAAGCGCCGCAAAGTCCAGCGCGTCGCCCATGGCACGCTCGCTGAAGCACGCAAGCTTGCCAAGGAGCTGTCGGCCCAGTACGAGCATGTTGACGTGACTGCCTCGAAGGAGCGCACGTTCGGCGATGCATGCGTCTCTTGGGAAACCTCGATGCGCAACGCATCAACGGCAACCGAGAGCGCCATGAACGGCTACCTCATCAACCTCGGTCACATGCGCAGCCGGATTGGCAACAAGGTGCTCACCGCCATCACCATGCAGGACATAGAAGATGCCCTTGCATCCATCAAGGCCGAGCGCCGGATCAGCAACACCACGCTGCACAAGGTCTACGCCGTCACCAAGCGCGTTTTCAAGTATGCGGTGAACAACGACTGGCTGGTCCGCAATCCCTGCGACAAGATAACCGCACCCAAGATTGACGAAGTTACCAATCGCAGGTCACTGTCGGCCGAGGAATGCGCCCGTTTCCGCGCTTGCCTCGACCAGGCAGAAGCGGATGCGTTCGCCGAGTTTGACGCCAAGGAAGAACGTGCTGTCGGCTTCGGCACCAAGGAGGGTCGCAAGCTTGTGCGCGGCCTGTCCGCAATGTCGTGCCTCATGGCAGTTCGTATCGAACTTGCCACTGGTCTGCGCCGTTCCGAGGTTCTCGGGCTCACCTGGTCCGCCATCGACTTTGAGCGCAGCCAGATCACGGTCCACCAGAAGCTCGTCATCGAGAAGCGCCGCGGCTCGAAGGAAGCCGGCAAGCTTAAGGTCGGTACGCCCAAGACCAAGATGGGCACCCGCTCGTTGTTCGTCGACGAAGACACCATGGCGCATCTCAAGCACTGGAAGGAAGTCCAGGCGCAGGCACTCGCGCTTGTCATGCCTGAAGGCGAACCGCTCAAGCAGACGGAGGAAACCCCGGTATGCGTCGGCGACCGTGGCGGCTGGATGCGTCCGCCTACCATCTCGCGTTGGTGGGAGGGTTACGACCAGAAGAGCCGCAAGAAGGGCGACGAGGGAAGGGTCTATCGCAAGCCCGGCTTCCGTGACGAGATTGGGTTCCCCGGCCTGTGCATGCACGAGCTGCGCCACACCCAGGCAACCCAGCTGCTCGGTGCTGGCGTCGACCTTAAGACCGTCCAGGCTCGCATGGGCCACGCAAAGGCGTCGCACACACTCGACCTCTACGCCCACGCGATACCGGCCAACGACCGCGACGCTGCAAACATCATGGGCTCGCTCTACAATGTGCCTGCAACACCCGCACCGGCGAGTGAGGCCCCCGAGTTGGATAAGTCGGCGTAAAACATGAAGAAGTCCACCAACAAGTCCACCAAGGGTATAATGTCCACCTCGACGTCCGCAGCAAATGGGCCATTTACCTGCGGATTTTCTGGAACTGGAGACAGGGTTCAAATGCGCGAATATTGGCTTCCCAAGCCATCATCCGCGGGTTCGAATCCCGTTGCCCGCTCCAGGACAATCAGGGCCCCTTCTCGGGGCCCTTTTTATGGGTATCAGTTTCGTGAGCATCCAAGTGGCACAACAACCGATGTCCGCACGCCAAACCCGAAGGGAATCACAATGACCGCAATACCAATGACGGAAGAAGAATGCCGTTTGGCAACCGAGGCGCTCTCTGAGCAGCTTGACCGCTATGCGAATCTCTTGGTCAAGAAGGGCGTTGCCATCCATCCCGAGCAGGAGCTTGTGCTCTCTGCGCCTGTCGAGCGTGCGGACTTCGCGCGCAGGGTCGTTCGTGCCGCATACCGCGCCGGCGCCGGCCACGTAACGGTCATCTGGCACGACGATCAGGTAACCCGTCTCACCTACGAGAACGTCCCCACCACGTGGTTCGAGACAGTACCCTCGTGGCAGCGCGAGCAACTCAACTCCCTTGCCGAGGGAGGTGCGGCATTTCTCTTCCTCGAGGGGTCTGATCCGTCCTCGCTCAAGGGCATCGATCCTGCCAAGCCTGCAACTGCTTCGCGTGCACGAAACGAGCAGTGCAAGTCATTCCGAGATGGAATGGACTTTGGACGAAATGCCTGGTGCATCGCAGGTGTTCCCGTAAAGGCATGGGCGCGCGAAGTGTTTCCCGAGCTTTCCGAGGCCGAGGCAGTATACCGTCTCTGGGTTGCCATCCTCGAGACTTCTCGCGCCGAGGGCGATGATCCCGAGGGCGCCTGGGAGACCCACAACGCATCCTTCGAGCAGACCAAACGCATGCTTAACCGCAAGCACTTCTCGGCGCTGCGCTATGAGTCCTCGAACGGTACGAGCCTGATGGTAGGGCTTACCGAAGGACACATCTGGGAAGGTGGCGCCGGAAAGCTTCAGGACGGGACGGTCTTCTTCCCCAACATTCCCACTGAGGAAGTCTTCACCTCGCCTGACCGCATGCGCGTCGATGGCATCGTGTACTCTGCCCTTCCGTTAGTGCACAATGGTCAGACCGTTCGTGACTTCTGGCTACGCTTCGAGGCCGGCGCGGTGGTCGACTACGGCGCCAAGGCAGGCAGGGATGTGCTCCAGCACATCCTGGAGACCGACGAAAATGCCGTGCGCCTTGGGGAGGTCGCCCTCGTTTCAAAGAATACCCCCATCCGCCAAAGCGGGATTCTTTTCTATGACACGTTGTACGACGAGAATGCCAGCTGCCACCTAGCGCTGGGCATGGGCTTCCCCGAGTGCGTGGAAGGCGGCCTTTCGATGGACAAGGACCAGCTGATGGCCGCTGGCGTGAACCAGAGTCATACGCACGTTGACTTTATGGTGGGGTCCGATGACCTCAATATCTGGGGCGTTGCAGCTGATGACACCGAAACCCCGGTCTTCATCAATGGCCAGTGGCCGTGGGAGTAGCGCGCTAACGGTTTTGCGCTCCCGGAGCTTCCCGTCGAAGTAGATCACGATGCGGTTTCGGTTGGGGTCCACGTACGGAGAATCCGCGCGTGGACCCTGCACGTAAGCATCTGGTTCCTGGGAGGTGTACACCTGAGGGAGTGGGTTTTCAGCGGTGTGGCTGCATCGAAAGCCTTCTCGTTACACTTCCCGGAGTTCCGCTGCATCGAACTGCCCTTCGTTACATGCATTTATTGAGAGCGCAAAAGTAGAGAAACTCGACGGGCTCGAAAGAAGCCAAGGTAGGCGCTGTAATCAAATCATCAATCAATCCGAGAAACGGGTTTAACCCTCAATGAAGTAGTGTAACGAAGAGGGTTTCGGCGCAGCATCGCGCTCTTTCATGTAACGGAGGGCGTTTCGATGCACTGAGGGACGTTCGCAGACCGCCAGAGGCTCTGTCAACCTCGCCCTGCAGCCTGCAGCCAACCCCTGAAAGCTGTGTCCGGCCTCTCCGCCACGCACTCCGGGCGTGGTAGAATTGCCCTGCTGCAGTGGCCTTGGTCACGAAGCTTGCGCTCTTAGCTCAGTTGGTAGAGCAGGGGACTTTTAATCCCAAGGTCGAGGGTTCGACCCCCTCAGGGCGCACCAGCAAACACGCAGGTCAGGGCGCTAGCCGCTCTGGCCTGCTTTGCTTTGTGCTTCACCATGTGCTTCAAATGTGCTTCACGGATTGGCGGGGGATTGCAAAAGCCCAGTTGGCGGAGAGCCACGCACCGCCCCGCGCCCCACAGCCACAGCGAGGTGTTGGGCCTCTGCCCGGCCTGTGCCCGAGGGGTGTGTTTAATGCGCACCCCCCTTGCGCCCGCGCCCAACCCTCCCTACTGGGGAGAACGGGGTACCCGCCCAAGGGGTACCCACTTTGTGGAGACCCCGCCACACCCCCAGACACAACGCCACGCAGCCACATATGATGTGCGCGAACGCTTTAAACCATGAATCAAATGATAGGGATAACCAGAACAACGAATATACGTTGCTAGCCAATGCATCGGGGGGAGAAAGGCGCTAATGCCTGGCGAGCGCCGCCACCCAACAAAATAAAAGACCCCCCAGGGCCTCCCAGGGGGTCGCGCTCGGCTGTCCGGCTTGTCTTCTCACATCTTCTTCAGCGTGGCGAGTGCGCCTTCATACGCCTTGAGCAAGGCAAAGTACCTTGTGTCTCGGCGGGTGCACCGCCTGAGGTCGTTCTCCATGGTTGCAATCTCCCGCGCCAACGGCCTGAGCAGGCTCCGCTTGTCTTTGTCGCGCTTGGCCCCCTCGTCGCCCAAGTCACGTGACCCGCCACAAAGACCGCAGCTGTCTAGTATCTCCTCCACACGCTCGGGGATCCAGCCGCGCGTGCTCGTTGATTCATTCGATTCCACCAAATCACCCTCCATGTCTGCCTCACTCTCGATTGTTCAACGCCACCACACTCGCGCGTGTAACCGAACGTAACTGAAATGTAACTGAAAAATTGGCAAAAATGGGCGTCTACCTGCGATGTAACCGTGTAACCGAAAATGAGGCATATTGCGTGTACACCACACACCACTACCCCCCATGCTGCCCCCACACCTACCCCCCTCCTTTTATATTTATCTTCTAAAAAATAGGGAAAGTACGGTTACACGGTTACACAATGGTGTTTACCTGCGGAAATGGCGTTACCGTTCTTCTTGAGTTCAGTTACGTTTTGGTTGCACAGTTACAGCGTGGGTGTGGTGGGTCTTGGGGGGGTACGCACCGGCTGCGTACCCTTGGCGCGGCGGTAGCCGGGGTTCCGTCTCCGAAACACAGGCCACCAGCCGCACCGGCGCGCCCCTATGGGACTTCGTAGAATTTTTTTGGCCGTCCGTTCTCCCGCTTTGTGGCGGTCTTGACTGCCCACTCGCGCTTGACCCTGGCGTAGAAACGGCGGCTGCTCAGCGGGGCCACGCGCTCCTGCTCGCACCAGGCGCGGTAGTCGGCGAGAACGTCGCTCTGGCTCCGCTGGTCAAGGAAGTCGGCTGTGATCCCCTCGTCAAGCCGCCACGCCTCGAACGTATCGTTCTCAAGACGGATATCCGCCACCACGCTCTGCGCCCTGCTGCTAGGCGTCGGCTCCCCGTTCTCCCGCAGACGCTTCAGGCCCCCAACGGCCCTTACGAGAAGCCTCTCAGCCGCCTTCTCGCTCATAAGCTCCCGCGCCGCCTTCAGCCCGCCTGCGCCCGGCTTGAACGTGCGCGAGAACACTACCGGCTGGACCCGCCGCATAAAGCCGCCGTCGCAGCCCGTGACGCGGGGAAAGTGGTTGTAGCTCACCACAACGGTAGCGTAGGGCACAAATTCGATGGCGTCGCGGCCCTTCACGTCAGTCCGAACCGTCGCGCCGCCGGTATAGCGCTTGAGCGTCGCAACCATCCCCGCCGTCATTGACTGCGAGGATGCATCATCGGCGAGGCAAGCAAGCTTTCCCGCGATGGACAGGCCCTGAAAGCGGCGGTCCAGCTCGTCGGGCTGGATTGCCGAAAAATTCTCGGGGCCGATGGCGTTGCCGATGGTCCGGGTGAACAGGCTCTTGCCGTTGCCGCCCTCACCAACGAGCACCCAGAAAAACTGTAGCTCGCTGGAACGGTCGAGGCAGTGCCCGGCGCACTCTTCCAGCCGCGCAAGCGTCTCACCGTCCCCGTCCGCCCACGCCGCTAGCGCGTTGTCAACGACGCTTGAAGCCGCCTCGGGGTTCCAAGCGTGGGGGATGACGTTCAGGATCGAATAGACGCCTTGCTTGTCCAGCTCCCCGCTCTCGATGTCGAGAACCCCGTTGCGGAACGCGACGTACTTGGGCGGTGCCTGCTCCACGCGGCGACACTCGCACTTGGCGAGGTTGATGGCCTCGTTGCGGTCGTGCGTCCGGCTGCTCGGGTACGCCTGAACCAGCGCGCGCTCCCACGACGCCCACCCGCTCTCATGGCGGTACGTCTGCCCGTCGCGGATAGCCGGTGTGCCGTCGATGAGGCACGCGCCGAATTCGTCAAGCAGCGTGTCGGCCATGCGCCGGTGAATCGGCGCTTCTGTGCCGTCGCCTTCTCGTCGCCCGCCTCGGGTGGGTTCGTCGGCTCCTGCGCTGCGCTCGCGCGCCGCGTGCTCGTCAACAAACCGCTTCCAGTCAGCAAACGAGCGCTCCGCCGCGTGGTTGGCTCCGATGAGGGTCTGTTGCTCGTCGCCGCGCGTGGCCCCCGGCAACCGCGTGAGCCTGAGAGCGTCCTTGTTGGACTTGTCGACGTTGAAGCCGTTCGCCCGGCACACCCCGATGAGGTATCTAACCCGCTCCCGGTACTGCTCGGGTCCGTCCGCGTCAATGCGGCAGACGAGGTGCAGGGACTTGCCGCCGCTCCACGTAGCCGCCACGGCGGGTAGCCTTAGGCGGGTAGCCATCTCGGCTTGGGCCTCAAGACTCAGCGGGCTGTTGTCCTCGGCCTCGTCGGCCTCGACGAGGGCGTACCTCCACGACGCCGCCACGTCGGCCTTGCGCCCGCGCTCCCTGAACCCCTCCGGGTCGACCGTGTTGACGGTACACCACGCGCCAGCGTTCCTGTCGACGCGCGCCAGCAGGTCGCCCGCATGGTCGATGATGTCACCCACGCGCCACAGCTCTTCGCCGCTTGGCATCGGCTTGGCGGGGTTCCTCGGGTTCGGTCTGCCTCTGAGGTACAGCAGCACATATGAGTCTTGGTCGTGGAGTGCCCTCATGTACTGCCGCAGCTGTTCGGCGGGGTCGAGCTTCGCAGACTCGGAGAGCGAGGGGACCGTTCCGCCCGCCGTCTCCGGCAGAACCAGCAGCGGGAACTCTTCTCGGCGTGGCGTGTCTCGCCGTGGTGTGCGCACCGGGCGGGTGCCCGCGCCCGCCCTCCACCCGCGCTCGCGCGCCAGAGAGAATAGTGTTTTAGCGGTCACGCCGCCCGGGCTGCTGGGGCCGATGCTTTCCCAGCGCTTGCGGTTCTCGCCCTCATCGAACCTGTCTGGGTCTTGCCTGCACCACGCGGACCAGTCTTCCAGGGAGACGCCGGCCGACTTGACCGCCATTGTCACCCTGAGCCATTCGAAATCGTCCGTCAGGTCGCAGGGGTCAATGGAGTTGAGCGCAGACAACGCCTCGTCGGGGTCTGCCTTGTAATCGGTTTGCCTTGCGTGTGCCATGGCCTCGCCGCCCGCTAGTCCGCGATACCGAACTGCCTGAGCAGCGCGGCGGTGTCGATGCGCCAGCGACGCCCGAACTTAACGGCCTTGATGTCGCCACGGACACATGAATCAGAAATGAAGTGGGGCGAATAGCCCGTGAGAGCTGCCGCCTGCTGCACTGTGCAGAGAGCGGGCAGCGTTGCCGTTTCCCTGCCGGTTGTAGTTGCGTCGAAAGTGTCCATAAATCGGCTCCTCACTCCCGCGTTTGCGGGGCTTGATGGTAGAGCCGTGCGCACGGCCTGAGGGCGCTCTTGTGCGTCCCCTCGCCGTGCATTGTGATTCTCGGGTTTCCGCAGTTCAAACGGCATAACTCCGGCAATAGCACCACCGGGCGCGCAATGCGGCGGCGTCGGTGGTGCCACAATCGGAAAAATCGCGCGCGGGTGGGCGTGGTGCCTGCCCCGCGCCGCTCTTCCATGGGGCCGGAAAAAACATTTGGGATTTTTGGAATTAGGACGGACTCAGGCCAGCGCGTCCATGGCTTCTCTGGCCTCGGCGTCGATTCGTGCCAGCAGGGCGTCAAACTTATCCCGGTCTGCCGCCTTGGATGCGTATTCCAGCTCCACGCACACGACCGCCAGCGGGTCGCGGTAGTCGCCCCTGAGGGCCAGCAGGTCGCGTTTCAGCGATTCCGCCGCATTCGCGCGGAACCACCTCTCCCATGCGTCATAGCCGTCCAGCGCGGCCTCGCTCTCGGGGGCAAAGTCCCCGGTTTCGGGGTCAAAGGATGGGGAGAGAGCTTCTTCCCCCCACATGTCGCGCAACTCGTAGCAGTCATAGCGCGTGCGGTCAAAGCACCTGTGGCCCTGCACGCCAGTAAGACGCCATGTCTCTATTCCTCCTTCTGTAAATGTGGGCAACCCGTCCTCGTCGCAATGGTCAACCTCATAGTCCGGCGCGGCCTTCTCGGGGTCTTTGGCCTTGCCCCACCACTCCTTAAGTATCTCGTACTGCTTGAATGGCTTCGCGCCGCTGCCGTCCGGGCTGTCCGTGAGGTCAAGCAGGTACCAGACGGACACTCCCAGAACGCGCGCCGCTCTCACCAGCGCCTCGTTCGGGAGTCGGCTCGCCCTCGCGTTGTCCTCGTCTCCACTCAGCCAGCGGCTTAGCGTGGATGTGCCAACGCTCATAGTCGTGGCGAACTGCTTAAGCGTGAGGCCCCTGGCACCAATCGCCTTCCGCATGTTCTCATGCCTCGGCGCTATGCGTCTCGGGTCGAGGATCCCCATATCATCCCGGCTGTAGTCACCAGCGCTCTTTCGTCCCATGGATGCGCCACGACCCCCAATTAATGTCCTGGCCGTGGTCTACAATTACCGGTAGCGGTACCGCCCCCACCTGCCACGGCCTGAGGACGGTACCGCTGTATTATCGCGCCTGCTCGCTGCCGGTGTGCGTGAGCGCGTGCAGCCTGTCCGCGTATCCGTCCAGCGTGCTCGTCATGAACTCGCAGAACACGGTGGAGCTGGTACTGCTTTCGCCCGCGTACAGCATGGCAATGGCCGCGCCGTACAGACCCTCCGCTATCTCGTCAATCTCGTCCGCCGTCCTAACGTCCAACGTCGAACCCCCCTCAACGAACGCCAAACCTGTGCCCTTCATGACTGCCTGCCTTCCGTCCCTGTTGGCCTGAACGTCTCCACGTCACCGTGCCTCGGCACTTCTCCCATGAACCGGGAAATCTTCTCCGCCGCCAGCCGCCTTGCGTCGGCGTCGCTGCTCGCGTACGTGTTGAGCGTCATTGATGCGTCGGCGTGGCCCATGATTGCCGAAACGCTCTTGATGTCGGCCCCGCTCTGAACCGCGATTGTCGCCCACGTGTGCCTGAGATCGTGGAACTTCAGCGGGTGCCCGTCCGCGTCGGTGATCCCCAGCAGGTCACGGAGCTGCCCCCACTCACGGCTCACCACGCTTGGCGTGGGGTACCGCCCGTCAAGCCCGCCTATGACGTAGCAGGATGCCAGCTGCTCGGGCGTGGGCAGCACGTCCAGCCTCTCGGCCTCGGCAATGACCTCAGCCCGTCTCGCGTCCAGCGCGGCCCTGAGCTGTGGGGTAATTGGCACGTCTCGCACGGAGTACGGGTTCTTGGGGGCCTTGACGTACGCCCCGCCGCCACCCATGCCAACCGCTTTGTTCACACGCAGCACGCCCGCGTCGGCGTCTGCGTCCGCCCACGTTAGGGCGCACACCTCGCCAACCCTGAGGCCGCTTGTGAGGGCGATACGCGCCGCCGCTACGGCCCGCTTCTGCGGCATTGCCGCGAGGGTTCCCAGAAGCGCGTTGGCCGCGTCCTTGGTCATGGCGTGGGGCTGCTCCCGGTGCCTCTTGGGCAGTCTCACGCCCTCGCACGGGTTCGCCGCCAGCTGCCCCGCCTCCACGGCAGCTTTGAGGGCCTGCGAGAGCAGCCTGTGGTGCTTGGTGACAGAGCGGGGGGACAGGCCGTCGGCGTTCAGCAGCCGTGACTCCCACTCCTGCACCTGCTCGCGACTCAGCTCCGTTACCTCCACGCTGCCAAGCGCCTCCGCTACCTTGCGCGCGCTCGCCTGGTAGGCCGTCATGGTCGACCGCTCAACGCTGTGTGATGCCTTGAGGCCGTCCAGGTAGGCGTTCAGGTACTCCCCAAGCGTGACGCCCGACAGCGAGGCGCTACGGGCCTCTGCGGCCTCGTCCTCGGCCTCCGCCGCCAGAAGCTCGCCGCGCCAGCGTGCGAGGGCGGCTATCGCGCGGTTGCGGCCTCTGTTGGTCTTCGGATCGCATGGTATCTCGGAGCCATCGGCCTCCTTCAGCGCCTTGCTGAGACGGCTTCTCTTCCCTGTGGTATCCGTCTTCCAAATCATCCCGGCCCATTTGCCGCGACGCTTGGTAACGCTCCCTTGGCTGTAAGTTGCCATTGCCTCCACCCCCGCGCAATCCACAATGCAATCCAAAAGCAATCCGTCCTGCTGCCCGAAAGTATATCCGTCAAGAACAGCAGAACGCAATGGAAAACTTAAAGATGCAGGTAGATTGTGTTGCTTTGAGCAGAGCGGAACAGCAGACCGCACACAAAGACGTACAGCAAATGAGACTTTTAATCCCAAGGTCGAGGGTTCGACCCCCTCAGGGCGCACCACGCAAAACAGCAGGTCACGGCCCGTGCGGCTGTGGCCTGCTTTTTGGTTGCGAATGCGTAGCCCCCGGCGTGGTTGCAAACTCCTCCAATCCGTTTGTTTCAAGCAGAAATCTTTTCCAGCTCGCACTTGCCAGCACGGGCCCCGCGGGCCTATAGTCCCCATAGCAACGACAGCCGCGCGAGATTCGCGCGCCACTTTTTGAAGGGGTGACCAACGCATGATTTGCACCACGAGCAGCCATGGCATGGTCTCCCTTCGACGCCAGAACCGACGAATCAGCCCCGCGATGTCGCGTGCGCTGGCGTAGGTTCTTGTCGTCTTTCTCATTACAGACACTTCAAGACAAGGCACCCAGCAGCGCCCGACACGATTGGGGGCTCTTCGTGACGTCGCGGTACGACCACGGCGCTCGTTCGTTAGCATGTCTGCAAGGGGTATCAAGGCCCAACAACAGAAAGGTGCACCAAAATGGCTGAGAAGGAAAAGGTCGTCCTCGCGTATTCCGGTGGTCTGGACACGTCCGTCATCGTGAAGTGGCTGCAGGTCGAGAAGAACATGGACGTCATCGCCATCTGCGGCAACGTCGGCCAGGACGAGAAGGACCTCTCGTGGATCAAGCAGAAGGCCCTCGACATGGGCGCCATCGCCTCCGAGGCCGTTGACATGCGCGAGGAGTACGCCGAGACCATCGTCTCCAAGGCCATTTGGGCAAACGGCAAGTACGAGGGCATCTACCCGCTGCTCTCTGCTCTTTCTCGCCCCATCATCTCCAAGCATCTGGTGGACATTGCGCACCAGTATGGCGCCAAGTACATCGCTCACGGCTGCACCGGCAAGGGCAACGACCAGGTGCGTTTCGAAACCTCCATACGTGCGCTCGACCCCTCGCTCGAGATCATCGCCCCGGTGCGCGAATGGGACCTCACCACGCGTGACTCCGAGATGGAGTGGGCAAAGGCCAACGGCGTGCCCGTGCCCACCACCCACAAGAAGCCCTACTCCATCGACGACAACCTGTGGGGCCGTGCCATCGAGTGCGGCGTTCTCGAGGACACCTGGAACGAGCCCCCCTCGGACATCTGGACGATGACCAAGAACCCCGAGGACTGCCCTGCCGACCCCGAGACCGTTGTGATTGGTTTTGAGGGCGGCCTGCCCGTCTCCATCAACGGCGAGAAGATGTCGCTGCTCGAGTGCATCATCAAGGCCAACGAGATCGCCGGCCGCAACGGCTTTGGCCGCATCGACATGATCGAGGACCGTGTCGTGGGCATCAAGAGCCGTGAGTGCTACGAGTGCCCGGCCGCGCTCCTTCTCATCCAGGCGCACCAGTCGCTCGAGACCCTGTGCCTCGACGCCGAGACCCTGAAGCAGAAGGCCAAGCTCGACGTCGAGTGGGCATCCACGGTCTACCGCGGACTCTGGTACTCCCAGAACCGCGAGGCCATCGACGCCTACAACGCCTACACGCAGAAGTACGTCACTGGCGAGGTGCGCATCAAGCTTTGCAAGGGCGGCCTGTTCGTCGACGGCCTGCGCTCGCCGTACAGCCTGTACGACTACAACCTTGCCACCTACGACGAGGGCGACACCTTCGACCACACCGCCTCCAAGGGCTTCATTACCATTCACGGCCTGCAGTCCAAGACCTGGTCTCGTGTCCAGGGCCCCGGCTCCAAGCTGCAGTAGAGACGTCATTGGGCAGATAAGACTCGGTCTGCCACGCAAGGGCGTAGGGAATGGCGCCGCCGTCGGGTGTTCCCGGCGGCGGCTTTTCTACCGACTCGTCTCCGCGAGCCGTTGCGTTAAGCTAGCAGGCATATCAGACAAGGATCGAGAGGGGCGCTCATGGCACTGTGGGGCGGTAGGTTCGAGAAGGGCGTCGACGCCTTCACGCAGGAGTTTGGCGCTTCGCTCGAGGATGACAAGGCCATGGCACAGGAAGACATCAAGGGGTCCCGTGCTCATGCCAAGATGCTGGCCAAGCAGGGCATCATCTCGAACGCGGACGCAGCTGCCATCGACGCGGGGCTCGAGAAGATATCGGGCCAGATCGCGGACGGTACCTTTGCCTGGGATGTGAACGACGAAGACGTCCACATGGCTGTCGAGAAGGCCCTTACCGCGGATATTGGCACGCCCGGCGCGCGCCTGCACACGGGCCGTTCGCGCAACGACCAAGTGGCCACCGACATTCGACTCCATGCAAAGCGCCTCTGCGACGAGCTTCTCGAGGGTAACGTCGAGCTTCGTCGCACCCTTCTGAGCGTGGCCGAGAAGAACCTTGGCGTGGTGATGCCGGGCTACACGCATCTGCAGCACGCGCAGCCGGTGCTCTTCTCGCACCATGTACTGGCGTACTTCTGGATGTTCTCGCGAGACTACACGCGCCTGGTTGCCGCGCGCACGGCAGCGGACGCAAACCCGCTGGGATCTGCGGCGCTCGCAGGCACAACCTACCCGCTCGACCGCGAGTACACCACCGAGATTCTCGGCTTTGACCACGCCATCCCCAACTCGATGGATGCCGTCTCGGATCGCGACTACCTGCTCGATCTTGACTACGCCTGTGCCGTGAGCATGATGCACCTCTCGCGCCTGTGCGAGGAGATCGTCCTGTGGAGCAGCACGGAGTTTGGCTTCAGTACGCTCTCCGACAGCTATTCCACAGGCTCGTCCATCATGCCGCAGAAGAAGAACCCCGACTTCGCAGAGCTTACGCGCGGTAAGACCGGCAGGGTCTACGGTGACCTCATGGCGCTGCTCACAACCATGAAGTCGCTCCCGCTGGCGTACAACAAGGACCTCCAGGAGTGCAAGGAGGGGCCAGCCGACGCCGCAAAGACCCTGCTTGACTGCATGGCCATTGCGTCAGGCATGCTTGAGACCATGACCGTTAACGCAGACGTCATGCTCGCGCAGGCGAGCAGGGGGTTCACTGCTGCCACGGACGTAGCCGACTACCTGGCAAAGAAGGGCACGCCGTTCCGTGAGGCCCACGAGGTGGTTGGCAAGTTGGTTCTCTATTGCGAGAAGCATGGCAAGGGTCTCGAGGACCTGACGGCAGAGGAGTTCAAGGCGGCAAGCCCGCTCTTTGGGGACGACATTGCTCAGGACCTCGATCCTGCCGGAATTGCCAACGCGCGCGTGACCTATGGCGGTACTGGCGAGAAGGCCGTGCGCGTCCAGCTCGGGGAGGCCAAGGAGCGCCTGGCGAAAGACGAACGGAAGTAGCGTGGGCTCGTTTCGGCTTCGAAGAGCTTGAAATGGGGATGGCCTGAGCGCACTGATGTGTGCCCAGGCCATCGTTTTGTCTCGCTGAATTACGCACGGTTGAGAATCGGCTTACGCAATCCTGGGCTTATATCGTCGTTACTCTCTGCCGTGCGTAATTCTCGCATCGCAAAGGGAGCGACGTACGATTTCCGTGCGAGCGAGAAGGTGCTTGCCGCGTCCGGCGCAGGGCAAGCGCCTTGCCCTCGGAGTGTTCGATGCCGTTCACCCGAAAAGCTAACCGTCCGGCTAGTATTGTCGATGCAATGGTGTAGCATGAGTAATGAGAACATATGTTCTACTATTCGTCGGACGGGAGGGCGTATGGATAACAACCACGTCGATAAGTGGGTGCGGCCAGTTACCCCCTCAACGGAGGAACTGGGAGTCTCGGAGTCGGACTATCTTCCGCCTATGCGACCTGGGGATGATTCAGGCTGGATAAACACACGCGTGTGCGTCATTGTGACCATCGTGCTCGCGGTGCTTGCTATTGTATCGGCGTTTCCTGTCGCGTCGTACTTCTCGTCCCCAGATGCCTATGCTAGCGTCAATCAGACGCTCGACAGCCAGAAGAACACTGCGTTGGGGCTTGTCGCAACTGCCACAACGGCATCGGTGGCAGTCTCGGCAATTCCGGATGACGTGGGGACTCC
This sequence comes from uncultured Olsenella sp., assembly GCA_900548775.1. Taxonomy (GTDB): domain Bacteria; phylum Actinomycetota; class Coriobacteriia; order Coriobacteriales; family Atopobiaceae; genus Tractidigestivibacter. The sequence goes on from URLM01000004.1 coordinate 73,797, forward strand.
CATTGCCAATCAGCTGGCAGATCTCTCTGGCAAGCTGGCGGTGGTTCTCGCGATTATCTACCTCGAGAAGTTCTTGCTCACCACCTTTGGACTCATCGCCTTTAGGTGGTTTGTGCCGGCCGGAATCTTCTTGCTTTGCCTGTGGCTGTGGCTTCGCGGAAAGTGGAGCCCCAGTCGGGTCCTGTTTGTGTGGGCAGTCAAGCTATTGGTGGTGGCCCTTGCGTTGGCTACTCTCGTCCCGGTGAGCGCTGGTCTTACACAGACCATCACGGATCAGTACCAGACATCCCTCAAGGCGGAGGAGACTAGGCAGGAGGCAGACGAGACCAGCGCTACTGTATACGAGGAGAACAGCGACCAGGATACCGATGAGAACCAGAACATCCTCGACTGGCTCGGATCTGCAATTTCAAGCGGCGTCAACGCGCTTGCTTCCGGCGCGGCGGATGCGGCCAATGCGGTTGGGAATCAGCTCAACAAGCTTATCGATGCTGTGGCGGTGAGCATCGTGACGTCATGCCTGGTGCCGCTTGCCGTGCTTCTTCTCTACTTCTGGGTTATCAAGCTGTTTACCGGTGCGGACCTTACGGGCTACATGTCAAAGGCCCAGGGGACGGTGGGGACGGTCGTGCGCGGTGCGGGCTCTGCCGTGCGCGGGGCTGCCAAGCGGCACCGTGCCTCCACATCCAAGTAGTTGTGCGCGGTAAAATCTAGACATCTTTGACCTTGCTGCGAAAGGAACGCAGATGATCGATCGCTATACCCGTCCCGAGATGGGCCACATCTTCTCGCTTGAGAACAAGTACGCAATCTGGCAAGAGATCGAGGTCCTCGCTTGCGAGGCACAGGCCGAGCTGGGCAAGATTGGCATCACAAAGGAGGAGGCAGCCTGGATTCGCGAGCACGCCGCCTTTGACAAGGAAGAGGTAGACGCTATCGAGGCCGTCACCAACCACGACGTCATCGCGTTCCTCACCGACATGGGCCGTCACATCGACGCCGACGTTCCCGAGGGAGACCCCAAGCCCAGCCGTTGGGTGCACTTTGGCATGACCAGCTCGGATCTTGGCGACACTGCGCTGTGCTACCAGCTCGTTCAGGCCACCGACATCCTGCTCGAGGATTGCAAGAAGCTTGGCGAGATTTGCAAGCGCCGTGCGTTCGAGGAGCGCGAGACCCTCTGCGTGGGTCGTACCCACGGCATTCATGCCGAGCCCATGACCTTTGGCATGAAGTTTGGTAGCTGGGCGTGGGAGCTCAAGCGCGATTACGACCGTCTCAAGGATGCCCGAGCCAACGTGGCATTTGGCGCGATCTCCGGTGCGGTGGGCACGTACAGCTCGATTGACCCGTTTGTCGAGGAGTACGTCTGCGCGCACCTGGGACTGGTGCACGACCCGCTTTCGACCCAGGTCATCTCGCGCGACCACCACGCGTATCTCGCTGGCGTCCTTGCCACCACGGCGGCCACCTGCGAGCGTATCGCTACAGAGATTCGCAACCTCCAGCGCACCGACGCCCTCGAGGTGGAGGAGCCCTTCCGCAAGGGTCAGAAGGGCAGCTCCGCTATGCCTCACAAGCGCAACCCCATCACTGCCGAGAAGGTCTGCGGCCTCTCTCGTGTGGTGAAGGCCAACGCGCAGGTTGCCTTTGACAACGTGGCGCTTTGGCACGAGCGTGACATCTCACACTCTTCTGCGGAGCGCGTCGCCCAGGCTGACAGCTTCATTGCCCTTGACCACATGTTCCAGTGCCTCATCCGCATCGTCGACGGCTTGGTGCTGTACCCGCAGCGCATGCTCTCCAACCTCAACAAGACCCGTGGCCTCATCTACTCGAGCAAGGTCCTGCTCGCCCTTGTCGAGACCGGCATCACGCGCGAGGAGGCCTATAAGATCGTGCAGGACGACGCCATGGCTACCTGGCATGAGGTCCAGGACTGCACGCCGGGGACGACCTTCCGCGACAAGCTCGCCGCAGACAGCCGCTGCACGCTGACGACACAAGAGCTTGATGCCATATTCGACCCCCAGAGCTTCCTCAAGCGCAAGGACGTGGTCTTTGACCGTCTCGAGAAGCTCGAGTTCGAGTAGTACTCAAGCGTGGCCGGGCGCGTCCCTCCTTCGTTTTGCCCGGCCTTGTTTGACTCATGACAGACAGGAAAGGCACCAATGTTCCACTACGACTTTAGGCCGCGGGGTGTTTGCTCCCAGGCCATCCACATAGACCTCACCGACGATGGCTCAACCATCGAGGGAGTCACCTTCGACGGTGGCTGCAACGGCAACCTCAAGGCCATCGGCAAGCTGGTCAAGGGGCAGCCTGTCGACCAAGTTGCCAGCGCCCTTGCGGGAAACACGTGCGGGCCTCGTCGTACCTCCTGTGCCGACCAGCTGAGCCTCGCATTGCGCCAGGCCCAGGTGGCGGCGCGAGCCTAGGGGCATTCGTGTTCGGGCATCTTAACAACGGTCGTGCCGGCTTGCAGGGCCCTGCGGGTATCTCTCGTCGCTCGTTCTTCAAGACGGGCGTCGTTGCAGCTACCGCAGCCGCTACGGTTGGGGTTCTCGCTGGATGCACCAACAAGGAACAGGACGTCGGTGACACATCCGAGCCTGTCAACGTTTCGGAAGACACGGGCACGAGTATTCTCGACACCTTTACCTCGGTGGACTTCCCGTACTCCGCAGGCAACGAGTGGACGCTGCCTCTGGGCAACGTCCTCCACCCCGCAGAGGGGGTCTGGCTACCCATAACAACTGCGGGTGCCTCTGCCAACCCCATGGTGATCGCCTCGGCCCTCTCCACCTCATCGGGCGAACTCAAGGAAGTCGTGAAGAAGACCGTCACGAGCACAACCACGTCGGTCATCTACAGCGTTGCCTGCTCAGACTCGGTCTATGCCTGGGTTGAGCTGGACATGATCACCCGCAGCTGGAGTCTCTTTGCCTCGGCCTTCTCGAACGGTGCCCTTACCGGCGAGACAAAGACGCTCTGGCAGGCTGATTCCAACTGGGACCCCGCGCCGGTTGCCTGCAGCGGGACGTCGGTGATCTGGCAGGTACAGCCCTCGACGTCGGGCAACAAGACTGCGGAGACCTCCTACTGCTACCTCTGGACCGTCGGGTCCTCAGACGCCCAGGCCGTCGTGGAGTCCCCGGGGCGCTTCGCGACAACGCCTACCGTCTGCGGGGACTGGGTCGTGCTTGCACCGCGCGTGCGCGCGAGCGAAGGCACCTACTACGGCGTTACCGCATACACCGTCGACGACGGTCTCAAGACCAAGGTCGACCAGATCGTGATGCCCGCGTCGGTCAAGCCCTTCCGCGCCTGCCGCATGGGCGAGAAGTTCGTCGTCTCCGTGGAGGCAAACTACAGCTCGGGTGGGCTTCTCGGCAACATGGGCACCTACATTGGCTCGAGCGACGGCAGCGACTTCCTCTATCTCTCCCGCGAGCCCTTCGAGTGCGCCGCAGCAGGCAAGAACGGCATCTATTTCATCAAGAGCCGCTCGTCCTACATCGTGGTCAACGCAAATGACCAGACCTACAGCGTTCTTTCCTCGGTCGACAGGAGCGTGGACTACGGGGAGTATCCGGCGCGCGTCGGCGAGTGCAACACCTTCGTGACGTTTTCCTCGGTCAAGGATGCTACCACTGGCTATCCCGCTTCCGTAATTGTCAGAACCTTCCCCCTATAGGGTGGTTCGACTATGCGCCGTGTGGGGTACACTACTATGGAATTGGTGGGTCTGTCTTGACCATCGAGCATATCGTGAGCATAAGGAGGCCGCATGGCTTCGGACGAGAAGAAGATCCTGCTGGTAGAAGACGAGAAGGCAATCCGCGACGTCGTCGCAGCCTATCTCGACCATGAGAACTATATCGTGCGTGGCGTCGGCGATGGCCAGAGCGCTGTCGAGGAGTTCGAGAAGCACTCGTTCGACCTCGTGATTCTCGACCTCATGCTTCCCAAGCTCTCTGGCGAGCGCGTCTGCCGCGCAATCCGCGAGACCTCGAACGTACCCATCATCATGCTCACTGCCAAGGGCGAGGTCGAGGACCGCGTCATTGGTCTCGAGCTTGGCGCCGATGACTATCTCATCAAGCCCTTCTCGCCGCGCGAGCTCATCGCGCGTGTGCGTGCGCTCCTGCGCCGTGCCCACACCGAGACCGAGCCGCAGCTCGAGGTCCTTGACTTCGGCGATCTGGTCATCGACATCTCCGGACACAAGGTCATGGTCGAGGGCAAGGAGGTCGACCTCACTGCCTCCGAGTTCAAGCTCCTCACCACCCTTGCCCGTTATCCCGGCCGCGTCTACACGCGCATGGAGCTTGTCGAGAAGGTCCTCGGCTATGACTTCGAGGGCTACGAGCGCACCATCGACTCCCACGTGAAGAACCTTCGCGCCAAGCTCGGCGACGACCCGCGTAACCCCCGCTGGCTCTATACCGTCCACGGCGTGGGCTATCGCTTCGAGGCTCCCCAGGCCGATGACAAGGCCAAGGCGGCCAAGGCCAAATCCGAGTAGGGGGCCGGCGTGGCCTCTCATGCTTCAAGCAACGAGCGCGCGGCCAATGGTGGCATGGATGCCACCACGGGCCGCAGTTCGTTTAACACGATAAAGCCCGACCCAAAGCACAGCTGGACCTACTCCACCAAGATGGCCATCTCGTTCGCGCTTACCGCGGTGATGACGGCGGCGATTTTCGTGATGGTCCTGGCAGTTGTCTGGGAGGGTCAGTTCAAGGCCTATACCAGGAACAACATGCAGGCGCTTGCCCAGTCGGCGGCAGATACCCTCTCCGTTGGGTACGACGCCGCTGGCGGATGGACGGCTGACGTCATTGCCAACGCCTCGTCCTTCTCGGTTGCCTCGCCCGACGTGGGCCTCCAGGTGCTCGACGAGGACGGTGACATCATCTACGACGACACGCTGAGCATGCCTCACCACGGCGACTCTGGCACCGGTGTCTCGGGTTCGAGTGCCGTGCCAACGGGCTCCGAGTCCGTGGTCACGGCGAGCGTGGTCGACTCGACGGGAACGGCCGTTGGCACGGTGCGGCTGTGGGCCTTTGGCTCAGACGCCCTGCTCACCTCGTCAGACGCCAAGTTCCGAGAGAGCTCCTACAGCGCAATTGCCGTCGCGGCGGCGATTGCGGTAGTTCTTGCAGTGATCATCGGCTACTTTGTCTCGCGCTCTCTCACCAAGCCTATTCAGCGCATCACGCGCACGGCATCCCAGATTCGAAACGGCGACCTAACGGCCCGTACGGGTGTGCGGGGAACGGACGAGATCGGCCAGCTGGGCGAGACCTTCGATGACATGGCAACATCCCTCGAGAAGGATCTTAAGCTCGAGCACAGGCTCACCAGTGACGTGGCGCATGAGCTGCGCACACCGCTCATGGCCATTCTCGCCACCGTCGAGGCCATGCAGGACGGCGTGCTTCCTGCAGACGACGAGCATCTGGAGACCCTAGCCTCCGAGACCCGTCGCCTTTCTCGCCTGGTCGACGCCATGCTCAAGCTCTCGCGCCTCGAGAACGGCACGACCGAGCTTAAGGTCGAGCGCACCGACGTTGTCTACCTCGTCAAGAGCCTCGTGAGCTCGCAGCACCAGCTCTTCCACGAGAAGGGCCTGCACCTGCGCTTCAAGAATGACACCGCCCATGGCGAGTGCCAGGCTGACGTCGATCCGGACCTCATCCGCGAGGCCGTGGTCAACCTCATGAGCAACGCCATGCGCTACACCGATGAGGACGGCTGGGTGGTCGTCTCGGTGGGGTCCGATCACTTTGACGCCATCATTTCGGTCCGTGACACCGGCATTGGCATAGCCAAGGAGGACATACCCCAGACCTTCTCGCGCTTCTGGCGCTCTGACGTGAGCCGTGAGCGGGTTTCCGGCGGCTTGGGCGTGGGCCTTTCCATCACCAAGGAGATTGTCGATCGCCATAACGGCACCATCTCGGTTGACTCTGAGCTTGGCAAGGGGACCACGTTCACCATCCGCGTCCCGCTCAACCGCGGCCGCCGCAATCTCAAGCAGGCGCTGCAGGACAAGCAGCAGGAGAAGTAGGGGTTAGTGCGACGCGGGGAGCTTGAGGTGCGCGACCCTGCGAGCGTGCGCTACACTACACACTGCGTGCCTGACCAGCGGGCGCATCATCAAGAGGAAACGAGGTCTATCGTGGCAGACATCGAGCTTCGTCCGGATTCCCACGGCAAGGTCCGCGACATCTATGACTGCGGGGACTCCCTGCTCATGGTCGCGTCGGACCGCATCAGCGCGTTCGATTACATCCTTCCGGACGAGATTCCCTTCAAGGGCGAGATTCTCACGCGCATCTCGGCGTTCTGGTTCGAGCGCTTTGCGGACCTCATGCCCAACCACATGATTTCGATGGACGTGGCCGATTACCCTGCCGAGTACCACCGCTATGCCAGCTACCTGGCCGGGCGCTCCATGCTGGTCAAGAAGGCAAAGACGATCCCCATCGAGTGCATCGTCCGCGGCTACCTCACCGGGTCTGGCAAGAAGACCTATGACGCGAACGGCACTGTCTGCGGCATCAAGCTCCCAGACGGCCTGGTCGAGGCCTCCAAGCTGCCCGAGCCGATCTTCACCCCGTCGACCAAGGCCGCCCTTGGCGACCACGACGAGAACATCTCGTTCGAGCGTTGCGCCCAGATTGTGGGGGAGGACACCGCAGCCCAGCTGCGCGACGCGTCTCTCGCCATTTACAAGGCCGCGTCAGAGTACGCAGCAACGCGCGGCATCATCATCGCCGACACCAAGTTCGAGTTTGGCTTCATCGACGACAAGCTCACCCTCATCGACGAGTGCCTCACTCCGGATTCCAGCCGCTTCTGGCCAGCCGAGGGGTACCAGCCTGGTTCCGTCCAGCCCAGCTACGACAAGCAGTATGTGCGCGACTGGCTCAAGGCGAACTGGGATATGACCGGCGAGCCACCCCACCTGCCGCAAGACGTCATAGAGGGGACGTCCAGCCGCTACCAGGAGGCGTTCCAGATCATCACCGGCAACGAGTTCGAGCCCATGAAGGAGTCCCATGTCACTGCGTGATACCATCGACGGCGCCCGCAAGGAGGCCCAGGAGGCAGGAGGCCTGAGCGGTAACGTCAAGACGGCGGCAAGCGCCAAGGCCCCCAAGGACGAGCGCGGCACAAAGGCCGACAAGTCCTCAAAGGACGACGCCGAGAAGCGCGACCCCATGACCACGAGGAGCTATCACAGCTCTGCTGCGGGTGCCAAGCCCAGCCGCGAGGCCGCGTCGACGGTTCGCACCGCATCCTCTGGCTCCACCCCCGGTATGGGAGGCGGCCTCTTTGGCGGCGGCGGGACTCCAGCCCAGAAGGAGGCGCGCAAGGAGGAGAAGCGCAAGCAGCGCGAGGAGGAGGACTTCCGTCAGCGCGGCTATGACCTCATCCTTCGCACCAATGAGGAGTACCGCAGGACCGATCGCACCTGGTGGATTCTCATTGGCGTGGGCTTTGGCATGACCATCGTCTCCCTCATCCTCGTGTGGGCGTTCCCGGCCGACAGCACCAACTACCAGACCATCGTGGGCATCGCCTCGGTAGCGTCGCTGGTGCTGGCATACGGTCTTATCATCGGTGCATTTGTGTATGACTGGCGCGTGCGTCGCCCGGTTCGCAAGGCTGCCGAGCGCAAGGTCGCCGGCTACAGCGACAAGAAGCTCGCCGAGCTCTTCGAGGAGCAGCGCCGTCGCGAGAACGCCGCTGCGGCCGCCCGTCAGGCCGAGAAGGACGCTGCCAAGGAGCGGCGGGCAAACAAGAAGAAGTAGCCATCGTCTCGTGCCATGCGTTGGTTCTCGATGGTAAAATGTCTTCTCGCATGCCCTCGTAGCTCAGGGGATAGAGCACAGGTTTCCTAAACCTGGTGTCGGCCGTTCGAATCGGCCCGGGGGCACCACGAAATTGTTGCAGGCCAGGCCCAGAGATGGGCTTGGCCTGTTTGCTTATGTGCGGCACGCTTGGTACTGGACCCTTGGGGAAGCGCGCCTGCAGGACATTGCCCATCGCCTGCGGGAATCGCCCCTCCGGCGAGATTTTGGCACCCGAGAGGCAGTTTCGTTCGCAATTGCTTCGATAGTGCGTCCTCCGGCGCCGTTTTCTCGCCGGAGGGCGCGTCTCGTACGTAATCCCGTCGAAAGCCCTTGCTTCGGCGTCAATTTCTCGCCGAAAGGAGCGTTTTAGCAGGAGGGCGAAGAAAACGATCGGCGCCGCGCGAGAGTTACACTCAAACCACCACCGAGCTGTTACCCCATAACCGCAGGCAAGGGGGGAACCATGTTCAGTCCGTTCCGCGATGACCAGGGCAGGCCAAAGAGCATCGGAGAGGTGACGTGGGAAGACCTCGCTCAGCTCTCCGACCTCGATGAGGGCTTTGCGCTGGAGTTCAAGCAGACCTTTGGCCCAAGCGTGCGTAGGAAGATTCCCAAGATTGTGGCGTCGTTCTCGAACTCGCGTGGCGGCTGGCTGGTGATTGGCATTGCAGATGACTCCCGCGAGGTTGTGCCCGTCCCGCGGGGTACCGCAGACGTTAGCCAGGTGATAGGCGAGCTCTGTCGTCGTCACGTCTCGCCAGCTCCGCACTTTGAGGTGCGCTTCTTGGTCGATCCGGCGGATGACAGCCGTGGCGTAATTCTCGTGCGTGTTGACGAGGGAGACTTTCCACCATACGTTGCTGACGGCATCGTCGAGATACGCGAGGGCTCAACCTCTGGGCCGGCGGATGGTACTGCGCTGGTAGACCTCTATGACCGCGCCACAAGCCGTCGCATGGACGTTCGGCGCTTCTGCCGTCGTACGGTCTACTATCCCATGGCCGATGACGCGGCGGACCCCGTAGCCCTCTTTGACCTCTGCCTCTTTAGACTCGGCCCAGACGCCGAAGAGGTCAATTCTCGCTCAAGCATCAACGAAGGGGCCGCTACAATGCGCGCGGCCTTCGACTGCTACGGAATTGGCTGCCGCATCCAGCACGCGCACGACAGCCTTGTGTTTAGAACTTCTCAGCGAGACGAGACGGTCGTTGCACATTCGGCAATCGAACTCTTCCCCAACGAGTCAATGAAGCTCTCGGTACCCGCGGTTATGGTAACGGGAGATGAGCGCGAGCAAGCCCTAAGGGCTCTTGCGGAGCGTACGCTCTTCTCGCCGCGTCCTGATGCTCGCCTGATGGACGCCACTGCCACGCTGCGTCGCGTGACGAGAATGGCATCACTCCTCGACCGCTATGTGCGTCTGCGCGGACTCTCCTGGCGGGAGTTCGCGGTGGCATACGAGCTCGAGCACATGGCTGGCGTAACGCTTTGGTCGGAGAACGAGACGTACCTCGGCTATGCTTCGCGGCGCGGTGCCCTCTACTGCGCAACCACAGACTGCATTTCTCGCGTTCGCTATCTTGATGATGGCGCACACGAGACGTTCCGTGCGCGTCAGTTTGCGGGCAGCCACTTCTTTGAGGCGTGCGGCCTGCCACTGGGTTCACCTGATCCCGATGACGTGGAGCTGGTGAACGCGCTGCTCAGCACCAGCGGTGAACGGTAGGGGAGAGGTCCAGGACGACGTTGCCCTCGGCATTGTCTCGCAGCTGCCTCGAGCGGTGCAGCGTCGAACGTATGTACCTTACAACTGTGGAGCAACAAACCTTGCAATTATGGAGCTTATCACCTTGCAATCTAGGAAAGAACTACCTTGCAGATCCTAGGGGGCGCGGGTCTGCCTTACTTGTCGGATAACTGACCGAGCGAGAATTACGCACGGCTGGGGTTCGGCGCTGCGGAATGCTGGGCTTTTGCTCCTCTCGTCCCCCGTCGTGCGTAATTCCCTGCTCTTGGATGGTCCGGCGACGAATCGCTGTTCGGTTTGTAGTCGAAGAAGTATTCCTCGAGGGCGTTGCCAAACGAGCCCCCGGCCTGCAGCAGACCGGGGGCTCTCTTGTCGAACTCTCTGGTAACGCCTAGTTGCCGTTGTTCGTCGCGCCGCCGTTGCCGCCGCCCGAGTTGTTGCCATTCTGGGTGCTACCACCCTCGTTGTTCGTCGTTCCGCCGTTGCTGCTCGAGCCAGAACCGCTGGAGACCACGATGGTGATGGTCGACCCAGAAGTCGCGGAGGTTGCGGACTGCGAGATGACCTTGCCCTTCGCGACGGAGCTACTCTGCTCGGTGGTCACCGATACGCCAAACCCAGCATTCTTGAGTGCCGCCTCGGCAGAGGCCTCGTCGTAACCCACGACGTTGGGAACCGAGACGGAAGCCGGTCCGGTCGAGACGGTGATGGTAACGGTGCTGCCCTTGTCAGCGCTCGTGCCTGCGGAGGGGTTGGTGCTGATGACGTAGCCCTTCTCGACGGTGGACGAGGAGGACTGGGTCACGCTTACCTCGAAGCCCTCGCTCTTGAGCGAGCTGGTGGCGCTGGACTGGGAATCGCCCACGACGTTGGGTACGGAGACCTGCTCGGCGCCCTGCGACAGGTGATAGGTGATGGTGTCGCCGGCCTTGGCGCTCGTGTCCGCTGCCGGCTCCTGCTCGGCAACATGGCCAACCTCGACGTCTGCGTTGTAGACCGAATCGCCTGCCTGGCCCTTGAGCCCGTACTTGTTGAGAAGGTCCTGCGCCTCGGACGGCGTGCAGTTGGTGAGGTCGGGTACCGTGACCGATGCCGCCGGCTCCTCGCCCTTCGAGACCACGATGTCGATCTTCGACCCCTCGGTCGCCGTTCGGCCGGCACCTGGTGTTTGCTCGATGATCTTGCCCTCGTCGACGGTAGAGGAGTACTGCTCGGTCACATTGCCAATGTCAAAGCCATGGCCGTCGGAGACAAGCATCTCCTTTGCCTCGTCCTGGGTGAGGCCGAGGAGGTTGGGCACCGAGTACGCCTTTGACCCGGAGCCGAGCACGCTCACGACGAGGAACGCCACGAGCGCGATGCCGGCGATGGCGCCAATGATGGCGAGCACCCGGTTGCGCTTCTGCTTCTTCTGCCGCTCCTCCTCTTCCTGGGCCGCCTGCTCGGTGGCGGACTGGGGGCGCATCCTGCCTGTGGCCTGCATGCGGGGCATGCTCTGGGTCGTGTTGCCCACGCCGCGCGCCGCAAGGGGAGTGGTTGGCGTCGCGGGAAGCATGGCCGTGGCGTTGTTGACCGCCTGCATGCGACCGGCGAGGTAGTCGTGAAGCGTGCGGTAGAGCTCGTCGGCCGTCTGGAAGCGGTCCTTGGGATCCTTCTGCATGCACTTGAGGATGATTGCCTCGAGCTGCGGGTCAACGTTGGGGTTGATCTGGCTGGGGGGCACGGGCTGCTCCGTGACCTGCTTCATGGCGACGGTCACGGCATTCTCGCCGTCGAACGGAACGCGGCCGGTGGCGGCCTCGTACATCACGATGCCGAGGGAGTAGAGGTCGGTGGTGGGGCCGAGGGGCTTGCCCTGTGTCTGCTCGGGCGAGACGTAGTGCGCGGTGCCAAGCACGGAGTTGTCGGTGGTGAGGTGGCTGTTCTTGGCGCGTGCGATGCCAAAGTCCATCACCTTTATGTTGCCGTCCGGCTGCACCATGATGTTCTGCGGCTTGATGTCGCGGTGGATGATGTCATGGTTGTGGGCGACGGAGAGCGCCTGCGCAATCTGCGAGCCGATCTGCGCGACCTTCTTGCAGTCGAGGGCGCCGTGCTTGCGGATGCCGCTCTTGAGGTCGGTCCCGCGCAGGTACTCCATGATGATGTAGTAGGTGTCGCCGTCCTTGCCCCAGTCGTAGACCGAGACGATGTAGGGGCTGTTGAGGGCAGCCGCCGCCTGCGCCTCCTGCTTGAAGCGCGCTGCGAAGGACGGGTCGGTCGCATACTGGGGCAGCATCGTCTTGATGGCGACGGTCCTCCCCAGGACCTGATCCATGCCACGGTAGACCGTGGCCATGCCTCCCGTTCCCACCTTGTCGAGGACCTGGTACCTTCCACCAAGGACCCTGTCTGCCATCTGCCTCTCCTATCACCCAAGCGGCAACACCGCGTCTTATGTCTACGTTTGAAGTGCTCGGCGGTTCGTGATCGTTACAAACAACTCGTGACGTGCGAAGGTCGTGCCTCCCTCATCAGCTTGCGCCTAGCGCCTGGATGTTGAGGCAGCTCGCAAGGACCTGCCCCGCCACCCCGGCGGCATACCCCTCGACGTCGGTGCCATCTGCTCCCTCGATGACGACCGAGATGATGAGCGTGGGGTTGTCGTACGGCGCAAAGCCGATGAAGAACGAGTTGATCTTGCCGTCCTCGATCTGGGCGGTGCCGGTCTTGCCGGCGACCTGGACGCCCTGGACCTTGGCCCTTCTGCCGGTGCCGTGGTCAACGACGCCGAGCATGGCCTCCTTTACCTTGGAGGCGGTGTCGGCCGATATGGCCTGGCCAAGGGACTTGGGCTGTGTCGTGGAGATCACCGCCCCCTCTGGCGAGAGCACGTGATCGACCACGTAGGGGTTCATGACCACGCCACCGTTGGCGACCGCCTGGGCAACCATGGCGTTCTGCATCACGGTCACCTGCGGGCCAGCGGGACTGGGGTGCTGGCCGACGGGCTGCCCGCAAGCCGCCCAGGCAGTCTCCCATTCGGTCATCTCGGACGGTTCTGGCATGAGCGACGCCAGGGTCTTGAAGTCCTGGCCAACGTTGGTACCGTAGCCAAAGGCGTCGGCGTACTTCACGAGGTTCGACGCGCCAACCTGCACGCCAACCTGCCCGAAGACCGTGTTGGACGAGAGGGCGAAGGCCTCCTTGAGCGTTGGGGTGCCATAGTCGTTGTAGCCGTAGTTGCTCACCTCGGCCCCACCGATGGTAAGCGCCGGCTCGGCGTCATAGACGGTGTCGAGCGTGGTGGTGCCGGTGTCGAGCGCCGCGGACAGCGTGACCGCCTTGAAGGTCGAGCCCGGCGAGTAGAGCGCCTGCGTGGTGCGATCAAGCAGCTGCGAGCCCGAGCCGCCCGAGCTCATGATGCTGTCCAGCTGGTCGTTCGAGTACGTGGGGGCGCTCGCCTTGGCGAGAACCGCGCCCGTGGAGGGGTCGAGCACAACCACTGCGCCGGTATAGCCCTCGAGTGCGGACTCGGCGGCGCGCTGCATCTGGGAGTTGATGGTGAGTGCCACGGTGTTGCCGGGCTCCTCAACCCCCGCAAGCGAGTAGAGCGCGCTCCTCCAGTCGGAGTAGTTGTGGCTGCCCGTGAGCGTATCGTTCATCGTCGACTCGATGCCCGAGGTGCCGTAGCGCGTGGAGATGTAGCCCACGGTGTGCGAGGCGAGCGAGCCCTGCGGATAGGAGCGCAGGTAGGTGCCATCCTCCTGGCGCAGGCTCTCCGCCAGCGTCACGCCATCGGAGGTGATGATGGCGCCTCGCTGGACGTAGGCGCTCTTGGCGATGGTGTGGTTGTTGGACGACATGGTCTGGATGGTCGCGGCGTCGATGACCTGCAGGTAGGTAAGGTTGGCGATGAGGGCCGCAAAGAGCACGGCGAACGACGTGATGAGGGCGGTAAGACGCTTGCCCAGGGCCACGCGGCCAAGGATGCCGGACTCCTCGCCCTGAAGCTCAAAGCGCGCGCGTGCATGAGATCCGTGCACGAAGGCGGAGGCCTGGGCACCCAGGAGCGAGACGCGACCGTTGTTGCCTCCGCCTGTGCTGGCCACAAGCTGGGCTTCTCGTCCGGTGCCCTCGTCGCCCGCACGCAGGAGCAGGCCCACGATGATGAAGCTCGAGAGCAACGAGCTGCCTCCCTGGCTCATGAAGGGGAGCGTGACGCCCGTGAGGGGCAGCAGCTTGGTGACGCCGGCGATGATGAGGAACGCCTGGAAGCCGATGACCGTGGTGAGACCCACTGCGGCAAAGGCGGAGGAGTCTGACTTGGCTCGCGCCGCGGTCGCAAAGCCGCGCACGCAGAAGAGCATGTAGAGGATGATGACGGCGCTGGCGCCCAGAAGGCCCATCTCCTCGGCGATGGCAGAGAAGAGAAAGTCGCTCTCGACAAAGGGGATGAGGGTTGGCAGGCCCTTGCCGATGCCGGTCCCCACCAGGTCGCCATCGGCGATCGAGTAGAGGGACTGCACGATCTGGTAGCCGCTGTTCTGGGCGTCTGCCCAGGGGTGGAGCCAGATGTCCACGCGAACCTTGACGTGGGAGAAGAGGTTGTAGCAGAGGAAGAACCCTATGACCAGGAGGCCGATGGCGATGAAGACGTAGCTCCAGCGACCGGTCGCCACGTAGAGCATGATCACGAAGTACATGAAGAAGAGAAGGGCGCTACCTAGGTCTCGCTCGAACACGACGATGAGAAGGCTGATGCCCCACATGATGAAGAGGGGGAGGAGCATGCGGAAGCGCGGGATGCGGAAGGGACCCACGCGGTGCGCGGTGACGGAGAGCGCCTCTCGGTTTGATGCCAAGTAGAAGGCGAGGAAGAGGACGATCAGAATCTTCGCCAGCTCGCCCGGCTGGAACGAGAACCCGCCAAAGGTGAGCCAGAGCTTGCTGCCGTTCTTCTCGGTGCCTATGACCATGGGGATGAGGAGCAAAATCACGCCCACGATACCCAACGTGTACTTGAACTCGGCGAGGTTGTCGAGGTTGCGCACAAAGAAGAGGGTCGCAATCATGGCGGCGACCGAGACAAAGAGCCACATGACCTGGTTCTCTGCCAGATTGGGGGCGAGACGCGTGACAAAGGCGATGCCAATGCCGGAGAGAAGGAAGACCACCGGCAAGATCACGGGGTCGGCGTCTGGCGCAAGGATGCGGACGGCCACGTGGGCGGCCGCGAACGCAACAAAGAGACCGACGGGAACGGCAAGCGTGCCCAGGGAGAGGGCGACGTTGTCGTTGACGACGTAGAGGGCGTAGAGCAGTACCACTGGCACGGCTGCCAGGCAGAGGAAGAGCAGCTCCATGTTCCTGCGGTTGCTACTGCGGATTTCCGCACTTGCCACGGTCACTCACCTCCGTTTGTCTGCGTCGTGTCATCTGCTGCGTTACCGCCATCTGTAGCGTCGCCGTTCGTGGAGTCCTCGCCGGCCTCGCCTGTCTGGGCGTCGTCTGGCGCAACCTCCCCGTTGGGATTGCCCTCGGCGGCGACCTCCGCAGCCTTCTCGGCGGCCTTTGTCTTCTCGGCGTCAATCTGCGAGCGATACGACTCGACGGTAGAGAGGGCCTCCTGCTCGCTGTTGACGTGGATGCCACCATTTTGGAGC
Source organism: uncultured Olsenella sp. (assembly GCA_900548775.1). Classification (GTDB taxonomy): domain Bacteria; phylum Actinomycetota; class Coriobacteriia; order Coriobacteriales; family Atopobiaceae; genus Tractidigestivibacter. The sequence continues at coordinate 89,060 of URLM01000004.1, forward strand.
TGGGAGGCAACGTTCGTGGGAAGGTCGCTCACCTCGATGGCGGTAGTCTGGACGAGGCTGGAGAGCGAGATGCCCAGGATGTCGCCGTCTATACCCTGGTAGATGCCTACGGTGTCCCCATCGACGCCCAGGTACCACTCGTTCTTCGCAAAGAGGAGGATGCCTCCGAACACCACGACGGCAACAAGCAGCATGGCAGCAACAATACGGAGCGCAAAGCCCACGGAGCGCTTGCGGGCGGCATTGGCGACGCCGTCATTCAGGATGTCGACGACAATGACGGTCACGTTGTCCGCGCCGCCTGCGGTGAGGGCGGCGGAGACCAGGTTGTCTGCGGCTTGCTGCGGGGTGGCGCTCGACACGGCAAGGGATTCGATCTCGCTGTCGGGCACCATGCTCGAGAGGCCGTCCGAGCAGAGAATCACACGGTCCCCGTTGGCGACCTCGATTGAGAAGTGGTCTGCGTACATGTCTGGGTCGGAGCCCAGGGCTCGGGTGATGATGGAGCGCGAGGGGTGCACGCGAGCCTCGTCTGCGGTTATCTGGCCAGCGTCGACAAGCTCCTCCACGTAGGAGTGGTCGCGCGTCACGCGCACCAGGGTGCCTGCGTGCAGCAGGTAGATGCGAGAATCGCCCACGTGGGCGATGGCCATGCGGTTTCCGTCTATGAGGGCGGCAGACGCGGTGCAGCCCATGCCGGGCTTGCCGCGTCCCTCCTCGGCACCCTTGATGACGGCGAGGTTGGCCGCCTCGATGGCGGCGCCGAGAAGGGTGTCGTCTGCCGTGGCAGGGGCCTTCTCGCCAATGGTCTCGACGGCAATCGAGCTTGCGACCTCGCCGGCAGCGTGGCCGCCCATGCCGTCACACACCGCGAAGCAGGGCGTGCGGATGAGGAACGAATCCTCGTTGTGGCTTCGGACGAGGCCCACGTCGGAGCGGGCGCCCCAGGCGATGAAGGCGTTCTTGCCGCAGGTGGCGTCTGCGCCGGCGCGGCCCTCGACGGGGATTGTCGCGCGGCCGGGGGCGTTGACGGGCTCTTGTGGCTGGGTGTCCTCCGGGCCGGCGGACTCTCTGCGCTGGTCGTTTGTCACGGATGGTGCAGGTGCGGGGGGCACGGACGGCACAGGCTCATCAATGGCCGCGTGCTTGGGCGACTCGGCAGGAGCGTTCTCCGGTTGGCTCGTGGCCGCATGCCTGGGCTTCTCACCGGACATGTGCTTGGGCGCTTCCGTGGCAGCGTACTTGCCTGCCTGTTCCGCGCGAGCTGCGTCCGGCACTGCCTCCTCGAGCGGCGCGTCCTCGGGCTTCATCTGTTGGTCCTCTGCTGCCATTACTGACGGCTCACTCGCATGACGGTGTCGCCCACCTGCACCTCGTCGCCGTCGCGGAGCGTGACCGGCTGGTCTATAACATGCCCGTTGACCATGGTCCCATTGGTGGAGCCGAGGTCCTCGAGGACGAGCGCCGGCCCCTGGATGGTAAAGCGCGCGTGCGTTGCCGAGACGTACGGCTCGTCGATCACGATGTCCGAGGAGGGGGAGCGTCCCACGACCACGGGGCCCAGCACGTCTACGTGCAGGCCGCGCATGGCACGCGAGCCCTTCTCGACGTCGACACACCAGATGGCGGTATCCCTGCGCTGTCCACGGACAAGCCCAACGCCTGCGCGCATTGCTGCGAACAGGAAGACGTAGAGAAGGATGACGAGGATGATTCGTCCGGCGAAGAGGATTAGGTCGATCATGGCCTAGTTCTCCCGAAACTCGAGGTTCACGAGGCCGACGGTGATGAGATCGCCGTCACGCAGGACGCATTCGTCTACGTCCACATCGTTGACGAGCGTGCCGTTGGTCGAGTTGAGGTCGACGATGTGCCAGTTGCTCCCGTCGTAGGAGAGCTCGGCGTGGCGACGAGAGACGTTGGGATCGCGCAGATAGACGCCGCACTGAGAGCGCTCGCGGCCAATGAGGCACGAGGGCGCCTGCGCGGCGTAGGTGCGCCCGCTCTGACGGTCGATGAGCATGCACGTTGCGTTGCGCGGCGCCACCTGTTGCGAGGGGGCAGCCGGGGCTGCGACGCCGCGGCGACGGGTGTCGGGGACGACCTCGGGAACCCGGTGCGCCGGCTGCTGCGGGGCGGGCGACGGGAAGTCAGGGGGCTGAGGGGTCGCGGCTATAACGGCCTGGGCCTGATCCTGGACCGCCTGAGCGACCGGCTGGACCACAGGCTGGCCGCTAGAGACCGGTGGCGCCGCAACCGGCACCGCGACGGGCGGGACCACCTGCGACGGGCTGGCGTCGACGTAGGGCACCGGCATGGGCGTGGACGACGAGGGCGATGCCATTGCGGGAATCACGCCTCCGGCAGGCTCGATGTAGTCCATGGGCATGACGTCCAGGCCGGCGTCGGTGCCGCTGGGCGCGGGCTGCGGGGAGGCCATGGGTGCCATGGGCTGCGGAATCGGGTTGAGGTGGCCAACGGACGGTCGCCGACGCAGCTTGCCCAGCGCGGCGGCTCCACCAACGCTCGAGTTCCCGCCCAGGAAGGCGCGCTCCTCCTCGCGAAGGCGCGAGAGGGTCTGCTCGTTGACGTTCTCCGCGTCCACGTAGAACTTGCCCGACTTGAGCGACTCGTCGACCATGAAGCGAACGAGAGGCCTACCTACTAGGGCGTAGCCTTTCTTGTTGGCGGACTCGGTGATGAACTCGCCGAGTTCGTAGTCGATGCGCTCGTAGAGCGGGCGCATGAGGGAGTCGTCCTCTGCCGAGACCAGCACCGTGTAGAGCGCGGGTGCGGTGTCGACGCCGTCGATGCGGTAGGTCTCGCTCTCCATCTTGCGAGCGGCGTGCTTTGCGAGCTTCTTGAACGAGAAGGGCTCCGCGTATCCCTGTGGGGCAGACTCGAAGACCGAGCTTATCCGGCCCTCAAAATCACTGAGAAAGCTCATCTAATTCCTCGCCTTCCTGGTCCTCGTCCAGAGGACCCCTCAGGACGGTTTCCACACACAAAAACACACTCAAGAATACAGCAAGGCCACAGCCCTCCATTATCTGGCCAAACCAATACCCGCTAGATTCCACTCTGCCGGCTAGAAGCCAAAACAAGGTAATGGAGACGGCCCCCACGACTTGCCCGAGGATGCCCCAGGCGACGCTGCCCCGCATGGCGATGGCCGAGGAGAGAAGTGCCGAGACCGCGCATCCGGTCACGATGACCCAGGTAGCTGGGCTCGCGAGCACGGGGTTCAGGGCCGCGACGGTTGCCTGGGCCGAAAAGCCGCTCTGCGTTGCGGTGCCAAAGAGAAGCGAGAGCAACGCGCCCGCCGCCCCCGTTGCGGCAGCGGGAAGCGGGTCCATCCCATAGCCAGCAAGGGCAACGCCCGCAGCGGGCGAGTTGAGGCAGGCGGGGGCCAAGATGGCAGCCGTGGACACGTGGTCCGTATGACCGCAGAAGACCCACCATGCCACGACGGCAACGCCAGCCAGGAGGGCGAGTGGGAACGAGGCGGCGGTGACGTGCGCCGTTGCGAGAGCCACAACCAGGGCAGTGCCCGCAACGGCGGAACCCACGGGGGGCCAGGCGGCGCATGCTGCCGCCGACGCGATGGCCCCTATCAGCACAAATGCATCCGTGGCGCCTGGGAGGGCGGGCAATACGGCATGCATGGCGAAAAACGTGCAGGCCGCAGATGCCGCCCGCTCGAGGGCGGGCGCCAGCCAAGGGAGACGCACGTGGGCCGGCAGGTCAGACGGCTTGGCGGCAGGCGAGGGGTCGTCATTCTCGGACTGGTCGACCAGCTCTCGCAAAGACTCGGCTCCCTCGGCGCCATCTCCCAGCTCAGGTAGGACGCCCCGCGCAAGCTCCTTCACCGAGGAGGTCCGCTCTGCGGCGGCTGGGGCCAAGGCGCGGAGGAGGGCCTCCTCCGCCTCTGGCGCAATGCTCGGGTCGAGCTTCGAGAGAGGCGGCTTTGGGCCGCGGATGATTGCGTCGAGCGAGCCCTTTGGCGTCGCGGACGCAAAGGGGCTTCTGCCCGTCAGGGCCTGCCAGGTCACGACGGCAAGGGAGAACACGTCTGTGCGCTCGTCGACGAGAAGACCCTGGATCTGCTCGGGCGGCATGTATCCCACGGTGCCGCCGCGCGCGCCGCCGTAGCCGGCAGCAGAGGCAAGCGTAGCCATGCCAAAGTCGGCGAGCTTAACGGTGCCCTGACGGTCAATCATGATGTTGGTTGGCTTAATGTCCAGGTGTAGGACGCCGTTCTCGTGGGCGTAGGCGAGGGCGGCGGCAACCGAGCGCAGCACGTGGGCGCATTCCTCGTGCGTGAGGACGCCCCCCTCCACACGGGCCAGCAGCTCTGCAAGGTTGAGACCGTCAACGTACTCCATGACCAGGTACGCGTAGGTGCCGTCGGTCTCGAAGTCGTAGACCGCCACGATGTTGGGGTGGGCGAGAAGGCATGCCGTCCGCGCTTCTGCCAGGGCCTCCTCGGCCGTGGATGCGGAGATGCCGGCGGGGCCCTCGGTGGAGAGCAGAGGGATGCGCTTGATGGCAACGCGACGCTGGAGTCGCGTGTCCCAGCAGGTGCAGACGGTTCCAAAGCCACCTGCGCCGCGACGAGCGAGCACACGATAGCGCCCGAGGAGCGTCTCCTCGGGAATGGCGCGCGTGCCGGGCTTGACCGGGCGCACGGCGCTCTGTGTGGGGTTGGTGCTGCCCACGGCGTCTCCTCGTTGTGTGTTTGTGGCTTCGTTTTTATCTGGCCGCGATGTGCACATTCTACCTAATCGGGCGAAAGCGGGTGGGGAGTGGGCTTGGTCGCGTTGTGCGTCCCGTAAGAAGCGGGCGTGTTGCATGTGGTGCCCGCGCGCTTGTCAGTGGCCTTCTCGACCTCTTCAGCTGCCATTTCTGCCCACTTTTCCCGAAACTCTGGTTGGCAATCGCGGCTGGATGCTGTAATATATCCCAGCACGCGGGCGTGGCGGAATTGGCAGACGCGTACGGTTCAGGTCCGTATGAGAGCAATCTCATGAAGGTTCAAGTCCTTTCGCCCGCACCATGAATTGCCAGAGCGCCTCCGTTGGTCTTCCAGCGGAGGCGCTCTTTCTCCCGCCTGTTGCACCTCCAGGGCAGGGGCCTTCCGGCGAGAATTCGGCGCCGGAGTCTGGGTTGCCGCGGCAGTCACGTACGAAAGTTCCCCTCCGGCGAGAAATTGACGCCGAAGCTTGGGTTCCTGCGGCAGTCACGTACGAAAGTTCCCCTCCGGCGAGAAATTGACGCCGAAGCTTGGGTTCCTGCGGCAGTCACGTACGAAAGTTCCCCTCCGGCGAGAAAATGACGCCGAAGCAAGGGCTTGCGACGGGATTCCGTACGAAGTGCGCCCTCCGGCGAGAATTCGGCGCCGGAGGGCGCACTTCGTACGTAAACGCTGCTAGAACGTGCCCTTTGGCGGCAGATAATCGCCAGAACCAGGATTATCGCAGTCCGCTCTCATGGACAAACGGCGCCAACGCATGCCGCGCTGGCGCCGTCGAGTTCTTCTCAGCGATGCGTCCTACTTGTCGGCGTCCTCATCGTCTTCGTCATCGTCGCCAAAGAGGTCCCAATCGTCATCGGACTTCTCGTGGTTGTAGTAGCGCTCGCGTGTGCGACGCTCGAGGACAAACGAGATAAGCAAGCACACAAGCATGCCGCCGATTACAAGGCAAACCACGCCGACCTTGTCAGCGAAGAGCCAGTTGAAGAAGTCACCCATACGAAAGCCTCCCGGGGCATTAGGCCCGCAAGGGGCCAACGGATACCGCACAAGTATATACTTGGAGCGCCGCCGAGCCGCAGCAGTGGCTTTTGGCGCGCCGGACATCGCTGCGGCATTTCGTCGCACATACGCAAGGGAGTTCACACATGCTCGACATTAAGTTCGTGCGAGAGAATCCAGACCTCGTCGACAAGTCCTGCGCCTCTCGCCAGAACGCGCATTGGGACCGCGAGCGCTTCTTCGAGCTCGACGAGGAGCGCCGCTCGGTCATTGCCGAGGTTGAGCAGCTGCAGGCAGAGCGCAACTCCATCTCCAAGCAGGTGGGCCAGCTCATGCGCGAGGGCAAGAAGGACGAGGCCGAGGCTGCAAAGGCCAAGGTCGCTGCCAGCAAGGATCGCATTGCCGAGCTTAACGACAAGCGCACCAAGGTCGAGAAGGACCTCTTTGACCTTGTCGCCGCCATTCCCAACATCCCGCACGAGTCCGTGCCGTATGGCGTCGACGACTCTGACAACCCCGAGGCCCGTCGTTGGGGCGAGCCCACGAAGTTCGACTTCGAGCCCAAGGCGCACTGGGACCTTGGCCCCTCCACGGGCATGATTGACTTCGAGCGCGGCATCAAGCTTGCCGGTACCCGCTTCTACCTGCTTGGCGGCGCTGGCGCCCTCATGGAGCGCGCCCTCATCAACTTCTTCATCGATACCCATGTGAAGGCCGGCTTCACCGAGTGGTGGCCGCCCGTCATCACCAACTACGACTCCCTCTTTGGCACGGGCCAGTTGCCAAAGTTCGACGAGGACCTCTATCACGTGAGCGGCGGCATGTACCTCATCCCCACGGCTGAGGTCATGCTCACCAACATCCACAGGGACGAGATTCTCGACGGGGACAAGCTGCCGCTTTGGTACACCGCCTTCACCCCGTGCTTCCGCGAGGAGGCGGGCTCCGCAGGTCGCGACACGCGCGGCATCATCCGCGTGCACGAGTTCGACAAGGTCGAGATGGTCAAGTTCGCCAAGCCCGAGGACTCTATGAACCAGCTCGAGTCCATGGTTGCCGAGGCGGAGCATTGCCTGCAGCTGCTAGGCCTGCCATACCACGTTGTCACGCTGTGCACCGGCGACATTGGCTTCTCCGCAACCAAGTGCTATGACCTCGAGGTCTGGCTGCCCAGCTACAACAACTACAAGGAGATCTCCTCCTGCTCCAACTGCTGGGACTTCCAGGCCCGCCGCGCGAACATCCGCTACAAGGATCCCGCGGAGTTCAAGGGCACACGCCTGGTCCACACCCTCAACGGCTCTGGCCTTGCCGTCGGTCGCACCATGGCGGCAATCATGGAGAACTACCAGAATGCCGACGGCTCCATTACGGTGCCCGAGGTCCTGCGCCCCTACATGCGCGACATGGAGGTCATCAAGCCGCTCGCATGAGACAAAGGGACAGTCCCTTTGTCTCATTAGGGGGTGTCGCCTGGTGGCGGCACCCCTCTTTCATGGCTTTAGCCTGTGTCGCGCCACGCGCGACACAGAAAACCACCCGCTCAGCGGGTGGATGACACTGACGCTATGCAACAAAACTCCCTCCCCTCTAGGATGGCGGTTGTTCAGGTCGCCGGCCGCGAGAGGAAGGAGAACACCATGGCACAGAAGGCGAACAGCCTCGCGCACACCAAGTGGATGTGCAAGTACCACATCGTGTTTTGCCCAAAGTATAGGAGAAAGGCCATCTACAACCAATACCGCGAGGACCTCGGGCAGATCCTCAGGCAGCTATGCCAGTGGAGGGGGGTCGAGATCATCGAGGGGCACCTCATGCCCGACCACGTGCACATGCTGGTGAGCATCCCGCCCAAGATCAGCGTGTCGAGCTTCATGGGATACCTGAAGGGGAAGAGCTCGCTCCTCATGTTCGACAGGCACGCGAACCTCAAGTACAAGTTCGGGAACAGGAAGTTCTGGGCGGAGGGCTACTACGTGTCCACCGTCGGCCTGAACGAGGCCACGATCGCGAAGTACATCCGGGAGCAGGAGCGGGCGGACATCGCCCTGGACCGGCTGAGCGTCAAGGAGTATGAGGATCCGTTCAAGAGGTAGCCTGGCACAGCCCGTTTGACGGGCACGCCACGAGTCAAGCGGCCATCGGGCCTGAACGAAGTGAAGGCCAGGGACTTGAGTCCCTGGCCGGTTTTTCTGGGTTATACCCTAAGAGCAAACCACCCGCTATGCGGGTGGTGATGATTTCGTGGACGACTGAGCTAGGAGTTCTGCTGCGAGCTCTGCCACCCGCGGACCATGTTGGCGATTGCGTCGACGGCGGCCCGTCTCATGGCGGAGAAGGCGCTGGGCCTTGCCGCGCTCCAGTCCACGGGGTTGGCGTGGAGCATTTCCCGGGCCTCGTCGATTACAAGCTGGCCGGTTCCGGCCTGGAAGGCGTCTGCGCCTGAGACGGGCAGGTTAATGTATATGTCGGCTGCCTGGGCGTGCAGACGGTCGAGTTGGTTTGCGCCACACGACATGGTCCTTTGGGCTATGGCCAGGGGCTTGAGATCGTTAAGAGGCTCCAGCTGCCGAATCATTCCCACGCCAACCACCGCATCGACCGAGCTGCGGTCAAAGAGCGGGGTGGGGAGGTTCATGCGGCAGCCGCCATCCATGTAGACGTGGCCCCGGTAGGTCGTTGGTGCAATTACCAGGGGATACGAGGCCGAGGCGCACGCACAGCTGGCCACGTCGAGGTCGTCGCCCGAGACGCAGGTCCATCCCGCCCCGGTGCTCTTGAAGAGTTCCGGATCGTTGGTGAACACCGTGAGCTCGCCCGAGACAATGTCGACGGCTGGCATGGCAACCGGCATGATGAAGTCCGCGAAGGTATGGATTCCCGCTTCCCCAAGAACCCCACGCGCAAGTTCCTGCATCTTCTCGGACTCCACTATTCCGTTCGAAGTCACCATGTTGATGACGCGAAGGCGGAGATTCTTCAGGGTGCCCGTCTCGACGACGCGACGATCCAGCTCTACGAGTAGCTCGGCGATGCGCTGGGGCGAGAGTCCCGCGCCGACAAGGGCGGCGACGAGCGAGCCCATGGAGGTGCCTGCGACAGCTCCAATATTGATTCATGGCTTTAGCCTGTGTCGCGCCACGCGCGACACAGAAAACCACCCGCTCAGCGGGTGGATGACACTGACGCTATGCAACAAAACTCCCTCCCCTCTAGGATGGCGGTTGTTCAGGTCGCCGGCCGCGAGAGGAAGGAGAACACCATGGCACAGAAGGCGAACAGCCTCGCGCACACCAAGTGGATGTGCAAGTACCACATCGTGTTTTGCCCAAAGTATAGGAGAAAGGCCATCTACAACCAATACCGCGAGGACCTCGGGCAGATCCTCAGGCAGCTATGCCAGTGGAGGGGGGTCGAGATCATCGAGGGGCACCTCATGCCCGACCACGTGCACATGCTGGTGAGCATCCCGCCCAAGATCAGCGTGTCGAGCTTCATGGGATACCTGAAGGGGAAGAGCTCGCTCCTCATGTTCGACAGGCACGCGAACCTCAAGTACAAGTTCGGGAACAGGAAGTTCTGGGCGGAGGGCTACTACGTGTCCACCGTCGGCCTGAACGAGGCCACGATCGCGAAGTACATCCGGGAGCAGGAGCGGGCGGACATCGCCCTGGACCGGCTGAGCGTCAAGGAGTATGAGGATCCGTTCAAGAGGTAGCCTGGCACAGCCCGTTTGACGGGCACGCCACGAGTCAAGCGGCCATCGGGCCTGAACGAAGTGAAGGCCAGGGACTTGAGTCCCTGGCCGGTTTTTCTGGGTTATACCCTAAGAGCAAACCACCCGCTATGCGGGTGGTGATGATTCCCTCGCGTGCCAAGTCCTCGACAACCGCGACCTCGGCATACGAGCGGAAGCCGCCGCCGCAGAACGCAATGCCCACTCCGTTGACCTTGCTCATGCTTCCTCCGTTCACCAGACGCTAAGTTCTACGGTACCCGCGCAGTTCCCGCTTCACCACATCCGCCGCATGCCGCTCACCGAAGAGAGAAGCCGGCGAACGAGGTATGAGAACATATGTTCGCATTTATTCCCCCAATGGAGTAGACTCGTCTCAACACACAATCAATGGGAGGGGGAAGCATGGTTGAGCAGGACAGGCATGGAAGAAAGGTGCGGGTGCTCGTGAAGAAGGAGCAGCTGAGCGATACCACAATCGTTGAGTCTGAATACTCCGAGGACGGCACGCTTGTGATTAGCGAAGAAGTTAGTGGACCTTCTGCCAGCGTTGCATATGGCGAGGCCAGACACAAGCTCAAGGCATCCTTCTCCCCAGAGTCAATGGGAGATCTCGCTGTGCTTCTTGGAGGGGCGAGGGCCGGTGATCTGGCTTATCGCTTGCGCTTGTACTTTAGGGGCGGCCGGCACGCTCTCATTGACCTGATGGATCTCTGCGATGTGGGTGGAGTCCCGTATTCCTACCAGGCGATTGGCTCTGCTACTGGGGTTACGTACAGGCCGGTAGCAGAGGGGTGGTAGGGTCTGCCAGCTCGGCTTATTGGGTCGAGGGGCGCCTTGCAGAACAAGCGGTGATGGTCCTGTGCCACGGGAGTGCCTATCTGGACAGCAAAAAGGCCAGATGGGAAAACCCATCTGGCCTGCGATTGCGTGGTGCGCCGTATAGGATTCGAACCTATGACGCCCTGATTCGTAGTCAGGTCCTCTATCCAGCTGAGGTAACGGCGCGTGCGGTTAGATAATATGGCACGAGTGGCTGCCGCCGTCAAGAACTTTTTCTTGAACACATTCTCGTCGCATTCTGGACGAGGGCTCGTCGGGGGTCGCGCGTCGAAAGAAGGGCCGGAGACATTACTGCCCCCGGCCCACTATGACTACGCCGAAACTGTGAGCCCGAGCTATTGGGCAAGTTCGTACGTATGTGCTCTGGCGGAGAGCTGGGGATTCGAACCCCAGATTCCCTTGGAGGGAATACTCGCTTAGCAGGCGAGCACCTTCGGCCTCTCGGTCAGCTCTCCGAACATCGTGTCCAAGCATGATACCCCACAAAGCCGGCTTGTCACAACCCAGTTTTACGAGATGGGGAGGTTTCTCAACCGTTCTTGACCGTTGCTCAACAGTTCCAACCGTTCACCAAGTCCGCTATCCCAACTAATGGGGAGGCATTTCTAGGGGAGTGAGCAATTCATGTTCCATCACAAGGTCTGCCCGGTGCATGCGAATGACATCCCACGAGAAGCGCGGCACGAGGTCATCCGCCGAGGCCTCCTCGCCCTTTTCGGCAAGGCCCACAAGAGAGGCGAGAAACCCAAGCACCCGGTTGGGGCCAAGTCCACTGTCACGGATGGCACCAAGGTCGAGGTCGCGATCGCGTTTGGAGAGGCGTCGCCCATCGGGGTCCACGAGGAGGGGGACGTGGGCATAGGACGGGGTAGGGTAACCGAGGAGCCGCTGGAGGTACACTTGGCGAGCGACCGACCCAAGGAGGTCGTGGCCGCGTACCACCTGGGTTATCCCCATGAGAGCGTCATCCACCACCACAGCAAGTTGGTAGGCAACAACGCCGTCGCTTCTGCGAATGAGAAAGTCGCCGCATTCGCGTGCGAGCACCTCGGAGTGATGGCCATAGACCGCGTCGTCGAAGGAGATAACCCCCGTGGGATCATCGGCGTCGGGAACACGCAGCCTGGTTGCCGGAGGGCGCAAGGCAGACCTACGACGCACCTCATCTGCCGAAAGATTCCTGCAGGTACCTTGGTAGACATAGGTGCCATCGGAAGCGTGCGGAGCATTTGCCGCATGCAGCTCGGAGCGCGTGCAGAAGCACGGGTATGTGAGCCGCTGCTTCCGGAGGCGGTCGATGGCATCGGAGTAGATGCTCCCACGGTCGCTTTGGTAGAAGGGGCCCTCGTCCCAGTCGAGCCCAAGCCAAGCGAGGTCATCCATGAGGAGCTTCGCAACGCTGCGATCTTGCGCCCGCAGGTCGAGGTCTTCGATGCGCAGGACCATCCTGCCCCCGGCGCTCCTTACGGAAAGCCAGGAAATGAGGGCGGAAAATACATTGCCCAAATGCATGCGCCCCGACGGGGTCGGTGCAAATCTGCCTACAACCCCTGGCGTTATTCCAGGGGTCTGAACGGACGAAGCGCCCCCGGAGGCGCGCTCAAGACTTTCGGGATTATCGGCATGCATCGCTTAGGTCTCCGAGTCGAGCGCCGTACAGATAGACATGAAAGTGCCGTTCGTCCTTTTGGAGCGCTGCGCCATTGGCAGGTGCAATCGCCCCGGTGCCGAGGCAGTCCGGTACTTCTCGCTCGGCTATTCGAGTGAGGCCCAAGTGATCATAGAAGCCAAAGTCGCAACCGTCGTCGGTTGCCAGGAAGAACCCCGGCGCACCTTGCTCGCGCAGGTAGCTGAGTGCACTCGCGAACAGGGCCCGCCCGATGCCGTTCCCGTGGCATTTGGGCTCTACTGCCAGAAGGGTGAGTTCCCAGGCGGCTCGATCGTCATTGCTCTTGAGAAATTCCTGCGACAGCACCATTTCGGCGGTAACGGGCGCAAGGGCGGCGGCGATCGCTGCTTCGCACCTCGGCTCCGCGGATGGTGATGCGGTCCTGTGCGTGTGGTCCCTGAACCAAAGGGCGCTCACGCTTTCTGGGTTGTGGTGGCGGTAGGCGGAGGTGGGGGCGGCCGCAGCGATCCCTGCAAAGCCGTCGTCGAGCATGGCTACCCGCACGTACGTTGCATACTCAAGGTGGTGGGAAAGCTCGATTTCCCCACACACAGCTTGCACCGTCCTGGGCATCCGCGAATACCAGGTTTGTTCTACCAGGTTCGCAGCGGATCCCAGCGCTTGCTTCGATGGCACCTCGATCGAGAGCCTCGCCTGCCCCTGGGTAGTTGCCCAACGCGTGCGCTCCTCGTGCCGCACCATGAACCTGCACCTCACACATATCGATGTACTCATATTGTCCGCATATAAGGCCACATCTTCTCACAGTACAGCGATCAACGCATTGGGTACCATGCTCGGTACATGCACGGTAGGCACCTTGAGCGCGTGCGTCTGAGTTCAACTCATTCAACCGGTATCGACGCTGCCACTGGCAGATGTCGGGAGGGTGGTAACGATGAACGACAAGGCTTCGGAGCAGTCATTTACCTTGGGACAGCCGGCTCTCGTGTGTCGGTGGCGCCTTGCGTCCGGTAAGCTGCCTATGGAGAATCGCCACCTCAGGGCGCTCTCCAGACGCACGATAAATGGGCAGCTCGTATCGACTCAACTTGTGGCGTGGGCAAAGCAGCATATAGAGTGGACCCTCCAAGACGGTTCCGCGCTCAACCCCGATGGCGTCCTCATGATCGTTATCGATGACAGGGGCCAAGCCGCCATGACCGTTGGCCCTTATGAGCCGATAGACGCTCCAACTGCATCGACCCTGGCAAGTCGCGCGCTCGCCTCGGCGCGGGAGGCCGAGGAGACCGGGGTTGCCCCCGAGACGCTGTGGGTGGCGCGGGGCGACACGCTCATCTGCGGAATGGGAGAGTCCGAGGACGCTTCCGGTGCCGTGACGCTTGTCCGCGACCTTGCCGAGACGGTGGGGATTACCGTTGCTCGCGAGGAGGGGGTCGCACAAGCCCTTCTCGCTGGAACGCTCGACTACGACGAGGTGTTTCTCGTCTCCGACGAGCACGGCATCGTGTGCGCAACCGATGCTGCGGGGCCTCGGGGGACAAGACTTGCCGAGGGGTACGCAAGGCTTCTCTCGGCGCAAAAGAAGAAACGATAGGCTGGCTTCACATTACGGCAGGCGGTCGTTTTCTGACGGTAAACGGTGTCGAGATTGGGTCGATTGTTGATATCGGCGTGTGTGGCTCCGACAGACCGCGTGGCATGGCGACTGACATCTCCCCAGTTCAAATAATCCCTAGCTAGATGGGGGTATTTTGAAGTCCGGTGACCAATGGCCTCCTAAGTCCACGGCGTTTTCGTTGTGGCATTGCGTCGATTGCGTTGCGGTATCATAAGTTCTGTCTGGACAACTGTTTTGGACAGTTTCGAGGCATAAGTCTCGGGGCCAGCCAGTCCCCGAGTCGCTAAGTTTGGCACTACCGTCACGGCGGCGGCATTGCTGAGAAGGAGAGGATATGGCGAGAAAATTCAAGTCGATGGACGGCAACGAGGCTGCGGCTTGGGTGTCGTATGCCTACACGGAGGTGGCGGGCATCTACCCGATCACGCCGTCTAGCCCCATGGCCGACCACGTCGACCAGTGGGCAGCCAAGGGCCTGAAGAATGTCTTTGGCACTCCGGTCAAGGTCGTTGAGATGGAGTCCGAGGCAGGCGCTGCGGGCACCGTGCACGGCTCCCTTGGCGCTGGCGCCCTTACGAGCACCTACACCGCCTCTCAGGGCCTGCTCCTCATGATCCCCAACATGTACAAGATCGCTGCCGAGCAGCTTCCCACGGTCTTCCACGTGAGCGCCCGTACCGTTGCAACGCAGTCGCTGAACATCTTTGGTGATCACTCCGACGTCATGGCTTGCCGCCAGACCGGCTTCGCCATGCTGTGCGAGAGCAACGTCCAGCAGGTCATGGACCTTTCCCCTGTCGCGCACCTTGCTGCCGTCAAGGGCAAGACCCCGTTCCTCAACTTCTTCGACGGCTTCCGTACCTCCCACGAGATTCAGAAGGTCGCTACGTGGGACTTCGACGAGCTCGGCGAGATGCTCGACATGGGTGCCGTTCAGGCCTTCCGCGACCACGCGCTCAACCCGGAGCACCCGCATGCCCGTGGCTCCCACGAGAACGGCGACACGTTCTTCCAGAACCGCGAGGCCTGCAACACCCTCTACGACGAGCTTCCTGACGTCGTCGAGGCGTACATGGACGAGATCAACAAGCGCATCGGCACGGACTACAAGCCGTTCAACTACTACGGCGCTCCCGACGCCGACCGCGTTGTGGTCTGCATGGGCTCCTTCTGCGACACGCTCAAGGAGGTCATCGACTACCTGGTTGCCAAGGGCGAGAAGGTCGGCCTGGTCGAGGTTCACCTCTATCGTCCGTTCTCCATCAAGCACCTCGTAGCGGTCCTGCCCGAGACCACCAAGAAGATCGCCGTCCTCGACCGCACCAAGGAGCCCGGCTCCGTGGGCGAGCCCCTCTACGAGGACGTCGTCTCCGCTCTCTACGAGGCCGGCCTCTCCAACATCGCCGTCATCGGCGGCCGCTACGGCCTCGGCTCCAAGGACGAGCCTCCCGCGGCAGCCTTCGCCGTGTACGACGAGCTCAAGAAGGATGCTCCCAAGCAGGAGTTCACCATCGGCATCGTGGACGACGTCACCAACCTGTCGCTGCCCATGGATCCCGACGCCCCCAACACTGCTGCCCCTGGCACCATCGAGTGCAAGTTCTGGGGTCTCGGCGGCGACGGTACCGTTGGCGCCAACAAGAACTCCATCAAGATCATCGGCGACCACACCGACAAGTACGTCCAGGCCT
>URLM01000005.1 GCA_900548775.1 uncultured Olsenella sp.
GTCTTGGCTGCCATGCGCGGGAAGGTGTGGGCATAGACCTCGGCGGCGCTCGCCGGTACATGTGGGATGCCGCCGCAGGTAAAGCACGCAGAGACCCCCGCAGGAAAGGTGGAGAGGTTTGCAAGCGTGAGAAACCCGCCATAGCTCTGGCCCAAGGTCACCCACTGGCGCCCGCCAAACTCCTTGAGGCGGAGGTACTCGAAGTCCCGGATGATCGAGTCGGCCAGGAAGCGCTTGAGGTAGTCTGCCTGCCTGCGTGCGGGATCTGCCCCCTGGGCCGAGGCCTCCTCCCCCACCGCCGCTATGCGCGCGCCGTCCACCCGCGAGGAGCGGCCGCAGCCTCGCTGGTCTGGAAGGACCACGCGGAAGTGGCGCAGCGCCTCCTCGATCCACCCATCGCTCTGTGGCGAGAGGGGACGAGGACACGCCCCGCCGGGACCTCCCTGGAGAAAGGCGATGAGCGGCAGGTCGCGGCCCACGTTCTCCGGCGAGCAGAGCACGCGGTAGAAAAGCTTGATGCTCTTGCCGACAAACGCCGGGTCGGGCTCCTCGGCAGCACCCTTCATGGCCAGCGCAGACGGTTCGCCCTTCTCGTCGCCGGCAAGGGCCGCAGGGCTCGTGCCACGCCAGTCGAGAGGCACCTCGATGGAGTAATCCTCCACATAGATGCCGGGGAGATAGTAGCTGGAAAGAAGCGCCATGATACCCCCGTACTAGAGCAGGTACTCTGCGATCTGGACGGCGTTGGTTGCAGCGCCCTTGCGGATCTGGTCGCCGCAGCACCAGAAGGTGAGCGAGTTCTCGCCATCGGGCGCCGAGAGGTCGCGGCGGATGCGGCCAACGTACACCAGGTCCTGGTCGGACGTCTCGAGCGGCATGGGGTAGCGCAGGTTGGCAGGGTCATCGACGACCTTGACGCCCGGTGCGGCGACAAGCGCCTCGCGGGCCTCGTCGGGCGAGATGGGACGGTCGAACTCGGCCGTGATGGACTCCGAGTGTGAGCGCATGACCGGAACGCGCACGCAGGTGCAGTTCACGCGGACCTCAGGAAGGTGCATGATCTTGCGTCCCTCGTTCTGCATCTTCCACTCCTCCGAGGTGTAGCCCTCGTCCTTGAAGGAGCCGATCTGCGGGATGAGGTTTGCCGCCAGCTGGTAGGCAAAGGGGCTCGTGTCGCCCATCTCGCCGCCATTGGCAACAACGCCCATCTCGCGCTGGAGCTCGGTGAGACCAGGCATGCCAGCGCCGGAGGCGGCCTGGTACGTCGAGACGATCAGGCGGCGCAGACCGGCGAGCTTGTGCAGCGGCCAGGTGGGAACGAGGCCGATGATGGTTGCGCAGTTGGGGTTCGCGATGATGTTGCGCGGGTGGTTGGCGATGTCTGCCGCGTTGATCTCGGGGATGACCAGGGGCACGTCGGGCTCGAGGCGGAAGGCATGGGAGTTGTCCACGCACACGGCGCCGCGCTTGGCGGCTTCGGGGAGAAGGGCCTTCGCGGTCGAGTCACCGGCCGCACCAAGAACAATGTCCGCCCCCTCGAAGGCATCGGGCGTGGCCTCGACCACGGGCACGGCCTCGCCGTGGAAGGTGACGGTCTTGCCAACCGAGCGCGCGCTCGCAAGGGGCACGAGCTTTCCAACGGGGAAGTTCCTCTCCTCGAGGCACTGGATCATCTGCGTGCCAACGACGCCCGTGGCGCCGAGAATGGCGACGGTCTTGTCTGCCATGTGGCGATTCCTCTCTCTGCATATGCCCGTGGGGGCAGCTTGTTTTAATGGGTGGTCCTACTCGGCCGAGACCATCTCGTTACGAACGAAGCGCTCGTAGATGACCTTGATCGCACGTTCGAAATCGGTGTTGTCGACACCCACGATGATGGAGATCTCCTCGGAGCTCTGGGTGATCATGCGGATGTTGATGCCCGCGTCGCCGAGCGCGCCGAAGATCTTGCCCGAGGTGCCCGAGCGCTTGGACATGTTGCGGCCCACCACCGAGATGAGGGCGAGCTTGTCGACCATCACGATGTCGTCGGGCTTGATCTCGCGGCGGATGTCGTTGACGATCGCGTAGATCTTGTCCTTGACGTCAGCGGCGGCCACCACGACGCCAAACGAGTCGACGCCCGTGGGGATGTGCTCGATGGAGACGCCGTAGCGCTCGAAGATCGAGAGCGCGCGGGAGACCACGCCCACCTCGTTGGACATGTGGGCCTTCTTGACGTGCACCGCCATGAAGTCCTTGCGACCAGCGATGCCGGTGATCAGGTGCTCGTCCGCGCCTGCCTCTGCGGTCTCGCGGATCGTGGTGCCCGCATCCTGGGGACGGTTGGTGTTCATGATCTTGATGGGAATGTTGACCTCGCGAACCGGGAAGATGGCCTCCTCCTGGAGGACCGAGGCGCCCATGTAGGAGAGCTCGCGCATCTCGTCGAAGGTGATGCGGCGGATGGAGCGGGGGTTCTCGACGACCCTTGGGTCGGCCGAGAGGAAGCCCGAGACGTCCGTCCAGTTCTCGTAGACGTCGGCATCGAGGCAGCGCGCCGCGATGGCGCCCGTGATGTCGCCCCCACCGCGCTGGAAGAGCTTGATGGCACCGTCGACCGTCGCGCCGTAGAAGCCGGGAAGCACGAAGGCACCGTTCCTGTGCGCGAAGTCCTTGAGGCGGGCTGCGGTTCGCTCCATGTCCACGTTGCCGTCGTGGTGGAACACGATCACGTCAGCCGCATCCACAAAGGGCAGGCCGAGGTACTCGGCCATGATGTTGGCGGTGAACCACTCGCCGCGCGAGACAACGTACTCGGGCGAGTGCTTCTTGATGTTTGCCGCGAAGGTCTCGAACTTCTCGGCCACCGGCCACTTGACGCCCAGCTCATTGGCAATGTCGACGAAGCGCTGCTCGATGTCGGCGAGAAGGGAGGTGCAGTCCACGTGGTACTCGATGTGGGCGTTCACCAGGAGCAGGAGGTCGGTGATCTTGTTGTCTCCCGAGAAGCGCTTGCCCACGGCAGAGACCACCACGAAGCGGCGATCGGGATCTGCCTGGACGATTGACTTGACCTTGCGGAACTGGTCGGCGGTGGCGACGCTGGAACCCCCGAACTTGCAGATCTTGATCATGTGATCCTCTCCTAGCTGTTCGCGGACACGGCCGCCATGAACGTGGTTGGGTCGGACTTCAGGGCATCGTCGAGCATGGCGCGCGCCTGGGTTGCGGTGAGGTCGTTCACGATGACGGCGCCGGGCTCGTAGAAGGTGGAGCCGGGAATCGTGGCCTCGGTACGGAACACGTAAGGCCCATGGAGCATGGCGGGGTCGTACGTGAGGCCGCGCGAGAAGTCGTAGGTTGGCCTCCTGCCTGCCACGCAGTCGAGGATGTCCTGGACGATGGCGTTGCCCGTGGGGAGGCTGCCGGCGCCCTGCCCGTAGAACTTGAGCTGACCAATCGAGGGCGCGTCGAGCGTCACGAGGTTGAAGTTGGTGGGGACGTTCGCCTCGAGCGTCGAGGTGCTCACGGCGACGGGCTCGACCGAGACGGCATAGCGGCCGTTGTCCTGGACGCCACGGCCAATGAGCTTCACCGTTAGACCGCGGCTGCCAAAGAGGCTGAGGTCGTACTTGGTGAGGTTCCTGATGCCGGAGACGGGGAGGTCCTGCGTGCAGGCAACGTCGAAGGCGACGGAGGCAGAGATGATCGTCTTGTTGCGCACGTCAATGCCGTCGATGTCGGCGGTGGGGTCCCTCTCGGCAAAGCCAAGCTCCTGGGCCTTGCTCAGGACCTCCGCAAAGTCCGCGCCATCCTTGAGCATGGAGTAGACGATGTAGTTGGTGGTGCCGTTCATGATGCCCGAGAAGGACTGGACCTCCTCGATGCGACGCACCTTCTCGATGCTTGCGATCCAGGGGATGCCGCCGCCCACGGACGCCTCGATGAGAAGCCCGACGCCCGCTCTCGAGGCGGCCTCGGCGAACTCAGCGAAGTGCGCGGCGACAACGGCCTTGTTCGAGGTCACCACATGCTTGCCGGCGTTGAGCGCCTGGAGAATAAACGTATGCGCGGGCTCGATGCCGCCCATGCACTCCACTACGAGCTCGATCGACGCGTCATCGACGATGTCCTGGTAGTGAGGGGTCATGCGCGGGTCGGTGAGACGGTCGGGCAGCTCGAGGATGCGGGCGACCTCGACCTCGGGCACGCGCTCCTCGATGATCTGCGCAACGCCACGGCCAACGGTACCGTACCCCAGGATGGCTATCTTCATCGGCTTCCAATCTCTTTCGAATGTGTGTCGGCACAGGCCACGCGCCGCACGGCAACGCACAGCACCAGCTATGATACGTGCTGGACACGATGCAAGGCCAAACGACACAAGGAGCCAACCGTGGAAACGTTCTACCACAGCACCCGTTCGCGCGGGGAATTGGTAACAAGCAAGCAAGCAATTCTCGCCGGTCTGGCGCCTGACGGAGGCCTCTACGTCTCCGATTCCCTTGGTGAGGAGAAGATCGACCTCGCCCAGGTGTGCTCAAGCGGCTTCACCCAGACTGCTGAGCGCGTGCTAGGGGTACTTCTCCCCGACTACTCTGCAGACGAGCTAGCCAACTGCGTGAGCGCGGCCTACGGCTCCCAGTGGGACACCCCGACGATCTGCCCCGTCACCCCGCTGGGCGAGAACTGGCTCCTGGAACTCTTCCATGGCCCCACCTGCGCCTTCAAGGACGTTGCGCTGCAGATGCTGCCGCAGCTCATGGGAGTTGCGCGCGAGGGCGACGGCCATGACGTGATGATCGTGACGGCTACCTCGGGCGACACGGGCAAGGCGGCGCTCGACGGCTTCTCCGACGTGCCTCACACCGGCGTCTGCGTCTTCTACCCCTGGGGCAAGGTGTCCGACGTCCAGCGCCTCCAGATGGTCACGCAGATAGGCGGCAACGTGGCGGTCTGCGCCATCCGCGGAAACTTCGACGACGCCCAGTCCGAGGTCAAGCGCATCTTCTCCAATCGCGAGCTTGCGACGCGACTCTCGGCCAGAAACGTCGTGCTCTCGAGTGCCAACTCCATCAACGTTGGTCGTCTTGCTC
This sequence comes from uncultured Olsenella sp., assembly GCA_900548775.1. Lineage (GTDB taxonomy): Bacteria > Actinomycetota > Coriobacteriia > Coriobacteriales > Atopobiaceae > Tractidigestivibacter. Next base: position 5,079 of record URLM01000005.1, read on the forward strand.
CACAGGTCACCTACTACTTTGACTCCTACGCCCAGCTCGTGCGCGGGGGCGCAATCGCCCAGGGCGACGAGGTCACCTACGTTGTCCCCACGGGCAACTTTGGCGACGTCCTCGCGGGCTACTACGCCAAGCGCCTGGGGCTGCCCGTTCGCAGGCTGGTCGTGGCCTCGAACGCCAACGACGTCCTCACGGACTTCCTCACCACGGGCACCTACGACAAGCGTCGCCCGTTCGTGAAGACCATCTCGCCCTCCATGGACATCCTGGTCTCCTCCAACCTCGAGCGCTTGCTGTACTTCGCCTCTAACGGCGACGTCGAGCTTGTCTCGTCCCTCATGGCGGACCTTGCCGAGAAGGGCTCCTACACCGTGCCGCCGGCGCTTCTCGCCAGCATCCAGGAGACCTTTGGCTGCGGCCGCGCGGACGACGAGATGGCGCGCGAGACGATCCGCACCACGTGGGAGAGCTGCCACAAGCTGATCGACCCGCACACGGCCGTGGCGAAGCACGTCTTGGACACGCTGCCCGAGGACGGCTCGGCGCGGGTGTGCCTCTCGACGGCGAGCCCCTACAAGTTCCCGGCCGACGTGCTGGGCGCGCTGGGCATAGACGCCTCGGGCATGAACGGGTTTGCGAGCATGGACTCGCTCGAGCACGTCACCGGCACCACGGCGCCCGTCCAGCTCTCGAGCCTGCGCGACGCCGAGAGTCTCCACGATGACGTGTGCGACCGGGACAAGATGGGCGCCTTCGTGGAGTCCGCGTGCGCAAGGATCTTCCTGTGAGCGCGGCCGAGAAGGAGCAGGCCGCCGCAGTTGGCGCCGTGCGCGTAAGCGTGCCTGCCACCTCGGCAAACCTGGGCGTTGGCTTTGACGTCCTGGGGCTTGCGCTCGACCTTGCCGCGGAGTTTGCCTTCGAACCGGCTGACACCCTGAAGATCGATGGGTGCGCACCCGAGCTTGCGGGCGAGGACAACCTGGTGTGGACCTCCTACCTCTGTGGCTGCAGGGAGTTTGGGCTTGAGGCACAGCCGCTCCACATCACTGAGTCGTGCACCATACCCTCGTCCGGTGGCCTTGGGTCGAGCTCTACCTGCGTGGTAGCGGGCATCGCGGCTGCCCAGGCGCTCTCCGGGCTTCCCCTCGACCGCGAGCGCACGCTCTCTCTCGCCACTGCCATCGAGGGCCACCCAGACAACGTTGCCCCCGCCGTGATGGGTGGGCTCGTGAGCTCCTACGTGGAGGAGGCCACGACCGTCACGACCCGCTGGGTCGTTGCCGACAACCTGCGCTTCGTCTGCATGGCTCCCCCCTATCGCGTCCTCACCCGCGACGCGCGCCGCGCGCTTCCGGCGATGGTGCCAACAAGCACGGTCTCCTGGCAGGTGGGACGCTGCCTCGCGATGGTGAGCGCCCTCGCGAAGGGCGATGCCGACGCAATCCGCGCCTGCTGCCACGACAGGATTCACGAGCCGTACCGCGCGCCCCTCATCCCCGACTACCAGATGCTGCACGACGTGGCGCACGAGAACGGTGCCTGCACGTTTCTCATCTCGGGCTCTGGCGCGACGATGCTCGCGATTGCTGACGGAGACGAGCGTGCCGAGAGCGTGGCGCATGCCGTAAGCGAGGCCATGCCGCAGCTCTGGGTACGCACGCTGCGTGCGAGCGAGCACGGCACGACGGTGCGTGTCACGCAGTGAGATAGAGGACAGTCCCTTTGTCTCATCAGCCCCTCGCGCCATCGATGGAAGTCGCCGGAGAGGCGCTTGCGTTTCCTGGCAGGGAGAAAACCCGCCCTTCGGCGAGATTCTGGCGCCGGAGGGCGGGTTTCCGACGGGATTCCGTACGAGACGGGCCTTCCGGAGCAGAAATGACGCCGGAGCAGGGGTTCCCGACGGGATTCCGTACGAGATGCGCCCTCCGGAGCAGAAATGACGCCGGAGCGAGAGTCTCGTGCGTAATCACTGCGAGAACAGACCTCATGGCGAGAAATGGCACCGCATGGGACGGAGGGGCTGTCCCTTTGTCTCATGGGAACGTGACCGTGATCTGGGTGCCCTTGCCGAGTTCGCTCTTGAGGTCGATCTTCGCATCGTGGAAGGCGGCCGCGTGCTTGACAATCGCAAGCCCAAGTCCAGTGCCGCCCTTCTCGCGGCTGCGCCCCTTGTCCACACGATAGAAGCGCTCGAAGACCTTTCCCTGATCCTCCTCGGGAATGCCGATGCCCGTGTCGCTCACGCGTATGCAGGGGCGGCCGCCCTGGGGCAGCACCCACACGAACACACTCCCGCCCTTGCGGTTGTAGCGGATGGCGTTGGAGACCAGGTTGCCGACCAGCTCGTCGAGCAGCCGTGCGTTGCCTTGGATGGTGGTTGACACGCCGTCCAGCTTGAGCGCCACACCGGCCTCGCGGGCGCGCTGCTCGTAGCGCTGGCAGACGTCGGACGCAACGGAGAGCAGGTCGATGGGCTCGACGCTTCCAAAGAGCTGGCGGTCCTGCGACCGCTCGGTCTCATCGAGCTTCGACAGCGTGAGAATGTCGCTCACCAGGGCGGAGAGGCGCTGCGCATCGTCGTAGATGCGGCTCGCAAAGTTGGGGATGTCCTCCGGCCTCACGATGCCGTCGCGGATGAGCTCGGACGCGCCGGAGATGGCTGCGATGGGCGTCTTGAGCTCGTGCGTTACGTTGGCGGTGAACTCGCGGCGCATGTCATCGGCGCTCTGGACCTGGTCCATGCGCTCGAGGAGGTCGCGGTGCTGCTCGTTCAGGCGGGAAACCAGAGGCCCAAGCTCCTCGTAGGGCGCTTCCGCGTCCTCGGACTCCGGATCGATCTCCAGGATGGGCCTCACCAGGCGCTCGGCGATAACGCGCGAGACGAACCAGGATACGACGACGAGACACGCCACGACCAATGCCATGAGCACGAGGTCCTGGCTCAGGATGCGGCCGACACTGCTCCGCTCGAGCCCAAGGCGCACGACGTTTCCTGAGGGGAGCCTCTTCGCATGGTAGAGGCTCACGTATCCCAGCGTGTCGGAGTCGCGGTCGGACTCGCCCTCCCCCGTCCGGTACGCATCGGCTATCTCAGGACGGCTCGCGTGGTTCTCGAGCGAAGCGGCGTCGACCCTGGAGTCGTAGAGCACGGTGCCGTCTGGCGAGACAAGCGTCACTCTCTCCTCGCCAAAGTCCGTCGAGGAGAGAAGCTCCACCTCGCCTGCCGTGCCGCCCTCGTCGTCGACGGCGGTGGCAACGGCTGCGCACTCGCGAGAGAGCATCTCCCTCGCCTCGTCGAGAGCCGAGGCCTGGTAGAACAACGAGAGCGTCACCAGCAGTATGACCGCGACCGCAGAGCACGCGACGGCAAGCGAGACGAACACGCTCCTGCGAAGCGAGTGGGTCTCGCCGCCTGCCGCCCCTGGAGTCTTCTCCTCCACGCCCGTCGCCTACCCGCGCATCCGGTAGCCCACGCCACGGACGGTCTCGATGAGGTCCGAGGAGTCACCGAGCTTGGCACGGATCTGCTGCACGTGGACGTCGACCGTGCGCGACCCGCCGTCGAAGTCCCAGCCCCACACGCGCTGGAGCAGGGTCTCGCGCGAGAAGACCACGCCGGGGCTCCTCATGAGGAATTCGAGCAGGTCGAACTCGCGCATGGTGAGCGAGAGTGGCTTGCCGTCGATGGTGGCCTCACGCCTGTCCGGCCAGAGCGTGAGGTTCTCGACGGAGAGGGCCTTTCGCTCCGGCATCTCCGACGTGCGGCCGGCCCGCCTGAGCAGTGCGCGCGTGCGACTCACAAGCTCCATCATGCCAAACGGCTTGGAGAGGTAGTCGTCCGCGCCACCGTCGAGCGCGCGCACCTTGTCGAGCTCGGAGTCCTTCGCCGTGAGCATCATCACAGGGACGCGCGAGAGGCCAGGCGTGTGTCGCACGCGCGCGAGGATGTCGAGGCCGTCTGCATCGGGGAGCATGATGTCGAGGAGGATGACGTCAGGCCTCCTCTCGGCGCACATGCGCCTGAACTCGGAGTCATCGCAGCAGCCGGCGGCGTCTAGCCCTGCCTGGCGCAACGCATAGACCGTGAGCTCGCGGATGTTCTTGTCGTCCTCGACGTAGTACACCACGCCCGAGACCGGAGCCGCCTTCTCTGGCATAGCCTCAGACCGTCCCTTCTCTAGCAATCCCTAATCACAAGTCTAATCGTCCGTGGGAATGGGGTCGACGCCCTTCTCGGTCACGTGCTCGCCCGTCACACGGAAGATCGCCCAGGAGGCAATGCGCTTGGAGAGGTCGCCGATGCGCTCGAAGTACTTGGCAACCATGAGCACTTCGGGCAGGTAGCGGGCGGAGGACTTGCCCTCGCGGATCTGCGCCACGAGCTTGTCGGTCACGTCGCCGTAGATGAGGTTGATCTCGGCGTCCTCCTGGATGACCTCCTGTGCGGCAGCGGTATCAGAGCTGCAGAAGGCATCCACGGCCTTCTCGACCATCTTCGCCGTGACGTCCGCCATCTGAGTGAACTCGGAGCTGAACTTGGCCGTAGCCTTCTCGGGAACCTCGGCGGCGAGGAAGCTCGCATCGCGCGTCATGCCGTCGATGTGCGAGAGGTCGGAGACGATCCTAAAGGCGCCGGTGACAAAGCGCATGTCGTCGCCGATGAGCGGCTGCTGGAGGAGAAGGACGTCGAGGCATGACGACTCGATCGAGGAACGCAAGCGGTCCTCGGCCTTGCGCCCGCAGGCGAGGCCTTCCTGCGCGCCCTTGTCGCCCGTCGCCGCCAGACCGGTGGCGCGGATGTCGGCCGAGCACTTGTCCCGAAAGCGGACGAGAAGGTCTTCGATATCCTTGAGCTGTGCGGTGAGCTTGGTGCGGGTCTGAATGGTCATCAGCTGAACCTCCCTGAGAGGTATTCCTTTGTACGGGTCTCGCGCGGGTTCGAGAAGAGCTCCGCCGTGGGGGCCTCCTCGATGAGCTGGCCCAGGTAGAAGAAGGCGGTCTTGTCGGCCACGCGCGTTGCCTGCTGCATGTTGTGGGTCACGACCACGACGGTGTGGTCTCGCGAGAGCTCGACCATGAGCTCCTCCACCATTGAGGTCGAGATGGGGTCGAGGGCGCTCGTGGGCTCGTCCATGAGGAGGACGTCTGGGCTGGTGGCCAGGGCGCGCGCTATGCAGAGACGCTGCTGCTGGCCGCCGGAGAGGCCAAGGCCGCTCTGGTTGAGCTTGTCCTTCACCTCGTCCCAGAGTGCCGCGCGGGTGAGGCAGCGCTCCACGATCTCGTCGGCCTCGTCGCGGGAGAGGCGCTTCATACGCGCAGGGCCATAGAGTATGTTCTCCCGGATGCTCATGGGGAACGGGTTGGGGTGCTGGAAGACCATGCCCACGTGTACGCGAAGGGCGTTGGCGTCGGTCTTGAAGACGTCCGCGCCCTTGAACTCGACGAGCCCCTCGGTGCGCACCCCCTCTACGAAGTCGCACATCCTGTTGAAGGTGCGCAGGAGGGTCGACTTGCCGCAGCCCGAAGGCCCAGTGAAGGCCGTCGCGCGGTGCTCGGGGATGTCAAGCGAGATGGCCTTGAGCGCCTGGAAATTGGTGTACCAGAGGTTGAAGTGCTTCACGGAGATGACGGGGGGCACATCCGTCACGCTCCTGTGCTGCGTCTGCGTGAACTCTTTCTCCATCATCAGCTCCATTAGCCAAAGCGCCCGGACAGGTAGTCGGCGAGCCGCTGGTCCTTTGGCGCCGAGAAGATCTGCTTGGTCGTCCCCGTCTCGACCATGTTGCCCACGTAGAAGAACGCGGTTCGGTCGGAGACGCGCGTGGCCTGCTCCATGTTGTGCGTCACGATGATGCAGCAGATGCCCGTCTGGGCGATGGACCTGATGGTCTCCTCGATGGAGTACGTCGAGATGGGATCGAGCGCCGAGCAGGGCTCGTCGAAGAGGACCACGTCGGGCTTCATGGCGAGCGTCCTTGCGATACACAGGCGCTGCTGCTGGCCACCCGAGAGGCCAAACCCGCTCTGGTTGAGCTTGTCCTTCACCTCGTCCCACAGGGCCGCCTGCCTGAGTGACGTCTCCACCAGCTCGTCTGCCTCCTCGCGGCTGTTGATGCGCCCGTGGCGCTTGGGCGCGAAGAGGATGTTCTCGCGGATGGACTTCCTGAAGGGCGTGGGCTGCTGGAACACCATGCCTATGGACTTGCGGAGCTCGAAGAGGTTCTCGTTCGGCGTGTTCACGTCATGGTTGTGATAGTTGATCTCGCCCTCGACCACGCAGCGCGGAATCTCGCGGTTCATGAGGTTGAGGCAGCGCAGGTAGGTCGACTTGCCGCAGCCCGAGGGGCCAATGAGTGCCGTGACCGTGCCGGCGCCAAAGGAGAGCGACGTGGAATGCAGCGCCTCGTGGGTGTAGTCGTACTTGACCGTCACGTCCTTGGTCGAAAGCAGGGCCGTGCCCTCGCCAGTGGTGGGTGTCATCTTCTCGTCCCCCATCATTCGCTCGTCATCTTCTTGGCAAGCGCCTTGCCCAGGACGCGTGCGAGGAGGTTGAAGAGCAGAACGCAGATGATGAGGACGGCTGCGGTGCCCCACACGATCTCGTCGTTGCCGGGCGTGGGCTCCATCTTGAGCTTCCAGATGTGGACGGCCAGTGTCTCGGCGGGCCTGAAGATGTTCCAGGGGTTACGCGGACTCGAAAGGTTCACGCTTGCGAAGTTGATATTCACGGCTGCGGAACCGGAAGTGAATATCAGTGCCGCCGCCTCGCCAAAGACGCGTCCGGCCGAGATCACGACGCCGGTCACGATCGCAGGCATGGCTGCGGGGAGCAGAACGTGGCGCGTGGTCTCCCAGCGGGTGAGACCCATGGCGAGAGCGGCGTCACGCTGGGAGCGGGGAACGTCCTGGAGCGCCTGCTGGATCACGCGGACGAGGATGGGAATGTTGAACATCGTGAGCGCCATGGCACCCGCGATGATCGAGATGCCCCAGCCAAGCGTGACCACAAAGAAAAGCGAGCCGAACATGCCCACGACGATTGAGGGAAGGCTCGAGAGGGTCTCGATGGCCGTGCTCGCTGCCTTGGTCACCCAGTTGTCAGGGGCGTACTCCACGAGGAAGATGGCTGCGCCGAGCGAGATGGGCACGCTGATGAGCAGCGTGATGATGAGCATGTAGAACGAGTCGAAGATCTCGGACGAGATGCCGGGGTTCTCGTCCGCCAGAGGCGACGTGGTGAGAAAGCCCGGCGAGAGGGCCTTGCCCAGGCCCTTGAAGAGGATGAACCCCACGAGGGAGGCAAGGAGGAGCAGGACGAAGGCAACGATAACGGTGAGAACGCCCGTCGCCACGCGATCCTGCCGGCCAATCTTCCTGACGTGCTCGTCGAGGTCCACGCCAAGGTCGTTGTCGGCCTGCTTTGCAGTAGCTTCGCTAGCCACGGTTCTTCGCCCCCTTGGCACCGATGAGGTGGATGACGAGGATGAAAATCAGGGACATGCCCATGAGGAGAAGGCCGAGGGCCCAGAGGGCATGGTACTGAATGGAGCCCGTGGTGGCGTTCGAGAAGCCCGAGGTGAGGGCCGTGGTGAGCGTCGCCGCAGGAGAGAGGAGCCCGGCGGGCATGACCTTCTCGACGCCGCCGATGACCATCTGCACGGCAAGCGCCTCGCCAAAGGCGCGGGTCATGCCGAGGATGACCGCCGTCATGAGCGAGGGCATGGCGCTCTTGAGAACCACGTGCCAGACCGTCTGCCAGCGCGTGCAGCCAAGGGCGTAGGAACCCTCGCGATACTCCCTGGGAACGGCCGTGAGGCCGTCGATCGAGAGCGTGGTGACTGTGGGGAGAATCATCACGGCAAGCACGATCCCGCCGGAGAGGATGCCCGCACCGGTACCCGCCGCCTCGCCAAAGATGGCGCGCATGGCGGCGTTCACCACCGTGAGGCCGATGAGGCCGTAGACGACGGACGGAATGCCCATGAGGAGCTCGACCAGGGGCTGAAAGACGCGGCGACCGAAGCCCGGCTGGACCTCCACCACGAAGATGGCGCTGCCGAGCGCGATGGAAAGCGTGAAGAGCGTCGCCAGGAGCATGACGCCGAAGGAGGTTACGATCAGCGGGAGCGCGCCGTAGACGCCATCGGAGGGAACCCAGCTGGTGCCCGTGATGAACGACAGGAAGCTGATGCCGTCGACGAAGAACGCTGAGAGCCCCTGCTGGGCGACCATGAAGATGAGCGTGACCACGACGAGGGCGACGAGCGCCACGCACGCGCCGGTGAGGGTGAGTCCCACCCCCTCGAGCCGCTTCTTCGGCATGAGGCGTTTAGCCATGTGTAGCCTTTCTACCTGTACAGACAAGGGGCATCCGCGCACAAGCGCGGACGCCCCACCGGTTTTGCCCTGAAGTTACGCGTTGGAGATGGTGCCCGAGGCGTCCTTCTTGACCTTCATGTCGCTGGCAGGAATGAAGCCCTGCTCCTCGACCATGCTGCCCTGGACCTCGTCGGACATCATGTAGTCAATGAACGCCTGGGTGACCTCGTCGGCGTCCTTGGTGTACATGTGCTCGTACGCCCAGATCTTGAAGGTGCCGTTGCAGACGTTCTCCGCCTTGGCCTCGACGCCGTCGACCTTGAGGGCCTTGAACTTGGTGTCGTCGAAGTACGAGAAGGCCAGGTACGAGATTGCGCCGTCGGTCTGCTGAATCTTCTCGACGACGGTACCCGAGGAGTCCTCCTCTGCGACGGGGGCAAAGGAGTCGGGGGCCTTCTCGCCAGCGAGAACTGCCGCCTCGAAGGTGGCGCGGGTGCCGGAGCCCGCCTTGCGCTCGATGACCTGGATCTTGCCAGCGGTGCCGCCGACCTCGGACCAGTCGGTGATCTGGCCGGTAAAGATGCCCTTGAGCTGGTCGGTGGTGAGGTTGTCAACGTCAACCTTGGAGTTCACGATGGGGCCCATGCCTACCACGCACACGGTGTTGTCGGTGAGCGCCTTGGCGTCTGCGGCGTCGAGCTTCTCCTCGGCAAAGACGTCTGAGCGGCCGATCTGCGCCTTGCCGTCACGGACGTCAGAGAGGCCCTGGCCGGAGCCGCCACCGGTGATGGCGATGGTCACGTCGGGGTTCTCGTCCTCGAACTTCTTGGCGGCCGCCTCGACCAGCGGCTGGAAGGAGGTTGCGCCGGAGCAGTTCACCGTGCCGGAGAGCGCCTTCGCGCTGGAGCCGGAGGCGGCGGAGTCGGAGCTGCTGGAGCTGTTTGAGCCGCCGCAGCCGACGAGTCCCAGGCCGGCGAGGGCAACGGCAGTGCCGCCTGCAAGCGAGAGGAAAGAACGACGAGAGAGACTATCGGACATGCTTCTCCTTCCAGAGGGTGTGACCGCGCCGCCAATCCCCCGGCGGGTCTTGTCAATTTGCATGCTATGGGCTCGCTCGCCTCTCCCCTCCCTCGTTTGTAAGGCATTACGACACCCTGACCGCACATTACGATGGGCTTACATTTGGTGCGCCGAAATGTAATGGATTTGTATTTCCCCAGGTAGACAAGGCGTCTCTATGTAATGCGCCTCGAACGGCCCCGTCCTGGACGCTCCACAGGAGCATATGTGGTCATTTGTTAAGTACCTTGACACTATTTTGCTAGGTACTTAGGATTTTTTCGGAATCAGTGGGAAGCGCATCAATGTAAGGAGAGATTGCCACGCAAGAGATTCAGCAAACCGGAAGGTGCCGCCCCCCGATGGAGCACAGCGCTTCCAGGGAGGCTCGCATCATGAGGGACCTTGGCTACTTCGGCCACTTCCTCCACCTGCACGCAGGAGGCCGCAGCGGAAAGCAGCACATGCTCGAGCGGATCTTGGACGAGGGGGGCACCGTGGGCCAGCGGGAGCTGCAGGACACCGTCCCCATAAGCTCCGCCGCCCTTTCCGAGGTCCTCGCAAAGCTCGAGTCCGAGGGGCTCGTCACCCGCACGCGGTCCCAGAGCGACAAGCGCCAGCTTGACGTCTCCCTCACGGAAGACGGCCAGGCGGAGGCCAAGCTATGCGCCGAGAAGCGCACCAAGTTCGAGGAGGTTGCCTTCTCGGTCCTTTCCGAGGAGGAGAGGACGCAGCTCCTTGAAGTCCTCGACCGGCTCATGGGGCACTGGCAGAAAATCGAGGAGGAAGACAGGACGGTGGATAAATGAGCATACGCAAGAAGCTGAGAAAGACATTGGAGGCAGGCGAGCAATCCTCGCTTCCCCAGTACGGGCTCAAGGAGATCATCTCGACGCTTGCTGGGTCGCTGAGGGAGTTTGGCAAGCCCGCCTGGGCGACGCCGTTTCTCGTCACCGGGGAGGTTGTGCTTGAGTGCGCAATCCCATTCGTGACGGCACAGCTCATCGATGCCCTCGCGCTTGGGGGCGGCGTCTCCGCAATCGCCGGGCACGCGGCGGTGCTCATCGTCATGGCACTCGCCTCGCTCGCCTTTGGAACCGCAGCCGGCGTCACCTGCTCGATTGCAGCCACTGGCCTTGCCAAGAACCTCAGGCACGACGTGTTCCACAAGATCCAGGGGTTCTCGTTCTCCAACATCGACCGGTTCTCCACAAGCTCGCTCGTGACCCGACTCACGACCGACGTCACCAACGTCCAGCAGGCGTACATGATGATCATCCGCATGGCGATCCGCTGCCCGCTCATGGCGATCTTCTCCATCGTGATGGCGTTCGTCTCGGGCGGCCCAATGGCCGTGATCTACGTGATCGTCGCCTTCGTCCTTGGCTGGGGCATCTTCAAGATCGCCCTCACCGTGATGCCCATCTTCCGACGCATCTTCAGGAAGTACGACCGCCTGAACGACTCTGTGGAGGAGAACGTCCAGGGCATTCGCGTGGTGAAGTCCTACGTCCGCGAGGACCACGAGAAGGATAAGTTCAACGAGGCTTCCGGCACCCTCTACCACGACTTTGTCCACGTCGAGCGCATCCTGGCATGGAACCAGCCCCTCATGACACTGGCAATCGACGTCATCTACACCTTCGTCATCTTCTTCGGGTCCCAGGCGATCGTGTCCAGCCAGGGCCAGCTCATGGGCGTGGGACAGCTCTCCGCGCTCATCACCTACGGCTTCTCGATGCTCATCAGCCTCATGATGCTCTCGATGGTCTTCGTGATGATTACGATGGCAGACGAGTCCGCGCGGCGCATCTGCCAGGTCCTGCGCGAGGAGCCCGACCTCAAGAACCCCGAGAACCCCGTGACGCAAGTCTCCGACGGCTCCATCGACTTTGACCACGTGAGCTTCGAGTACTCGGCCAAGGCAGACCGCATGGCGCTTGACGACATCGACCTGCACATCAAGAGCGGCGAGGTCGTCGGCATCATCGGCGGCACGGGCTCCTCGAAGTCCACGCTCGTTCAGCTCATCTGCCGACTCTACGACGCAACCAAGGGAACCGTGCGCGTTGGCGGCCGAGACGTGCGCGAGTACGACCTTGACACCCTCCGCAACGAGGTGGCGGTCGTGCTCCAGCGAAACGTCCTCTTCTCAGGCACCATCAAGGACAACCTCCGCTGGGGCAACCCCAACGCAACCGACGAGCAGATGCTCGAGGCCTGCAAGCTCGCGCAGGCAGACGAGTTCGTCCAGCAGTTCCCCAAGAAGTACGACACCTACATCGAGCAGGGCGGCACCAACGTCTCGGGCGGCCAGAAGCAGCGCCTCTGCATCGCCCGCGCCCTGCTCAAGAACCCAAAGATCTTGATCCTCGACGACTCCACGAGCGCCGTGGACACCAAGACCGACCGCCTCATCCGCGAGGGGTTCAAGAGCTTCATCCCCGAGACCACCAAGATTCTCATTGCCCAGCGCACCAGCTCGGTGGAGGACGCCGACCGCATCGTGGTCATGCGCGACGGGCGCATCGATGCCGTGGGCACGCACGAGGAGCTGCTGAGAAGCAACGACATCTACCGCGAGACGTACACCACGCAGAACAAGCAGTCGCACGACGAGGCCATGGAGACCATCTCCAAGGAAGCTGTCGAGCCCGAGAGGGAGGCGAACAATGAGTAGAGAGAAAGACCAGGCAACGAAGTCTCCTTCCGAGCAGGCCACCGAGTCCAAGCGCACGGACGGCCCCGGCCGCGGCCATGGGGCGACAAACCCCGGTGAGACGCTCAAGCGCACGTTGGCGCTCACCTTCCACTACTATCCCGTTCACGTGACCGTGCAGGTCATTTGCATTCTCACGGCATCCATACTCGCGTCGCTGCCGTCTGTCTTCATGCAGCAGGCAATCGCGGTGGTGCAGGAGTTCGTCGGGACGGGCGACTGGGCAACGGCCCAGGTCCAGATCACGCGCATCGTCTTCAGCCTCATTGGCTGCTACGTGGTTGCCCTTGGCGCAAACATTGCCCAGACGCAGCTCACGGCAGTCATCTGCCAGGGCACCCTCATGAAGGTCCGCAACCAGATGTTCGACCACATGGAGGACCTGCCCATCCGCTACTTCGACACGCACAAGCACGGCGACATCATGTCGCACTACACCAACGACGTGGACACCCTCCGCCAGCTCATTGGCGTTGCCGTACCGAACCTCATCACCATGCTCACGGCGATGATTTCGGTTCTCGTCATCATGCTCTGGTACTCGGTTCCCCTCACGCTCGTGGTGCTTGCAATGGTCGCCTTGATGGTAGTGATAACGCGTGTCCTGGGCGGGCGTTCGGCTCACTTCTTCCTCGCCCAGCAGCGCGCGCTCGCTGCCGAGGAGGGCTTTGCCGAGGAGGCCATGAACGGCCAGAAGGTCATCAAGGTCTTCACGCACGAGGCTGCCACCGAGAGGGGCTTCGACGAGGTCAACGACGAGCTCTTCGACGCCTCAAAGCGGGCGAACATCTATGGCAACACGCTTGGCCCCATCCTCATGAACATGGGCAACCTCTCATACGTGGTGGTTGCGCTGGCTGGCTGCGCCATGCTCGCTGCGGGAACGCCCAACCCCTCCATCGCGGGCGTCGCGCTCTCCATCGACATCGTGGTGCCGTTCCTCAACCTAACGAAGCGCTTCTCGGGCTCCATTGGCCAGGTCTCCCAGCAGATCAACTTCGTGGTGATGGGCCTTGCCGGTGCCGAGCGCATCTTCTCGCTCATCGACGAGGAGCCCGAGGAGGACGAGGGCTACGTCACGCTGGTGAACGTACGAAAGAATGCCGCAGGCGAGCTCGAGGAGTGCGCCGAGCGCACGGAGAGCTGGGCCTGGAAGCACCCCCACCACGACGGCACCGTGACCTACACGCCGCTTGCGGGCGACATGCGCCTCTTTGACGTGGACTTTGGCTACACGCCCGACCACACCGTGCTCCATTGCATCTCGCTCTACGCCAAGCCGGGGCAGAAGGTGGCCTTCGTCGGCGCCACTGGCGCGGGCAAGACGACGATCACCAACCTGCTCAACCGCTTCTACGACATCGCCGATGGCAAGATCCGCTACGACGGCATCAACATCAACAAGATCAAGAAGTCGGACCTCCGCCGGTCGCTCGGCATGGTGCTGCAGGACACCAACCTCTTCACCGGCACGGTCATGGACAACATCCGCTACGGCCGCCTCGATGCCACGGACGAGGAGTGCATTGGCGCCGCAAAGCTCGCCGGTGCGGACAGCTTCATCCAGCGCCTGCCGGAAGGTTACAACACGATGCTGACCGACAACGCCGCCCAGCTCTCGCAGGGCCAGCGTCAGCTGCTCTCAATTGCCCGTGCGGCCATTGCAGACCCGCCGGTCATGATCTTGGACGAGGCAACGTCCTCCATCGACACGCGCACCGAGCAGATCGTGCAGCGGGGCATGGACGCCCTCATGTACGGGCGTACCACGTTCGTGATTGCGCACCGGCTCTCGACCGTGCGCAACTCCGACGTGATCATCGTGCTTGACCACGGCCGCATCATCGAGCGTGGCACGCACGACGAGCTCATCGCCCAGCACGGCACGTACTACCAGCTCTACACCGGAGCGTTCGAGCTGGAGTAGGTGCTTGCGGCCTTTCGCGCGGCTGTGATCGTCTCGCCCTCTGCCCCTTCGGCGTCCCATGGTGTTCCATGGCGCCGGAGGGGCTCTTTTGTGCGAGAAAGACGCGGGAACACGTGCTCCGGCGAGAAACGGGCGCCGAAGAGGCGATCTTAGGCGAAAGAGCTGCGGAAACGCGCCCTCCGGTGTCGAAATGACGCCGGAGCCGGGCTTCCGACGGGATTCCGTACGAGACGGGCCCTCCGGCGAGAAAACGGCGCCGGAGCCTTGGTTCCCGACTCTACTCCGTCCGAGACGGGCCCTCCGGCGTCGAAATGACGCCGGAGCCTTGGTTCCCAACTCCACTCCGTACGAGAAGGGCCTTCCGGCGTCGAAATGACGCCGGAGCCTTGGTTCCCGACTCCACTCCGTACGAGAAGGGCCTTCCGGCGAGAAAATGACGCAGGAGGGCGCGCTATCGCAGCAATCACGTATGAGAAGGACCCTCCGGCGCGGATTTCTCGCCGAAGCGTTGACTTCCGACGGAATCGCGTACGGAAGGTCCTCTCGGGCGTCATTTTTGCGCCGAAGAGCACGTTTCCACAGCTACAGCGTACAAAATCATACCTTCGGCGTCAGATTCTCGCCAAAGGCACTCTTTTCTACATGGCGCTTGGAGTTTTTCTCGCCTCCTGCGTCACAGGCGTCCTTCCCACTGTCATGCCATTACGCCACTCCCGCGGGGTGCAACCAAAGTACTCGCGGAACCGAAGCGAGAAGTTCGATGCCGACTTCATGCCAACTCGCAGCGCCACCTGCGAAATCGGCTCCTCGGGCATCTCGGAGAGGATGCGCGCAGCGTGTTCCAGGCGCTGCGTGGCGAGATAGGCAGACGGGGTCACACCCAACTCCTGGCGAAAGCAACGAAGCGCCTCGCGCTCTCCGATGCTCGCAGCCCGGGCAATGTCAGAGACCCCAACGTCGTCCCCAAGATGAGCCTCGATGTACCGGCACATCTCTCGCACCCTCATTGCCGACGCCCTTGGGCGCTCGTCGCTTGCTTCCTCCCCAGTTGCTTCGAGCACGTCGAGCATGAGATGAGAAAGGGCGGAGCGAACGTCGATCTCGAAGCCAGGTCCTCCTGCCTCGAACGTCCGCACAGCCTCCTCAATGCGCTCGCACCCGCGTGCGCCGGCGGACGTCTTGGGAGACAGGACCACGACTGGATGTGCGTCGTTCCCCACGACCGGAGCAAGGTACTTGCGAGTTATCGCAAGCGCCTGTCCGCCTCCAACCAGGCCGGCGTCAAAGGTCACGGAGCGAATACGGCACGTCGGCTCCCCCTTGCAGGAATGGAGCACGTTGCGATTGATGAAGACCCCGGTCCCCTTTCCAAGGGCCAGCGAGCGGCCAGGGGCGAGAAGTCGCATGGTCCCCTCACTCACGACGATAGCCTCGAGCTCCTCGTGCCAGTGCCACGGCACGTCGCAGCCGGGTTCCTGGCTGAGAAGCTCGTCGTATCCCTCGGCGGGAAAGTCTGGCGAGACGGTCTTTACGTCCTCGTGGTCGCCTCCGGTAAGTCTGAGGGGGCACCTCGAATAGATCATCCGTACTCCAGATGTCCGATACACGATAGTTATTGGCGGATAGATTCTACATGAATGTCCGTCGCGCACTTAACATGTGCAAAGCAACAAGTAAAACGATCAGAGATTGGCATTTCATGGGCAGCGCACTTCTCGGCATCATCTACCTGGCATTTGTGAGCCTGGGCCTACCGGACGGCCTTCTTGGGGCGGCATGGCCAGCCATGCATACGAGCATCGGCGCCAACGTCTCGCTGGCGGGCGTGATCTCGATGATCATCTGCCTTGGCACGATCGTCTCGAGCCTGCTGACCGTGCAGCTCGTGCGCCGGCTGGGAACGGGCAAGCTCACCGCGCTCTCGGTGGCGCTCACCGCAGTCGCGCTCTTTGGATTCTCGGCCTCCGCCGAGTTCTGGCAGCTCGTGCTCTGGGCCATTCCGTATGGCCTGGGTGCCGGAGCGGTGGACGCGTCGCTTAACGCCTACGTGGCAACGCACTTCGCAGCGCGCCACATGAACTGGCTGCACTGCTGCTGGGGACTCGGCGCCGCCGGTGGGCCCATGATCATGTCATGGCAGATGGGCGGCTCCGCTGGCTGGCCGGGCGGCTACCGTATTGTGGGCATGCTTCAGGTGGCACTCGTGGTGGCGATTGCCCTGAGCATCCCCTTGTGGCATGACCAAAGCGATGCTGTCGACCAAGGCGAGAACCACCCCGCCTCCACGCGCCGCGAGCTTCTTGGCCTCCCCGGAGTCAAGCTCGCGATGGCAGGGTTTCTCTGCTACTGCGCGCTCGAATCGGCATGCGGCCTGTGGGCCTCGACGTTCCTCGTGCTAGGGCACGGCATTTCCACGCAGACAGCCGCCCTTCTCGCCAGCCTCTTCTATGCGGGCATCACGCTGGGAAGGTTCTTCTCGGGCATGCTCACCCTGCGGCTCGATGGAAAGCAGCTCCTCAGGCTAGGCGAGACGATCATGGGCATTGGGCTTGTCGTGCTCATGGTTTCGCCGGGCGAGTTGGGCCTTTGCATTGGCCTTGTGCTTCTCGGCCTTGGTTGCGCACCCATTTACCCGCAGATGATCCAGCTCACGCCGGAGCGCTTTGGCACGCAGAACGCGCAGTCGCTCATGGGGTTGCAGATGGCATGCGCCTACGTGGGCTCGATGGCGTTTCCTCCCCTGATGGGCGTTGTCGTGGAGAAGGTATCGCCGCTCCTCCTGCCTGTCGTGGCGGCTGGTCTCCTCGTGCTCATGACTGTCTGCCTCACATGCTGCGACCGTCGGGTTGAGGCAGCCCGCAAAGCAGCCGCTCACAACAACTAGAAAGGAAGTGCCGAAGTGCTTGCCGACTACCACGTTCACTCCGCGTTCTCCGACGACTCCACCTACCCTATGGAGCAGGTCGTGCGCGACGCCATCCGCATCAACCTCGACGAGCTGTGCTTCACCGAGCACGTGGACTACGGCGTGAAGCCTGATTGGGACCAGCCAGCCGGGGCGCGCTTTGAGGACGGGCATCCCGTCACCAACTGCCCCTACCCCGCCTACCTCGACGAGCTCGACAGCATGCGCGAGCGACAAGGGAAGCAGATCCGCGTGGCGCGCGGCCTCGAGCTGGGCGTGCAAAGCCATACCATCCCCGCGTACGAGCGCCTGCTCGAGGAGTACGGGGACCGCCTGGACTTCACGCTGCTCTCGATTCACCAGGTTGGCGACCGTGAGTTCTGGAACGGTGCGTTCCAGAAGGGCCGCACGCAAGAGGAGTTCACGATGGCGTACTACGAGGAGCTTCTCCAGGTGGTCGAGCGGTTCCATGGCTACTCCGTGGTAGCGCACCTTGACCTCATCAGGCGATACGACCCTACGCCCGGCGGCCCTCTCCCCTTCTCTGCAGTCCGAGACATTGTGGCGGAGATACTGTCTCGCGTGATTGCGGACGGACGCGGCATCGAGGTGAACACCTCCGGCTGGCGGTACGGGCTGGGCGCCCCGCAGCCCACCGACGACGTGCTCTCGCTCTACCGCGACCTCGGCGGAACCATCGTCACGATTGGGTCTGACTCGCACAAGCCCGAGCACTTGGGTGCCTACCTGCGGATTGCCCAGGACCGGCTGCGTGCGCTGGGCTTCTCGCGTGCGTGCACGTACGAATGCGGCGAGCCCAGGTTCTACGAGCTGTAGGCGAGGCCGGCCCGACCCCTCGCAAGGGTTGGCACCTTTTGGAGGGGTCGACGCCTTTCGCAGGGGCTGGCTGCGCTATGGTGGTGACCTCTCTGCAACGCAACCAAGGAGGAACCCATGCGCTGGCCAACCACGCTCACTACGGCTCGTCTCGTCATGCGCCCTTGGCGCGTGGACGACGCGCAAGCGGTCTATCGCTACGCGCGCGACCCCGAGGTTGGCCCTCGGGCGGGCTGGGCTCCCCACACGTCCCTCGAGGAAAGCAGGGCGGTCGTAGAGGACATTCTCATGGCGCCAGACTCCTGGGCAATCACGCTGCGTGGCGGGCAGGGGGCCACGGCAGACGAAGCGGTGGGCGCCATCGCCCTCCGGCACCAGGCAGAGAGCCCGAGCGAGCCGCTCTCCCCTAACGAGGCCGAAATAGGCTACTGGATCGCGCGGCCTTGGTGGGGCCGGGGCTATATGACGGAGGCCGTTCGAGAGGTTCTGAGATACGCCTTCCTGGTTGAGAACCTCGCCGCCGTGCGCGCCGGCTACTACGAGGGAAACGAAGGTAGCCGCCGCGTTCAAGAGAAGGCAGGCATGCGGCCCCACCACAAGGTCGAGGGTGCCGTCGACCGACTTGGCGTCACGCATATGGAGAACTTTCAGCGCATCACGCGACAGGAGTGGGAGACCTCGCTTGCCGCAGACCCCACGGATGCCGGAACCATCGCTCGCCAGCAGTCCGAGGCGGCGGGCATCATTGACGCGCTCCCGCTCGTTGCCCTCGTGCGCTCCGGAGGCCAGACCGGCGCGGACCGCGGCGGTCTTGACGCCGCACGCGAGCAGAACGTGCCCATCTGCGGTTGGTGCCCTCCCGGCGGCCTTGCCGAGGACCTGCCGGAACCGCCAGGTCTTCTCGCCCTGTATCCCGAGCTGCGAGAAGGTGCTGCGACAGGCTACGTCGAGCGCACGGCATGGAACGTGCGCGACAGCCATGCGACGCTCATCGTGTCCCCCGGTGGCCTCGAGCCCAGAAGCGGCACCGAGATGACGGCCATCTTCGCCGAGCGCATGGGCCGTCCGGTGCTGGTCCTCGAGGGCGCCGACGCGGGGGCCGGCGCAGAGGAGGCGCTTGCGTGGCTCGAGTCCCTCGGCATGAGGGCCATCACGCTCAACGTTGCAGGTCCACGCGAGTCCAAGATGCCCGGCGTCTACGAGCTCACCCATGACATCGTGACGCGCATCCTTCAGTGAGACAAAGAACGATCCTTTGTCTCATCGGAGCGCGTGCGAGAAGAGCTTGCGCTGATCGGCGTCCCAAAGCGACATGTCGTCCGAGGTGAAGAGCACGCCGCCCAGCGACGAGTCCGCCTCGAGGAGCTCCATGCGCTGCTCGTTGGTCAGGCGCACGTCCGGACGAAGGAAGAAGACGTCAGGGTCGCACCTAAACGCCCTGCCGTCGAGATGCGCGCGGCCGCGCGTGTTGGCAAGGCTGTTCTTGGTGCTCACACGCTCGCGCCCGGTCCCGCGCATGTAGGCTGGCCCATCCCAGTCAAGCCCCACGTCGCAGCCAATTCGACAGAACTCGGTGCGCCCGAGGGCAGAGCCGATTGGGACGCCACACAGGTCAAACCACGTACCCGGTGCGGCGCTCTGGCGCAGGAGGTCAAGCGCATCGGCCATGAGCTGGCCTCGATTCATACCACCGTGCGGTACCATGCACGCCGCGTAGAGGAAGTCACACTTGAGAAGCGAGAAGCCCCACTCACCGGTAAGCGTGGCGATGACACGCGCCACGTAGTCACGCACCTCGGGGTTGAGCGTGTCGAGCGCCACGTGGCCGGACCAGTGGGAACCCGTAACCACCAACTCGCCCGCATCGTCTCGAAGCAGCCAGTCTTGATGCGCCGAGAAGAGCCGGGACTCCCGCTCGCACACGAAGGGCGCAACCCAGATGCCCGGCTTGATCCCGCGCTCGAGCGTGGCCGCCGCCACCGGGGCTAGGCCGCGCGGGAACTTCTCGCCATCCGGCTGCAGCCAGTCACCCACGCGCGTGTAGCCGTCATCTACTTGGAACGTAGGCTGCCGAGACCCGAGGTCGTAGCCAGAAAGGCACCCGGCGAGCGCATCGAGGTCGTGCAGCAGGCACTGCTCCGAGATGTCCGTGTAGTGCCGGTACCAGCTGGTGTAGCCCACGAGTGGCGAGCAGGACGGGGCATCGACCCCGCAAAGCGAAAGCCAGCGCCCGGCCGCTTCGTCAACGCTTCCAGCCTCCAGGACGGCAAGCCCCACAAGGCAGCGCTTCTCGCCCGCCGGCACGGGAGCAGCCGGCGGCTCCTTGCTCACGAGAAGTGCCCCCGCAGGAAGGTCCTCCCGGACGAGCGTCATGCCCGTCTCCTCGCCAAGCGAGCCCACTAGGGAGACCTCGCCATCCCGCCGCAGGTACCCATAGGTAAAGCCGTGCTGGTGCCCAGACCTCTCGTCTGCCTTCACAAAGCGATAGTCACCAGAGGCGTCAAGGACCCAGTGTCGGATTGCCGCGCGCGGCACCAGGAAGTTGCGCATGCGGTCGCGGGGATCGCGCTCCACGGAGTCCGTCCAGGAGTTGTAGCCGTTCAGGTAGAGCGCCTGCGTCTCGCCGAGGTCGGCGGGAAGCGTCGCCTCAACGGCGTCGATCACGACCTCGCGGCAAGGGACGACGCCTACCCGCCAGCACTCGCCCTCATGCGAAAGGGCGATGCCGAGAGAGGCCGCATCCGTGCCCGTCACCAGGCCGGATGGCTGCACATGCGCCACGCGCTCCTGGCCGTCGCACCCGTGCCAGCGCACGCAGAAGGTCGGCTCACCGAGTAGCCCCGTCACCGCTGCTCCCCTTCCTCGTCGGAGGCGCTTCCGATGGTGCCGAGCACGCGCCGCTCGTTGTACCTCGTGAAGACGAGGCCGCCCACCAGGCAGAAGATCGTGGCGACAAGCGCCGTGGCACGGTAGCCCATGCCGTTCTCGCCGAGGATGGAGATGGAGGTGAAGAGGATCATCGCAAGCGTCTGCCCAAGCGTCATCGAGAAGGTGCGCGCCGCATAGAACATGCCCTCGCGCCTCTCGCCCGTCTCTACCGCGTCGCACTCGGCGATGTCGGCGAGAACTGCCTGGGGAAGGATGCCCAGGATTGCCATGGGGACGGCGGCGAGCACCGCCACGAGCATGCCCCACACCACGCCGGGAATGCCGAACAGGCCGCACACGGCCGTGATGCCAAACGCCAGGCAGAAGAAGAAAAAGCCAAAGGCGACGATGCGCTTCTTGCCCTGGCGCTTGGCAAGCATGTTCACGGGCGCATAGAACATGAGGGAGATGAGCGTCATGGCAGCGAAGAACACGAACGAGAGGGAGTCCGGCAGGCCCATGAGCTCGGTGATGTAGTAGGTCATGCCCGTCTGGAACATGGTGATGGCGACCCAGTAGAGCACGTCCGAGAGCTCGAAGACCTGGAAGTCACGGTTCTTGAACGTCTTGGCGACGGACTGGAACATGGGCGTGGAGGAGGGCTCGGCCTCGGCGTAGAGCGTCTCGTCGATGCCAAACGCGGGCACGAGCATGCAGGCAACCGCCACGGCGGCGAGCACCGCGACCGTCACCCTAAAGGCGCCGGCAATCCCCATGGCGGGCTCGAGGTAGGCGGCGACCGTGGTCACGAGGTAGGCAGCGGCCGTTCCGAGAAAGTACGTGACAGAGATGTGCGTCGAGAGGTCGATTCTCAGCTCCTGCGTGCGACCAAGCTCGGGGATGAGCGCGTTGAAGGGCGTGCAGTAGAGCGAGAGCGTGATGTAGAAGAGCATGAGGCAGCAGAAAAGCAGGGCGTTGTTCAGGGTCTGGCTGCCGGTCCCCGGCAGCACGAAGACAAGGACCGTCATCACGCCAAAGGGGATGGCCGCCTTGCGCATGAAGGGTATCCGCCGGCCAAGAGGGTTCTTGAGCCTGTCGGACCGGGAGGCGATGAAGGGGTCGATGAATCCGTCGAGGAGCCTGCCGCATCCCGTGATGATGCCGATCACCGTGAGTCCCGCGAACACGGCACCCTGGGTGATGAAGACGGCCATGCCTCGCGAGAGCATGGTCTCCGAGGGCATGTAGAAGTAGACGAGCCAGTTGCTCACGATGCCCGAGAGTATCGCCCAACCCAGCTGTCCTATCGCAAAGAGCCTGATCACGCGCTTGTCCGCAAGCCTGGCCTCTGAGGCCTTCTCCCCTGCCATCCCTGCTCCCCTTTCCTCATGAGACAAAGGGAGTTTCCCTTTGTCTCATCTCAACGCACGCACTGCCATGTCCACGATGCACTCCAGCTCGTCCGCCGCCTGGGAGAAGTCGTCCGAGGGGATGACCTCCCCGCGGGCAAGCTTCTGCGAAGCCCCCATGAGGGCGTGGGCGACGCTCCGGTAGAAGAGCGGAAAGTCGACCTTTCGCACAACCGATCCGTCCTGCAGCCCCAGCTGGTAGGCATCGGCAAAGATGAGGTAGAAGGAGTCGACCTCGCCCGCATAGGCGCCGAGCGCCTCCTCGTCCATCCTCTCGGACACGAGAAGCCGGTCGAGGTCGTCAATGAAGAGCACGAAGCCTGCGTTCTCCACGTAGCCCTCGGCGTAGAGCCTCAGCATGCGCTCCAGCCTGTTGGCACCGCCCATGGCGAGAAAGGCGTCGGATTCGACGAGGTCCGTGATCCTCTCGTTGAAGCGCCGCCAAAGGAGGGTGCCAGCGGCAAGGGCGAGCCTTCCCTTTGTCGAGAAGCGCCGGTAGAGCGTGGCGACCCCAATTCCCGCCTTCTCCGCGACGTCGGTCATGCGAACGTCTGCGATGCGGTTCTCGAGGAACAGCGCCGCGGCACACGCCACGGCGCGGTCCATCCGGGCGTCACCGGTTATCCCCTGGGCGGCTGCGTTGCCGATAAGGTCCTCTATGCTTCCCGCGACGCGTGTGGACATGCTCGCCATCCCACTCCTTGACGGCTCTCTTCCTCAAGTGATAGTCTAACTATCAATCTGATAGCGAGACTATCATCTACGGCCCCTGAGCGTCAAGGAGGAATCGATGGAAGCGTCGACGGACAGGGCGAGAAGCGTCTTTGGCAACGAGCAGGACGAGGCAACGTACCAGAAGGCGGTCCAGTCGAAGGAGCGGTTCCTCCGCCGCTTTGGCGATGACACCGCCACCGCCTATCACCTACAGGCAGCGCCCACACCTGTCATTGGGGACCTTCTCGGCGTGAGGAACCTCGTCGTCTCCCCCAGCGGGACGCCCCTCGACATCCGCGCCGACGCAAGCGGCGCTCCACAGCCGCCGACAACGGAACGCACCGTAGAAGGCGCCAACGGAGCGCCGGTTATCGTGGGCAACATCCGCATGGGCTTTGGCCACTACCGCATCTCCATGGCCATGGCCTCGGCCGCGCATGCCATGGGATACACCCCCTACTGGCTCGACCTCGCCTCCTTCAAGGACGCCACCGGCTCCAAGGCCATCCGCTACCAGAACGACCTCTACTCCAAGGGCTCGAGGATCTCTCAGCGCGTGAGCGCTTTCAACAAGCTGGTGTGGGAGCCTCTCAACTCAGAGGGCTTCCGCAAGCTCTCCTACAACGCCGCAGACCAGAAGAACGCCGAGCTCTGCGTGCCGCTCTTCCGTGACATCGAGAAGGACGTCCCCTACGTGGGGACCCATGTCTGGCCCGCCCAGGCCGCCGTGCATGCGGGCATGACGCACGTGGTGAACGCGATTCCGGACAACTGGCCCATGGCGCTGCACCTCTCAGAGGGTGCCATCCACACGGTCCAGACACCCAGCTCCTACCTGGGCTACCACCAGCTGCGCGGCATGGACCCAAGGCGCCAGCTCAAGCCCATGCCGGAGGGGTCCATCTTCTACACCGGCCACTACGTCGACCACGAGCTCGTCTCGAACATCCCCGCAGACTGCGCACGCCGCAGGGACCGCGTTATGGGCGGAGGCCCGGTGCGCTACCTGCTCTCCGTTGGCGGCGCAGGCGCCCAGCAGGACCTCTTCGCGGCCATCGTGGAGCATCTCCTTCCCTACGTGAGGCGCGGCGAGGCCGTAGTCTTCGTGAACGTGGGTGACCACAAGAAGGTGTGGGATGCGCTGCTCAGGAACGTGGGCGGGCTCCGCAGCGAGGCACTTCCCCACTTCGACGGGTTTGACGAGGTCAAGAGGTTCGCCACGGCGGCGCTCGACGGGGACGTGCGTGGAGTCCATGCCTTCTGCGACAAGGACATCTTCGCCGCGGTCTACTCCTCGAACCTGCTCATGCGCTGCTCCGACGTTCTGGTGACAAAGCCGAGCGAGTTCTCGTTCTACCCCGTGCCCAAGCTCATGATCCACCGCGTGGGCGGACACGAAGCATGGGGCGCCATCCGTGCAGCAGAGGTTGGCGATGGGACCTACGAGCTGGACGAGACGGACGAGGTGCTCTCGATGATCGACTCGTTCCAGCGCGAGCGTGGCCTCGTCGGCTTCATGTGCGACCGAATAGAGGAAGCGGCGAGGGCGGGAATCTATGACGGCGCGTATCGCGTCATCGACCTTGCGGTGAACGGGACGCCCACGCTCCCCGCCCCCGGAGTCCGGTGAGACAAGGGGAAACTCCCTTTGTCTCACCTCTTGCGGTGACGGTCGTCCCTGATGATGCTCCGCGCAACCCAGACGCCCAGGATGAGCGCGGCAAGGTAGCCCACGAAGCCGATGACGGGGATGCCAAAGATGACGGGCTGGATGCGCGCGTAGTAGACGACGGACGATCCGATGAAGAGGCCCGCCACCATGATGCTCATCGAGAGCCGGTTGGCGATGTGGGCAAAGTCGTTGAGGGGGTCCTCGGTCCCGGCCACGTCGAGGTTGAGGCGCAGCTGACCGCGCGTGAGCATCTTCATGGCTAGGTCCGCCTGCGACGCTGCGCCGAGAAGCCCGTGGGCGGCGCGGGTGCCCTCGCGCGCAAAGCCCTTGACCTCGTGCTTGATGAGGTCCTTGGGGACTGCGTGCGCCTTGATGTGAGCCGTGATGATCTCGATGATCGACACGCCTGGGAGAAACTCGTCCACCACGCCTTCGAGCGTGACGAGGGAGCGCGCGAGCATGGTTACCGTGCCGGGCAGCTCGACGCCGTTCTTTCTCGCCATCGAGATGAGTGAGTTCACGAAGGCGCCCACGTCGAGGTCGGAAAGGTCCGCCTCGCCGTAGTCAGCGATGATCATGTCAAGGTCGTCCAGCAGGTGGGCGTGGTCCACGGAAGACGTGTCGGAGATCGAGAAGCGCAGGAGCCCGTCTGCCAGGCCAGCCGAGTCACGAAGTGCAACCGCCTTCACCATGTCAGACATGGCCTTGCGGTCGTGCGACGAGAGGCGCCCCATGATGCCCAGGTCGATGTAGACGATCTGTCCACCGTGGATGATGAGGTTTCCGGGATGCGGGTCCGCGTGGAAGAAGCCGTCGTCGATCATCTGGCGCGTGTAGTTGTCGACGAGCTTGGCACCAATTTCCTCGAGGCTGTAGCCGGCGGCAACGAGCTGTGCGGTCTTGTCGATGGGGATGCCCTCGATGTAGTCCATCACAACGACGTGCTTGGTGCAGAGCTTGGGATAGGGCTTCGGGCAGTCCACGAACTTGCAGTCGGCGTTGTTGCGCCTGAACTCCTCGAGGTTCCTGGCCTCCACGAGGAAGTCCGTCTCGTCCCTAAACGACTGCCACAGCTCGTCCACCACCGACTGCATGTCGAGGAACTGGCTCCCCGACATGAAGCGGTCCATGAAGCCCACGAGCGAGCGCATGATGGCAATGTCTTGTGCCATGGTCTCCTGGACGTGCGGCCGCTGGACCTTGATGGCGACCATCTCGCCCGTGACGAGACGGGCCTTGTGCACCTGCGCTACGGAGGCAGAGCCCAGGGGCACGTCGTCGATGGCGTCGAAGAGGTCCTCGATCGGGGTCTCGTACTCGTCGCGCAAGGCCTTGAGCACCGTCTCGCGGTCCATGGGCTCCACGTCAGAGCGGAGCTTGGTAAGCTCGCGGCAGAAGCTCTCGGGCAGAATCTCGGAGCGCATCGAGAGGATCTGGCCCGCCTTCACGAAGGTGGGACCCAGCTCCTCGAGCATGTGCCGCAGGCTCTTTGGCGTGAGGCCGTGGAAGATGTCATAGCGACGAACGATCGAGAGAATCTCGCGCACGCGTCTCATACGAGAGCTGCGCGAGGACTCGTAGCCGTCAGACGTCTTGCTGCGACCACCAAAGAGGCCGATGGTCTGTGCGTCGTCGTCCTCGAAGCCCTCTTCGCTCACGCTCTTGTACCACGCGTCAAGGAGCTCGTCACTGGTGTGTGGCGAGCTCCCCATTGCGGCGTCACTTGTGTCGCGAACCTCCGGCACAGGTTCTACTCCTTGGCGTCACCGTCGTCGACCGGGGCGTCCTCGACGGAGTCTGGCTCAACGACGTCCTCGTCGAGGTCAGAGGCCATGGTGGCGACCTTCTTCGCGAAGTCCGCGCGCTCCTCTGGCGTCATTGCCGCCATCTTGGCGCGCAGCGCGGCGTCAGAGGTGTCGCCGACGACCTCCTTCGCCTTGCGGGTGAGCTCCTCGTTGATGGCCTTGCCCTGGGCGACGGTAAGTTCGCCCTTCTTGACGAAGCCGTCGATGACCTCCTGGGACTTCTCGGCGGTGGTGGCGACTGCGCCCACGCTTGCCAGGAAGACCTTGCGGAAGCCGTCTGTGATGTCGAAGTCTGCCATGATGTCTCCCTTCAGAAGCGGGACGTCCGTCCCGCGGCGGTGATGCTCTCTGTTCTACCCCACCCGTAGCAGCTGGTTACGCTGGGAACCCATTTTTCGGCGGGCGCCCGGGAGAGTGGGCCAAAGGGTCTAGCCCAGGAGAATGCCCCTGAGCTCTTCGACGGTCTCGGCAACCGCCACGGCGCCTGCGTCCCATAGCTCCTCTACTTCGCAGGTGTGTGCGTAGTGAACCCCCACGCAGGGGATTCCCACCTCCGTCGCTGCGGCGACGTCATAGAACCTGTCGCCGACCATCACTGCGTCTGCGGCACCCAGGCCGGTCTGGTCCATGACGCGTACGATGGTCTTGGCCTTCGTGTCGTCGCCGTCCTTGAGCTTGCCCAGGTAGACGTCAAAGTGGGGCGCGAGGCCAGACTCCCGCATGCCGCGCTCGAGAAGCGCGGCGCGCTTCGAAGAGGCAACGCCCAGGACCTTGCCGGCTTCACGAAGGGAGTCGGCGAGGTCGGCCATGCCGGGGATGGCAGGAAACGCCTCTGCGCCGAGCGTGTTGTAGATCGCCCGGTACTCGTCGGTGATCTGCTCCGCCTCTTCCGTCGAGAAGCCATAGACCAGCGAGAAGGCCTCGGGGAAGGGAGGTCCCACGATGCGCCTGAGGTCGCCCATGTCGGCGTCGGAGAGGCCGTGGGCACGGAGCACCGCGCGAGCCGTGGAAGTGATGCCCTCGATGGTGTTGGAGAGCGTGCCATCGAAGTCGAAGACGACGAGCTTTCGTCCGCTCACGTCCATCCCCCGACCGAACGGGGTCACCGTCTCACCCGTCACCATTGACGTCCCTCCTCATTGACCTCCGGCGCTCACGCCTGTCACGCGAGAGTTTCCAAGCGTCTACGGTACCCGAAGCCAGCGGTGCCACGCGCTAGAATTTGCTTTGGGAGGCCCCCTGCCTTCCACTTGTATCAAGACCGCAACGAAGGAGCGACATGCGCGCAGAGCCGTTCGTGTGCTATAGGCCCCAGCCCGAGAGGGCGCAGGACTTCGCGTCACTGCCCTATGACGTCTTCACCAGGGAGGAGGCCCGCGAGGCGGTGGCGAGAAGACCGCACTCCTTCCTCGCGATCGACCGACCCGAGACCGCGTTCGACCCCTCTCACGACATGCATGCGCCAGACGTCTACGAGAAGGCGGCGAGCCTCCTCGCCGACCGCGTGACGGACGGCACCCTCGTTCGCGACGGAGAGCCCTGCTACTACCTGTACCGCCTCAGTGGAAACGGTCACTCGCAGACGGGCATCGTTGCGGCCTTCTCCATCGATGACTACGAGACGGGCACCATCCGCCGTCACGAGTTCACGCGGCCGGTCGACGAGAAGGACCGCGCGGACCACATCGCCACGACGGGCTGCCAGACGGGCCCCGTCCTTCTCGCCTATCGCGATGACCCGACGCTTGAGACCATCGTCAACGCCGCTACGACGGCGAACCCCCTGTACGACTTCACCGACGCGGAGGGGCTACGCGAGACCGTGTGGCGCGTGAGCAGGCCAGCCGCCGTGGATGCCCTACGCACGATGCTCTCGCTCGTCCCGCGGGCCTACATCGCCGACGGGCACCACCGCGCAGCAGCGGCGGCACGCGTGCGCAAGGCGTTCCGCGACGCCCATGGCGCCACGTTGGGAGCACCGGGCACCGAGCCCTGCGACTTCCTCCTGGCGGTTCTTTTCCCCGAGAGCCAGCTCATGACCCTCCCTTACGACCGCGTCGTGGCGGACACCGCAGGCCTAGCCCCTGATGCCCTTCTCGCGCGCCTCGCCGAGCAGGGCTTTTCCGTGGGCGACCCCCAGGGGGAGCCCATACGGCCGACGGACGCCCTCCACTACGGTCTTTACGTTGGCGGGGCTTGGCGCGAGCTTGCATGGCAGGGCGACGTTCCCCAGACGGCCGTGGGCAAGCTTGACGTCTCCGTCCTCCAGGACCAGGCGCTTAGCCCCATCCTGGGCATCACCGACCCCGGCCGCGACCCGCGCATTCGCTTTGTGGGAGGCCAGGCGGACGCCAACGCCCTCGAGCCGCTTGCCGGCGATGCCGGCCTTGCGTTCGCCCTGAGGGCGACCCCGGTGGCAGACATGATGGCCGTAGCCGACGAGGAGGGCATCATGCCGCCCAAGTCCACCTGGTTTGAGCCAAAGCTCAGGAGCGGGCTCTTTATCAGGCCGATTCGGACGAAATCGGCCGAACAAGAGGCTTAGGGCGGCCCAAGCCGGCCCGATGGTTGTCTCACGGGTAGCATTTCTGCGTCATGGGTATAAGAGAAGCTCAGGGTTCGCCCAAGCCAGGCGGTCCACATTCAACAGGGAGGTGCTGCATGGAGGAGACAGACGACGAGCGTTGGCCACACTGGGCGCGGGACTTCACGCAGGCACTCTCTCATGCGTTTGGGCGTGACGGAGTTCCTGCAACCCATCCATCCACGACCCCGGGGCTGCCCCAGGCCAAGCTGGCCAACCACAGCCTTGGGGCACAGTACGCCGCCACAGTCGATGCGGCACGCACGCGTGTGACGTCGACCCTCGACATCGACGTTCTCTCCCAGCGGCTCATGGCCTCCGACGACCCGCTCTCTGACCTTGGTCTTGTGGTGGCGGACATCCGCGCGCGCCAGAGCCGCGACAAGGACGGAAACGGTGGGACCATCATCGTGCCGCACCCCAAAGATGACGGCACGCTCCCGCCATCCAACCTCGAGGTGTTCCTCGCCGATGCGCTTGACGACGCGGGTCTTCCTGCGGCAGACGTGTCCATGCCCTCCGTCACCGTTGTTCGTCCTCACACCTCCCGGCTCTTCTACCTACGTGTGAATGATCCTGAGCTTAGCTATGCGGCCAAGCTCAGAGTTCTGGGCATCGAGGCGGCGCTCAACGCGGCACTTCTCGCATCAACGTTCTTCGAGGATGCGGACGACATCCCCATAGACGAGCTTGTGCGCTTCAGGCAGCGTGTCGCTTCCTCAGTCACCTCCCAGGTTCCCACCATCGCCGACGGGCTCCCCATTCGCGAGGAGGAGCGCCCAGATGGCGAGTGGGCGGTTCGCAAGGGCATCTCAACGGGCATCGAGCACTTCCAGGTGCCCTATCGCCTCTCGGCCAGCTTTCGAACAAACGTTGCTGACGGTGACGTTGCCTTTGTCGTAGACCTTACCCCTCCCTCGCTCATGCCCGCGCACATGTGGGTCGAGGGTGTTGGAGCAGTGCCCTCTACGCCAGAGATGCGCCGCCACGCTGCGACGGACTATAACCTCCGCATTGGGATGCTGCTTGCGGCGTGCGCGTTTCGCTGCAGCACCCACGTGAAGCGGGTGTGGGTCTCGGGCTGCGTCGACACGCCGCAATCGCACTGCTGCTACTTCTCCGTGTGCTTTGACCGCGAGGGATTCTCGGGCATCCCCCTCACGGGGAGCTTCGACCCGGTTCAGGTCTATCGTGGCTTCGACGCGACAATCGCGGAGCAAGACGGGCAGCTCTCCCCTGTGCGGCAGGGATTCTCCCTCGAGGACGAGCGCTTCTGCCCAGCACGCCGCTACGAACCAGTCGAGCTCTTCCAGCGCATCCTTCCCGACCCCTTTGCGAAGGCACTGGGGGCAGGCTGCGTGAATCAACTCGGAATCGTCGAGGAGTGCGAGAGGGTCGAGGTCGCGTCCCAGATCGCGCGGCAGGTCACCTCCTCCACCGAAGAGAACGTCCGGATGATCCTCGAGCTTGCGGGAATGGACAACGACGTCACCGTCCGAGAGGCAGCACTGCGCTGCGTGGGCAAGCTCATCGACGGGACCATCGCCGAAGGCGACCCGCAGGCAATCGAGAACGAGTTCGTGAACGGCGACGCACTCACCGTAGCGGTCGAGGATGCCAAGGGGCTGCTTGCCCAGAAGGATGCAGCTGGGGCTCTCTCGAACGTTCTGAAGGCGCTCGAGCCCCTGGAGAGCGAGCGTGTGTACGAGGACACTGCGACGGTCGAGTGGCGCGCGTTTGGCAGCTATGTCGACCGCGTCCTCTACAACCGCCTGCTCTGGGACGGCTCGCATGAGACCAAGCTCGCGCCCGACGCCTACCTCGAGGCACAGCTCGTTGCCTCGGTGTCAGCACTTGCCGCGGGAAACGTGCCCGTGGCGACCGCACGGGCGAGACGGGCGGTAGAGATCGCTCCCCTGAGCATCCACTCTCGGCTCCAGCTTGCACAGTGCCTCGAGGCGAACGGCAGCGTCGACGAGGCGACAGCAGAGGTCGAGCATCTCCTGGAGCTTGCCCACGACCCCGAGGGTGTGGGGCTCGGCTACTTCCGCATGGCCGCCTATGAGTGGAGCCGCCAGGACTTCCGCGCGGCACGGGCATGCTATCAGCGCGCCCTCTCGTTCATGCCGGGCGTGGCATCACAGATGGCATCGCAGCTTTCGGCCATCGTGCTTCAGCTGCAGGGCGCCGCCACCACGAGCGACCCGCTCACTGAGGAGCAGGTCCGGGCAACGCTCGCCGCGAGGGACATCGCGATTGCGCCAACCGAGAAAGTGACGGACGTCTTCTTCGAGGCAATGCGCGCGGCACTCGACGCAGAGATTTTCCCCGTTGCGAGGGAGTTCATGACCGTCCTCGGGCTCATGACGCACGATGACGTGTACTACGGGATGCTTCGCTCGGTCGAGGACGAGCCGGACAGGTAGATTCTACCAAGCGAGAGACACGAGAAAGGGGCTTCGCACTACACGTGCAAAGCCCCTTTTGATGCGTCGAAGTACCCTGCCTACAGCCTGTTCAGGATTGCCTTGATGCTGTTGGCGTAGGAAGCATTACTTGCCCATGTGCCACTCAAGCCTTCAACCGTATACGACCTGCCGAATAGCCACGTGCCGTAGCGCGGATCATAGGTTTTGGATGAGAGGGGCGCCTTTCCAGCGTATGCCCGAAGGTGCTGGGCCTGGGCAAGGAATCCGATGCGAATGGCATCCGAACCATATGAGCTGAAGTCCGCCCCCGGATTGCCCTGTCCCGTAGCTCCTAGACCACAGAAGTTGCACTGCCCGATCTTGACGTCTCCCCCAAACTGGAGGTAGCCCGTCTCGACCATTGCCTGAGCATAGATGACCTCCGGTCGAACGCCCTCGGCAACCGCCGCCTCCCAAAGCCTGTCGATAAACTC
This sequence comes from uncultured Olsenella sp., assembly GCA_900548775.1. Lineage (GTDB taxonomy): Bacteria > Actinomycetota > Coriobacteriia > Coriobacteriales > Atopobiaceae > Tractidigestivibacter. Next base: position 36,796 of record URLM01000005.1, read on the forward strand.
CTCGACCGTCGAGGCACCGTATGCGTAATACACGTCGGAGGGAAACACCGCGTTGCGTACCTTAAGGCCAGCCTTGAGGTCGCTCACGAGCTGTGACTTCTTGACCTGAGGTTCGCCAAGGATTGGCGTAGTCTCAACGACCTCGACCGTGGTGGACTTGGTCTCCCTCGTGCCGTCGGCGCTCACGACGTCCACGTACAGCGTGTACGTGCCTGCCTTAGTGGGCGTGAAGGAACCGCTGGTCTCGCTGGTGTCGGAGCCGGTCGAGAGGACCGTGGATCCCCACTCGCCCTTCGCCCAAGAGCCCTCGTAGGACCATACGTAGTTGTACGTGAGGCCAGACGTATCGCCGGACACGTCAGCGGAGAAGTTGACGGGGTATCCCCTGGCAGGAGCCGTGGTCTTGACCTTGACGCCGTTGTAGGCATGGGCGGCATTAGCCACCTTAGCCACCTCGACGGTGGTGGACTTGGTCTCCCGCGTGCCGTCGGCGCTCACGACGTCCACGTACAGCGTGTACGTGCCTACCTTAGTGGGCGTGAAGGAACCGCTGGTCTCGCTGGTGTCGGAGCCCGTCGAGAGGACCGTGGAGCCCCACTCGCCCTTAGCCCAGGAGCTGGCGAGCTGCCAGACGTAGTTGTATTTGAGGCCGGAGGTGCCTCCAGAAACGTTGGCGGAGAAGGTCACGGGACTGCCAGCGGTGGGCGATGCGGTGGAGACGGTGACGCCGTTATAGACGTATCCATCCTTCACCTCAACGGTGGTGGACTTGGTCGTTCTCGTTCCGTCGGGATCCACGACGTCAACGTAGAGGTTGTAGGTGCCGGCCTTGGTGGGCGTGAACGAGCCCGTGGTCGACGAGGTGTCAGAGCCGGTGGAGAGGACCGTGGAGCCCCACTCGCCCTTCTTCCAGGAGCCCTCGTAGGACCAGACGTAGTTGTACGTGAGACCGGAGGTCTGGCCCACAACGTTGGCTGAGAAGTTCACGGCATCTCCCGCAACAGGCATGTCTGTGGTGACCTTGACGCCCCTATACCCATAGCCGCTCTTGACGTTGACGGTTACCATGCGCGTGGTCTTTGACGTCCCGTTGGAGCAAACGTCGACGAACAGCCAGTACGTGCCCGGCTCCGTTGGCGTGAAGGTACCGGAGGCGGAAGTGGTCATGGAACCCGTACTCTTCACCGTGGAGCCCCACGAGGACCAGTCCGGCTTTGCCCACACGTAGTTGTAGGTGAGGTTCTCCCCCACGCCCATGAGCTTGGGCGAGTAGGTCACCGTCTCCCCCACATAGGCCTCGGTGGTCGAGACGTTGATGCCCGAGACGCTCCACCAGGTGTTGGAGCTGTAGAACTGGTTGTAGATGGCGGCTCCATCCGCCCTGCCAAAGCTCGCGAGGTAGTTGTCGTTCGAGAGCTTTGCCGCATCAGACGTGCCATCGATGAAGCCGTGCTCGATGATGACGCCCAGGATGCCGGCCTTCCTCGCATAGCGGGTGATTCCGTAGTAGTCAGCAACGGAACCGTCCTCATAGTACGAGGAATCCCAGTCCCTTGTGATGATTCCGGCGCCGTGGATGGTAAGTCCCGTGGATTTAAGCCCCGAGAGCACGAGAGCGGAAAGCGACTGCCCCGCGTAGTACAGGTCCTGGTTGTAGCTCGAGGAGTTGGTGGACTCCACCTCGGCACCACGGCCACCGCCAGCATTGATGTGAATGGAGACGATGGCGCAGCAGTTATTCTCGACGGCGCGCTGCACGCGTCCGGCAACAGAAACGTACTCGTACTGCCCTCGCGTGAGGTACACCGTGACGCCGCGGGACTCGAGGTAATCCTTGCAAGCATTCGCGATCTTCCAGGTGAGGTCGGACTCCTTCATGCCATTTGCATTGGCACCTGAATCCCACCCACCATGACCTGGGTCGATGGCGATTGGCCTCCCCGTCTGCTTTGCCACTGAGAGCGCCTGGGACATGTTCGAGTACGAGGAGAGCGAGCCGTCTGGGCTTGCGGTGGTGTAGGTGGTGGTTGCCGCCTTCGCAGTAGAGGGAGCCAAGGCGAGCGCGAGCGCCACGCCAATCGCAAGAGCCACACTACTTAGCAGAAGAACCGAAAACCGCTGCTTCGTTTTAGCCATGATTCTCCAACGACGAATGACAATGCTCTTAAGTCTGACATAGAATCGATATTCAGAAACTGAGCATCCCAGATAATCAGCGAAAGATGTACATGAGACAAGCTAGCGAAGAGAACCCCCTGTGGCCACCGAGCTTCTCGGCGGCCATCTTTGACTTCGACGACACCCTCGCCCTCACACACGACCTCTGGCGCCAGGTCGACATGGCCTTTCTGGGTGCTCGTGGCATCCGCTACACCCCAGACGTGGGAAGGACCCTCACCACGCTCGGCTTCGCGGGAGGCGCTCGATGGTGCATCGAGCGCTATGGACTCGAGGAGACAGTCGAGGAGATCTGCGACGAGTGGAACGCCATGGGTCGCGCGCTCTATGCGACGAAGGTGCGCCTGCGACCAGGCGCCCGCGAGTACCTAGCCGCCCTCAGAAGCGCAGGTGTCCCCATTGCGCTCGCCACGACAAACGACCCGGACGTCCTTGCGTCCATGAGGAGAAACGTCGACGTCTACACCCTCTTCGATGCGGTCGTCTGCGCCAGGGAGGTCGGCTGCGGCAAGGACCGGCCAGACATCTACCTCGAGGCTGCCAGGCGCATCTCGGCCCAGCCAAAGGGCTGCATGGTCTTCGAGGACCTTCTCCAGGGCATCTGCTCTGCCAAGCGAGCTGGCATGCGGACCTGCGCGGTTCTCAGCGACAACCCCCTCCAAAACGCGCGAGAGGTCGTGGATACAGCGGGTTGTGCCATCGCAAGCTGGCGAGAAGCCCTTGGCGACGACAAGCGCTAGCCACTATTTTGCGAACGGCGCCCATATGTCTGGAAGCGGCCATTGATTACTACTTGGGGATTTATGGGCTATCAGCAGAACCGTTGAGGTAATATAGCACCCGTGGCTGTTGGGGCCACAAGGTATCGCGCGAGAGCGCAGCTTTTTGTCCTGCGGGGCAAAGAAAGAAAGGCACGACATGGCAAAGGGTACTGTTAAGTGGTTCAACCCCGACAAGGGCTATGGCTTCATCTCTCGTGAGGATGGCGACGACCTGTTCGTCCACTACTCCGAGATCCAGATGGACGGCTTCAAGACCCTGGACGAGGGCCAGGCTGTCGAGTTTGACATCACCACCGGCCAGAACGGCAAGCTCCAGGCTTCCAACGTCCGCAAGCTCTAGTTCATAGCCCATCACATACCCCTCTTGGGGGCTCATGGGACTTGGCTCCCCCGCCTTGTGCGGGGGAGTTTTTTTGAGAAAGCGAGTGGCCACCAAATGCGAGGACGCGCTGCTATACCATAGGATGACGTGCGTAGAACGACCGGACGAGAGGAAAGGCGACTGTGAGAGTCCTCGCCATCGTGCCTGCCTACAACGAGGAGGAGTGCCTCGCCAACACCGTGCGGGAGTTGACCGAAACCTGCTCGGACGTTGACTACCTCGTCGTCAACGACGGTTCGAGCGACGCCACCCCGCGCATCTGCGACGAGCTGGCGCTCAACCATATCGACCTGCCCGTGAACTGCGGCCTGACCTCTGCCGTCAAGGCAGGGATGAAGTATGCCCTGCGCCATGGCTACGATGCCGCCATACAGATCGACTCGGACGGACAGCACATGCCCGAGTACATCCCCGTCATGGCAAAGGCCATGGAGAGCGAAGGCGCGGACGTGGTCATTGCCTCCCGCAACCTGGCAGGGGGCGGCGCCGAGGGTGCGCGCGGCGCGGGAGCCAAGCTCATCACCGGGTTCATTCGCCAGACGACGGGCGCGACCATCACCGACCCGACCTCTGGAATGCGCATGTACAACCGTGCGATGGTCGAGAAGCTGGCCCGGGGGTTCGACCTTGCGCCCGAGCCGGACACGATCGCGCTCTTCATCCGCAGGGGGGCCAAGGTCGTGGAGGTCCCCGCCAAGATGCGCGAGCGCCAGGGTGGCACGAGCTACCTGCACTTCATGTCCTCGATTGCCTACATGGCGCGCACGTGCCTCTCGATCCTGCTCTTCCAGTGGTTTAGATAGGACCCGCCATGTCCATTGTTCTCCGCATCGTCCTCATCCTCGGAGCGCTCCTGGCGCTCTCGATCGTCGTGCGCAAGGTGAGGAAGTCAAAGATCTGCATCGCAGACTCCGTCTACTGGGTCTGTGCCGCCGTGCTTCTTCTCGTTCTCGCGATCTTTCCCGGCATCGCGTTCTTCTTCTCTGGCCTGCTGGGGTTCCTCTCGCCGAGCAACTTCGTGTTCGTCGTGGTCATTGCCCTCATGCTGCTCAAGCTCTTCAACCTTGCATGCGACGTCTCGCGTCTCACGGACAATGTCGAGCAGCTCTCGCAGGAGCTTGCCCTGAGCAAGAAGGAACTCGAGGACGAGGGGCACGACAAGGACTAGCAGCCGGCCTGGCCCTTGGCTCCTACTCCCCCATCACGTTGACGCCGTCCCCAAAGTCGAGGACGCGGGGGAGGTGGGTGTAGCGCGCCTCGGCAGGCGGAAGCTCGTGGTAGTCACCGTAGAGCGTATGCAGGTAGGTATCGCAGTCATGCGGGGCCCTCAGGGTCATCCCGTCAAAGGCGATGTCTCTCGTGGGAAAGAGCGTCGACGTGTCATGGGCCCCGTCGAGGGGGTATGTGGCGTTGAACCAACGCTCTGAGGGCACCTCGGGCCGAGCCGCCTCCACCAGCTTTGCGGCAAGCTCCTGCGGCTTCCATGTATGCGCGATGGTGTGATGGACGACGGAGCACGCCGTGGCCTTGAGGCCCCGAAGCGAGGTGTTGAGGGGAATCTTGGGATGGGCAATGCCATGGAGGTAGCTCATGCGCTGGAGCCTGAGGCACGTGGCCTTCTGGGACCGGGCGCGAGCTGGGTCGGCGTCCTCGCGGAAGAACGGGAACACATCGAGGAATATTGCCTGTCTGCAGTCAGCCTCCATGGAGACCTCGTCGATGAAGCGCGTTCCGTCGAGAAAGACCTTCGTCCAGAGCGAGGTGAGACCCGGTGTGCTCTCGCACGTGGCAAGCGAGAACCCCTTGGGAAGCGCTTTGGGGGCAACGGCAAGGAAGCGCTGGTAGTCCTCATAGGCCATGCCAATGTCGGTGTCATCGTCCCAGGGTATGAAGCCCCCGTGGCGGACGGCCCCCAGGCAGGTGCCGGAATCGACGAAGTAGTCGATGCCGTTCTCGCGGCAGAGCGCGTCGACGACGCCAAGGATCTTGCGCTCCGCCTCCTGCAGGCGCTCGAGGGCACCTTCGGGATATGGCCGAAACTCGTCGTCCATCTTCTTCCCTTCCTTGGCGAGACAAAGGGACTGTCCCTTTGTCTCATTCCGAGTCGATCTTCTTGCAGTCACGCACGAAGAAGACAACCAGTGAGAGAACAGCCATGAGGTAGGAGCCAACGCCTACCCAGCTTACGCCGTTCATGCTGAAGAGGTTCACCATGGGAACGGTGATCACGAGCGAGACCACGGTAGCGATCACGTTCCCGAGGAAGCTCGCCTTGTAGTCTCTGAGCGAGAGCAACAGGTCGTTCATGAACCAGGCGAAGGCAGTCACGAAGGTGCAGAGCACGGCCGGCCCAAGGAGGTAGCTGTACTCGACAATCTCCTGGCCGTAGAGCAGGGCGAGCACCCACTCCCCAAAGATGAGTATGAGAGCCGAGAAGGCCACGGTAATGCCAACGATCCCCTCGATGGTGCGCCTGAAGAGCTTGAGCGCCGATGCCTTGTCGTCCTTGAAGCGCTGGGCGAACTCGCCCATGAGGGGACTGTAGATGTAGGTGGCGCCCATCTGGACGATGGTCGCGGGGGATGCCACCGAGGAGTAGATGCCCAGGGCCGCCGTGCTCACGCTTGCCGCAAGGTACTGCTTGGGCACGGTTAGAACGGCGCTCGAGCACACCTGGGCTATTACGAGAGGCAGGAGCGTGGCAAGCGTGCGGGCAGCAGAGCGCAGGTCGATGACTGGCCTGGTGGACTCAAAGCCCCGTGCTCGCGGCATGTCATAGGCAAAGCAGATCGCCAGAGTCGAGACGGCCATGGAGGCGCAGGCGAGCACCAGTGAGTCCGAGAGCCACAGCACTGCCGAGAAGAGGGCGAGGTTGGAGATGCCCTGCATCATATACGAGCGCCCGATGTAGTCCATGCGCAGGTGGCGCTGGTCTATTGCGTGGAGACCCTCGATGAAGTTGGCGGCGAGCGATGACACCAGGTAGGCGACAATCGCCGGCACGGCATCAAATGAGCACGTGATAATTGCATAGATGGTGCCCGCCACGAAGGCGAGGACGCTCGTGAGAAGGCGCAGGCCCACGTACTCGCCAGAGCTATGCTCGCCACGCACGTCGGTCACCTGAACCGTGCGAAGGCGAAAGTCCGCGAAGGGGGCCACGAGGTTCGAGACGGACATGGCAAGCGAGAGGGCGCCCGCCGCGTCAAAGCCGTGCGAGAGGCGCACCACGGCGATGGTGACGAGGTAGTTGCAGCCAAGGCGGACGATCGAGCCCGCAGAGTTCCATGCGATGTTCTTCTTGAGCGAGAGGCCCTCAGCCATTGGACCTCCCCCCAAAGATGGTGTGGAACGCAAGGGTTGCCGGAAGCTCGCACAAGGCGGCGATCAGCTTGTTGGGAGCCTTCGAGATGCCGTGCTTCTCGCCTGACATGCGGCAGCCGACAAGGTAGAGCGTGGTCTCCCGGAACTTCCCCACAAGCGTCTGCGTGCGCTGCGCGCAATAGAGCTTGTGCTTGCGATAGCCGATGGGGTTCTCGCGCGCGTTCTTCGCAAAGTTCTTCGTGAGTCCGTCGGGAAGGTAATGGCAGATGGTGAGAATGGTGTTATCGGTCCTCATGAGGTAGCGCTCGTCGAGACGATAGTAGACGGAGGTCTCGGCAATGAACTTCTCTCCAGGCGCAACGTCATAGGGGTACTGACGAAGCACGTCCGTCTTGTGGATGAGCGAGGTGTCCCCGGCAAAGTGGTACTTCTCGAAGAGGTCCCAGTACTTGACCTCGGTGACGCCGTCGGGAATCCAGGTGACCATCGGCGTATGCTCGTCGGTGCCTCTGAGCGCGACGATTCCGGCTATGCGGCTGTCATCGCGAATCTGCTCGTAGTCCTCGACGATGCGCACAACGGCACCGGGAACCAGGTGGTCATCGGAGTCGACGACAAAGAACAGCGGGCACTCGCAGAGCTCGACGCCCGTGTTGATTGCCCGGGGCTTCCCACCGTTTTCCTTGTGGACGTAGGTTATGTCTACCTTTCCCTCCTCTTTCCAGGAGGCGACAAGGGAGCCGGTCTCGTCGGTAGAGCCATCGTCGACGATGAGCCACATGAAGTCCTGAGAGGTCTGGGAGACGAGGCTCTCGTAGAGTGCGGGAAGGATGTAGGCACGGTTGTATGTTGGCGTGAAGACGCAGACTGTTTTCATGCGATTGCTCCGGTAGGCAACAGAATGCGCAAGGCGATTGCGCGTGCATCAGACTATTCTTGCATGCGTTGCCGGAGACAGTGCGCCGCCCATCAACCAACCGGAAAATAACCAGAGACTCGCTTTGCATCTGGGGTGAGCCGGTAACGGAGAGCTTACAATCGACCATACAGTCTGCGGCAATCTGAACGGGGACGAGATGGGACAGGGACGCATCGACAACGACGAGATGAAGGCCATCGAGCTCGACATCATGCGAGAGCTCTACCGGGTGTGCCATGAGGAGAATCTGCACTGCGCCATGGCGTACGGCACGCTCCTGGGAGCGGTACGACACCACGGCTTCATCCCCTGGGACGACGACATCGACCTCATCATGCCGCGAGATGACTACGAGCGCCTGCCCGAGGCGTTCGCGCGGCTTTCTTCCAAGCCCTACTACAAGATCATCTGGTACCGCGACCGCTCCTCCATCTACCCCTTCATCAAGGTCGTGGACACGCGCACCGAGGTCATCGAGCACTATGTCGACGAGCGATGGTGCCGCACCGGCGTCTGGGTCGACGTATTCCCCATAGACGGGATTGGGTCAAGCGACAAGCCCTTCGAGGAGATAGGAAAGCTCAGGCGTAAGTATGACTATCTGACCGCAAACGTCCATGAGGGTTCCTCGACCATAAGCCTTCTGGGGAAGCGCGTGCTCAAGGCGGTGATGCCCAAGGAGGATATCTACCTGATAGCCCTGCACATTGATGACATCGCCCGAGCCATACCGCTTGGCGAAAGCGAGGAGGTTGCCCAGCTTGCCTGGCCATTCGGGGCGAGCGAGCGCATGCCTCGCTCGATCGTCTTCGATACCTGCCCATACGACTTCGAGGGCGAGCAGTTCGATGGCCCACGGGACTTTGACCTCTACCTCACCCGCCTGTACGGTGACTACATGACCCCTCCCCCCGAGGACAAGCGCATGCCCCACTACGTGGACGCTCGCTGGGTGTAGCCGGTAGCAGCGGGTGCCTTGGCACCCGATACGCTCGCCGAGAAGGGGTTAGCTCTTCTCGGCGAGCTCAAATGCCCGTTCGAGCGCCTGGACAGTCCCCTGCCAGGAGAGGTTCTTCTCGACATGGGCGCGGAGCCCCAGCGAGCGAGCCGGCCCCCACGACTCTGCGACTTGCCGAATGCCTGCGGCCATCGACTTGGGCTCGCGGTCTGGCGTGATGCAGCCAAAGGTCTCCCCGTCCCCGCAAAGCACCTCGCGAGCGCCGCCCACATCCGGCACCACGCAGGGAACGCCCCAAGCGCCCGCTTCCAGAAGCGAGGTGCAGAAGCCTTCCGAGCGCGTGGGAAGGCAGAAGGTATTCGCCTGCGAGAGGAGCGCGGAGAGGTCCGGGTGGCAGAGGTTGCCCACCAGATGGGCATTGGTGGGAAGGTCGTGCTCGAGTTGTGGACGGAGCGCCCCCTCGCCCGCCAGCACGGCAACGTAGCGCTCGCCAAGCTCGCGCATTGCCTCGATGAGACGCTCGGGGCCCTTCTCGGGGGCCAGCCTGCCCACGAAGGCCACGAGCGTCTTGTCCTCGGGGATGCCGAGTTCTTTGCGGAAGTCCCTTCCCGAGGACTCCCCCCTGAACGAGGCGGCGTCAATCGCGTTGGGAATGACTAGCTGCGTCTGTATCCCAAAGGTCGCAAGCCATGCGGCGCTCTTCTCGCTGATGCCGGCGAAGGTGGCCCCCAGCGAGACATCGCGCGCGGTCATGTGGCGCTCCCACGCATGGGCGGCGGAATCGAGCGCTCCACCGCGACCAAAGGTGAGCCAGGCAGACCCATGGTCGAGAAGGACAGCCGGTAGGCCCCGCCGGCGAGCAAAGCGAAGGCCCGTGACGGAAGTGCCATAGAAACGGGTGTTCACGAGGACGCGGTCCACGCCGAGGCCCGAGACCGCATCGAGCAACTGGCTCTCGTGGCTATCATGGCGCGAGAGCGGAAGTCTCCCGCCCATGAGCTGGACGCTGGGCAGCCGCACGATCCGGACACCGTCTGCCTGGACCTCGACCTCGTCCACGCCCTCACGCGCAGACGTCACCACGCAAACCCGGTCTCCACCGGAGACAAGCTGATGGGCAAGGTTCGCGGTGAACGTCTCGACGCCCCCCACGTGAGGGAGGTACTGGGCGGAGAAGATGGCGTACGTTTTCGACATGCGGCCAGTCTAGCAATCGTAGGTGGGATCGATGGCCTTGAGCTCGCGGAAGGAGTCGATCTCGGTCACGTCTGCAAGCGAGCACTCGCGCGCATAGACCTTGTACTTGTCCGCAAAGTACGTGAGAGGAGCCTCATCCCAGAAGCGTTCCTTGCCACCGGGCATCGCGAACGTTGCGGGAATGTCCTCCGCAAGCCTGGCACCATCCTCGGGCGTCCAGAAGGAGATGCCAACCATCTGCCACACTCCGCCTTCGCCACCGATGCCCATGTGCTTGATGACGCCATTCTTGACCTGGAAGCACCAGTCGTCCGAGCGATCCATGGGAATGCCGAGGTAGTTAGAGCGGTCCTGGTACCGGGTGACGAGGTTGGGGCTTCTCAGGAGCAGGTCCGACTCAAAGACGTAGGCGCTCTGGAGAAGGTCCTTCGCCGCGACCATGCTCGAGATGTTGTTTGCCTCGTTGTAGAGGGGGTTGTCGATGAACTTGATGGTGGGGTACTTGTAGAGGAGCTGGTCGAACTGCTCGCCAAGATACCCGCGAACGACGTAGACCTCGGTGATGCCCGCCGCGTAGACTGCATCGAGGATGGTGTCGATGATGCGCTTGCCGCCAACGCGCACCAAGGGCTTGGGCGTGTTGAGCGTAACGGGCACCATACGTGAGCCAAAGCCCGCGGCGATGAGCACCGCGCGCTTCGCACGGAAGGGCTCCAGGGCCTCCAGCCCCTCGTCGGTCACGCTTCTGTTGGCAATGAACCCCAGGTCGGAGAGATTGGAAATCGCCTCGTTCACGCTGCCGACGGACATACCGGTCTGCGCCGCCAGGGCGCGCTGGGTTAGCGGAGCGGAAGCGGTGGCCATTGTCGAGAGGACGAGAAACTCCTTGTGCGTCATAAGCAGATTACCTCCCTATGGACGGAGCGCATGAAGTGCTCCTTTGCTGTGCATGACGGTAGTGCCTCATGACGGCAACCGCCACCTTCTCGATCACGTTCGTGACAAGTATGAGGACAGAAACAAACGCCGCGCACTCGACGAGGCGCTGTGCGTCGAGGTCGGTCACAAGCAGCGCGAGCGGCATGTCAAGCGTAGTTGAGAGAAACGAGACGGCAGAGATGGTCACCATGCAGTTGACGAAGAAGAACGAGAACATCTCGGCAATGGTGTCCTTGGTCTCGGGGACGAGCACGTCCAACACAATGCGAGCACGCCCCACGCCCATCGTCTGACCAACCGCCTCGAGATTTCTGTTCACCTTTGAAAGCGAATTGTAAGCCATGAGATAGGGCGAGGCAATGAAGTGCACCAGGTTCACCAGGATGAGGATGGCAAAGGTCCCGTAGATGGGGGAACCTCCAAACGCGAGCGAGAAAGCCAGGCCAAGCACAATGCCGGGCACGGCAAGCGTGGTAACCGAGGCAAGGTGCAGGAAGCGCGCGGAGAAGCCGCCAACCCGCGCGGTGATGTAGGCGACGAGGTACGAGAGCGCCGTTCCGAGCACGGAAGTCACAATCGCGATGAAGAGCGAGTTCACCCAGTATGAACCGGCACCCATGGTGAAGGCCCGTCCCACGTTCGCCAGGGTCGGAGTGAGGTCGAGGGGATACTTCGTCACAAAAGCGACCATGCAGAATGTTGCGATGGGCGCAAGCAGGATGAACGTCACCGTAATCGCAGCTACGTAGCCAAAAAGATCCCTGCCTGCACGTGGCCTCGGTGAAAAGCAGCGCGAGACGTAGCGCACCCTCGAGTGGTCTCTCGCCAAAACGTCAACGAGAAAATCGACGACTGCGGGGATGAGCAAGACGAATCCGATTGCAGCTCCAGTGTCAAAGTCCAGGAGGCCAACGGCGTTCTGGTACATGAGCACAGGCAGCGTCGTGACCTTGCCGCCGACCATGAGTGGCACGCCATAGTCCGTAATCACGAGCGCGAAGGTCGCAAATACGGCAGACACGAGGGGCTTTCTCAGGAATGGAAGGGTGATGCGAGCGAATTGGCTGCGCTTTGGTATGCCCAGCACGTCTGCCGCCTGGTAGGGGGTGGCATCCTCATAGCGCATCACGTCGTAGATCATGAGAAACGCCGGAGGGAACGAGTAGAGAAACGACCCCATGACGATTCCCGGAAACCCGTAGATGGACCACGACCCATGGAGGAGGTTCGTGAGCATGCCGTTTGACCCCAGGAGATACACAAGGCTCATGCCATGGGCAAGCGACGGGACGAGCATGGGGACCGTGAGCAGAACGGCAAAGGCGCCCTTCCCGCGTACGGCAGTTCTGCAGAGCGCCCAAGCCATGAGGAGCGCCGCGGACACCGAGAGAATCGTGGTAACGGAGGCTACCGCAAGCGAGTTTTCGCAGGCGGTCACGAAGGCCTGTGTTCCAAAGACCATTCTGACCTCAGGGTCGGCAAGCCTCGATAACATCCCGACGAGCGGAAGCCCCACTGCAAGGAGGAAGAAGAGGGCGAGGGCGACCTCGAGTGACCCCAGGGCACCCGAGCTTTTTCTCCGTGTCATTTGGACCCCTAGCTCAATGGCGAGGCGAACCTCGCGAGAGAATCGTACTTGGTCTTGAGGTTTCCCACCACAAAGTCGCGAACGTAGTCGTCAGCTGGGCTCTCGACGATCCTCAGCGGCTCGCCAATCTGGTGAATGACTCCCCCACCCATCACCATGACACGATCAGCCAGGGCAAACGCCTCCTCCTGGTCATGGGTGATGAAGATCATCGTGGTTCCGTGAACGCGCTGGATGTCCTTGAGCTGCGAGCGCAGGGCAAGGCGCGCGTCAGCGTCAAGCCCGCTCGTAGGCTCGTCAAAGAGGATGATCTCGGGGTTCAGGGCCAGCGTCCGCGCGATGGACACGCGCTGCATCTGCCCGCCGGACAGCCCCGTCACGGGCTTGTCGGCATAGTCAGCCATGCCAAGGCTCGCTAGCGCGTCAAGCGCAATCTGGGTACGGCGCACACGCCGAGCCGGGTCGAAGCGCAGCGCATACTCGACGTTGCCAAGCGCTGTCATGTTCTCGAAGAGCGCATAGTCCTGAAAGACTATCCCCATGTGTCGTTTGCTTGGGTCGGCATCCGTGATGTCCGCTCCGTCGAGAACCACGCTTCCGCCATCTGGCCGTTCAAGGCCGATGAGGATGCGCAGTATGGTCGACTTGCCACACCCCGAGGGGCCGAGTATCGACAGGAACTCGCCCTTGTGCACGTCGAAACTCACACCATGGAGCACCTCTAGACCGTCAAACGTCTTCGAAATTGCGCGGACGGATAGCTTTGGGGTTTCATGTGCATCTAACCCTGAGTACTGAGCTGTCATGGTTGTTAGTGACTCCATCTCTCGAGCAGGCGCATCTTCTCGTCCACGTCGGTGATGCCGGTCATGTCGGCGTAGGTGATGTCCTTTGGATAGTTGGCGATCTCAGGCGTGACCCCAACCAGGACCTGGTCGGGGACGTACGTCTCGTTATCGAGGCGCACACCCTCGGTGCAGAGCCAGCCAAAGACGTCGTGGACGGCCTTGCGGCCGCCATGGCCCTTGATGATTCCCGATCCATACACGTCCCAAGGCGAGCCCTCCTCAAAGAAGTGCACGGAAAGAGGTGCGCCCTCGTTTATTTCCGACACGGCGTGGTAGGTCATGCCAAAGCCCACGCCAGCCTCGCCCTGCACCAGAGCGTTCACGGGACCGGAGCCCGACGAGGTGAACTGGTAGACGTTGTTCGCAAGCGAATCAAAGTAGTCGAACGCGGCATCCTCGCCCCACGCGTTCACGAGACTCTTGAGGAAGTTGTAGCCGGTGCCGGAGGTCTTGGGATTGGGCATGCAGACCACGCCCGCATATACCGGGTCGAGAAGGTCCTGGTACGAGGTGGGAGTGGGAATGCCTCGTTCGGAGAGGACATCGTCGTTCGTGGCGACGCAGGCACTCTCTCGCGAGAAGGGAAAATAGCGGTCTTCAGGGTCGCGGAGGTCCTCGCAGAAGATGGACTCGTCGAAGTCCGAGAGGACCTCGAGGCTGTCTGATACCTGGTTGATATAGCCGCCCTCGAGGTCCATCACGATGTCAGCCTCGGAGGCGGTGCCCTCCATCCGAAGGCGCGCGGCGCAGTTGCCCGTCGTGATGTAGTGCATGCGAATGTCGTAGTCCGGGAAAGCCTCGCGCAGGGCGGTCATCTGGGTCTCGTTGCGAATCCCCTCGCCACACGAGTAGATGACTACGGATTTTTCGGAGGTCTCCCCCGCCCCCGCAAAGGCACCGAGTCCCAAACAGGTTACGGCACCAACGGAGAGCGTAAGAAACCCCCTCCGAGTGATATCGGAGGGGGCGTTGCCAACGTGTCTTGCTCCCATCGTCACACCACCAGCCATCTGTTATGAACGCATCATCACTTCGTAATGAAAACATCTCGTTCATTCTATAGGCTATTGTGTAACAAGTTGAACAGTTGACGCTCGAACGTAACAAACTTCAGGAATCTGGAGCCAAGCTGTCTAGGAGGCCTCGCGCTCGCTGCTGGGCTCCCCCTCCTCGTACCAGGAGAGGACGCGGTCAACGTTGTCCTGCGCATAGCGATAGTAGATGAGGAGCCACTCGCCCACGTTGTCGCCCTCGGCCTCCTTCTCGAGCGACCATACGTACCAGCACCAGCCCGCAAAGACAACGTAGCTCCAGAAGTGGCGGCGCTCACGAAGCGTAGGCTCCCTGTCAAAGTAGTCTCGCAGTGCCTCTGCCGCCTCGTCGTCGGAGAGCTCGCAGCACACCGTGAAGGTGCCGAAGTCGCTCGCCTCGTCCGACATGCCCGCGTATTCCCAGTCGATCAGGCTGTACTCGTCCCGCTCGTCCACCAGGAAGTTGAGGTAGAAGAAGTCGTTGTGAGAGACGCAGCGAGAGAAGCCGTCCTTCTCCGCATACTCCTTGAGGCGCAGGACCTTCCTCTTGAGCTCGTCGTATCCGGGAATCTCCACTGGTCCCCGCTCGGCAAGGAGCCTCTCGTACCCAAGCCCCTCCTCGACGAAGTCAAAGCTCCTGTCGAGCACGGCACCGCTCTCATGAAGCCTGCGGGACATCCGCATGGCACGCTTCAGCTGCACCGGGTCATGCGGGTCGAGCGAGCGGGCGTTCGTGACAAAGCGAGAGATCTTCCAGCCCTGGCGCTGGTCCTCGTAGATGAACGTGCTGTCGAGGCCGAGGTCGCGCGCAAGGCGAAGGCCAGCCTCCTCTGCAGCGCGATTGACCATCTTCTCGGTGCCAACGCCAGGATGGCGGTAGACGTACTCGCGCTCGTCTCCCCCCTCGCCAACGGAGAAGTGGCACGAGAGGTTGGTGAGGCCCTGATTGAGCGGGTAGAAGTCGTGAATCTGGGACTTCTCGCAGCCAAGCACCGAGACGATGTTGTTGAAGATGTTCGAGTCGACGTTCTCGATGAACGCGGGATCAAAGCCGCTGACCTGGTCGAGGGTGTCAAACTCGTGGATGCCGGTCCCAGGATAGTGCCGGGCAACCATGCGCAGCTCGTCAGTATGCGCACGGAAGACGTCCTCCCAGAGCGCGTCTGCCAGCTCGGGCTGACGCACGGCGTTGTCGAGTATGGGGAGAAACGCGGTTGAGAAAGCGCGGTCGAAATACGCGTGCCCGAGCATGGCCCAGGCGTTGGAGCCGCCAACGCTCACGCCGGTAATGCGACCTGCCGGACCCTCGGAGACGCACCACTCCCCCGTGGTGCCCTTCGCGAACTGCGTGGCATAGTATGCCTCGTAGACGTAATGCTCGAAGGGGTTCTCCTCGAAGTAGTCGTCCGACGAGCAGACGTAGGTGTTGTCCAGGCGGTCGCGCACGAGCCACAGCGTGTAGTTGTTGTTCCTCGTGGCATACTGCGGGTTGACCTTGATGTGCACGCCAAACTTGCTTGCGAGGTAGAAGAAGTACTCCTTCTTGTACCCCACGACCACAGTTATGTCTGTGATACCTGCCTCTTGGAGCTGGCGAATCTGGCGCTCGATGAGCACCTCCCCGTGAACGCGGAGAAGGCCCTTTGGCTTCTCGTAGGAGATGGGGGCAAGGCGCGAGGAGAGACCGGCCGCCATGATGATCGCGTTGCCCACCTCGTAGGGCCTCAGGGACTTGAGACCGTCAAGCGTGAGGCGCCCCTCCTCAACGAGACCGGCGTCCTCTGCGTCATGCAGGACGGCATTCACCGTACCAAGGGAGAGGCCAGACGCCACGCTGAGCTGTCGCTGGGTCATCCGAGCTTCAGATTTCGCAAGCGCGACAAGCACCTTGAACATGCTTTTCGAGAGCGCCATGGTACCTCCGACACATCAGAGCCTGTTTGTTAGGCTTCAGTATGCCAAAGGTAAGCTGAATGTTCAACTTAAGCTGAATAACCCCACACACATGAACGCTCAGGGATGGCCCCGTAGCCGGTCCTACTTTTCCGGGGATCCAAAGAGCTGGTCATCGAGGGAGACAAGCTCCTCAGGCGGCACGGCTGGGTCACACCCAAAGCTCTCTGCGACCGCCTGCGACTGGAGGTGCCGAAGGCCGGCGAGGTCCTCCTCCCCATGCGCCTCGTACACGCGTGAGATGCGGTCAAGGGCATAGGAGACGTATCCGGCCAGGGAGTCCCCCATGCCAGAGAGCATGAGCATCGTGACGAGCGAGTCTGGCGAGAGCGCCATGGCGGTCTGCACGTCGAGGTCGATGAGGTCTGCGACCTGCTGTTCCACCGCCTGGCAGGACTCGGGGTCGCCTTGCTCCACCGCGAGCTTCAAAGCCCTTGTGACAGCCTCGACGAACTGGGAGATTATCTCGGTGATGTAGTCCCTCTCAAGCATGGTACCGTCCTCTCCAGGTATTTTGTTTGGGACACGCTGCTAGCGCTGCGTGGGCAGGGGCAGGCCGAGGTGCTCGAAGGCGGCCGAGGTCGCCTGGCGCCCCTGCGGCGTGCGAACGATGAGCCCTCGCTGCAGGAGGTAGGGCTCGTAGACGTCCTCGAGGGTCGACGGGTCCTCGCCCACTGCCGAGGCGATAGTGGTCAGGCCCACGGGACGCCCCCGGAACGTGCTCGTGAGCGCCGTGAGGATCTTCTTGTCCATCCAGTCGAGGCCCATCTCGTCAATCTCGAAGAACGAGAGCGCCTCCGCGGCAACCTCCCAGGTAATTGCCCCACCGGCTCTCACCTGAGCATAGTCGCGGACGCGCTTTAGGAGCCTGTTTGCCAGGCGGGGCGTGCCACGCGAGCGCGATGCTATCTCCGCTGCCCCCTGCGCGTCTATCTCCACGCCGAGGATGGCGGCGGAGCGTTGCACGATGTGCGTAAGCTCGTCCACCGTGTAGTAGTCCAGACGATACGAGATGCCAAAGCGGTCACGAAGGGGTCCGGTGAGGAGCCCCGTGCGGGTGGTTGCCCCAATGAGCGTGAAGTGGGGAACGTCAAGCCTGATCGAGCGAGCCGCCGGCCCCTTGCCGATCACGATGTCGAGAAAGAAGTCCTCCATGGCAGGATAGAGAACCTCCTCGACCTGATGGTTAAGGCGGTGAATCTCGTCCACGAAGAGGACGTCACCTTCCTCGAGGTTGGTGAGGATGGCGGCAAGGTCTCCCGTTCGGGCGATGGCCGGACCCGAGGTGGTCCGAAGGCGTGCGCCCATCTCGTTTGCCACGACGTTTGCGAGCGTGGTCTTTCCCAGGCCTGGAGGGCCAGAGAAGAGCACGTGGTCGAGGGTCTCATGGCGGTCTTTTGCCGCAGCGATAAGCACGCGCAGGTTATCCCGCACCCGTTCCTGACCACAGTACTCGTCGAGCGTAGTGGGGCGAAGGCTGCGGTCAACGTCGAGGTCATCGGCCGTGAGCTCTCCCGTCACGGGTCTTGGGCCACCATGGACGCCATTCGAGCCGGGAACGTCTCCGAAGAGGTCCTCCTCTTGCGCCTCCCACGTCACAGGTTGCCTCCAAGCCTCTTGAGTGCGAACTGGATGGCCTTCTCAACAGAGGATGCCCCAGCCTCCTCGTGCCCGTCGAGGGCAAGTTGCGCTTCCTGGGGCGAGAAGCCCATCGAGAGAAGCGCTGCCGTAGCCTCCTCGGTAACGGACTGGGCGGTGTCAGGCACCGCGGACCGCCGGGGCGCAGGCTCGCTCATGCCCACGAGGCCACGCAGGGTTGCATCCTTGGCAAAGACATCCTGCAGCTCGACGAGGAGGCGCTGCGCCTTCTTGCGGCCAACGCCGGGCACCTGCGCCATGCGCTCCTCGTCCTGAAGCGTGACGATGGTCGCGAGCGTTGCCGGCGAAAACGTCGAGAGAACCGCCAGCGCAAGCTTTGGGCCCACCCCGGAGACGGCGACGAGTCTGTCGAACACGGCTCGCTCCTCGCGCGTGGCAAAGCCATAGAGCTCGACCGAGTTCTCCTTCACGAGCATGCGCGTAAGCACGGTGACCCCTGCCTCCCCCACTGCGGGAAGCGAGGCGGCAGTGGTGGCAGAGACGCCAAGCTCGTACCCAACGCCGCCAACGTCGATGACCACGTGGGAGGGAAGCACCTCAAGAAGGGTGCCCGTGAGCTGCACGATCATTGGGTGTTCCTCCTGCTCTGCCGGACGTGCGCGAGAGGCGATCCCTCGCCACGGGCGTCTGCGAGACGCGCCGCCGTGGCGGCTGCGGTGACGCTGCGGGCTGCGGCGGCGTCCAGTGCCCGCTGCGCACGTTCCTGCTCGAAGACCTGGACCGCCGCCCCCTCTCGCGTGAGGCGCTGCGTGCGTGTGAGGTTCGCATGGCAGATCGCCGCAGCGAGCGCGTCTGCGCAGTGGTCTGGTCGCGGGTCGTGGTCAAGCGCGAGGACGTTTCTCACCATGAAGATGACCTGGCGCTTGTCCGCTGAGCCCGTACCCACGACGGCCTGCTTGATCTGCATGGGGGTGTACTCGCCAAGCTCCAGCCCCGCCTCTGCGGCAGCGACCAACGCGGCACCACGAGCATGAGCCGTGGCAAGCGCGGACCGGGAGTTCTCGCCAAAGAAGATCTTCTCGATGGCAAGCTGGCTTGGGGCGTACGTCGCGATTGCCTCCGAGATGCCCTCGTAGATCTTTCCCAGACGCCGGTCAATCGACTCCGAGGAGGAGGTAGAGACGCAGCCATAGGCACGCGCCCTGCAGACAGACCCGCGCGTCTCGACCACGCCCCACCCAGTGTTGGCAAGGCCAGGGTCGATGCCCAGGATTATCACGACGAGCACCCCCTTATGGATCAGGCGAAGATTAGAACGTTAGTTCTAGTCTAGCATACCATCCGAACGCAAGAGGGGGACGTCCTCAGTTCTCCGAGAAAGTCCTCCATATCGAGCCGCCACCGGGTGCCCCACCCGGGCCGGGCCGTCCGCCCTGGCCATGCCTGCCCCCATGGCCATCTCCCTGGTCGGCGGCGAGGCCGCCAGTGAGCGAGAGGTCCCTCAGGAGGTTAAGGACCTCGCGCATGTCGCGCTCGCGATCCGGCGGTGCCACCGGAGCCATATCCCCCCTGACGTCCTTGGCGTCTCTCGTCTCGTTCTGGGCGGTGGCAACACCCGAAGCCCCCTGCACCGCCTGCGCAATGGCCTGGTCAAGGTCGTCACCAAGCGAGATCGTGCCACCAATCCCCTCTCCGGAACGCTCCGCCTTCGTGCGCACGCGGTCGCGCCATGCCATGCCAAGTGGCCATGCGACGTCCTCCAGCGTACGGGAGGAGGCAACGAGGACGGGACCGCAGGCCGTGCGAGCGGGCTCGCACGTGGCAAGCCGATCGAGAATCGCGGAGACGACCTCGGGGTGCCCGGCGTCCTCGGCGATGTCCGAGAGGGAGCGCCCCCATTCGATGTGGCTCGCAAGCACGTAGTCGACAAAGTCGAGGCGCGACTCCGCCGTGGGGCCGCAACCCTCAATCCCCGGAATGGCAGGCACCTCGAACGCACGCCGAGAAGAGCGCGACACGACAGGTGAGATTGTGTTTCTCATGTGGACGAGCTCGATCACGGTGTAGCGGTAGACGTCGCCCAGGGGCGCCAGGCCGGCAGGGACGAGCGAGCCGGGGACAACCTCGAGGGCAAGGCCGGTCTTGTCGAGATTGGAGAGCGGCATGGCACCCTCCTCGCGGGCGAGCGCAGCGAGATGGGCCCGAGCAAGGTCTGCCGCCAGGGCACGGTCGGGAGAGAGTGCTGCCATGGGTAGCTCCCGCACGGGCAACCTGAGGTTCTCGGCGAGCTTTCTGGCGGAGGCGTCGAGCTTGTCGCTCGCCCCAGTCACAAGCAGCGCATGGACGTTGGTGGGACCGAGCGCGTCGGTTGCGAGGGTCGCAACGGCACAGGAGTCGAGCGTGCCGTCCAGAAGCACCGCAGCCTGGGAGAAGCCCATCTGGGAGAGGGAGTCGGAAAGCCCTTGTGCGAGGGCGTTCCACGCGATTAGCGGGCGGTCGTAGACCTCTGGATCAAGGGGATGGTCGAGGGGCCCATCAAGCTCAGGATCGATGTCGGCAACGAGCAGGTCCTCCTCGAAGGAGGGCGACTGCGCCGAAAGCTCCCCCCAAGACGTGAGGACGAAGCTCGAGCCGGTAAAGACCTGCATCCCATAGGTGCCAAGAGACCCCACGCCCACGATCCAGGCCCCCGTCGCCTCCGCGTCGTCCATGAAGCGGCCATCCGAAACCGATGCCCCCATCGCGGAGGAGGGGTCATCCATCGCGAAGCCATATCCGTCGAGGTAGAGGATGACGTCGACGTCAAGGTCGTAGTCGTCGAAGTCGTTGAGGTCGTCAAAGGAGAAGGCAAGCCCGAAGTGGACGCCCCCCAGCTCGAAGACGGGAAGGTCGGGTGCGGGACCATCGGCCTCCTGGCTGCCACCTGGGCGGGCATCGGCCTGGCTTCCCGCAGCCGAGGAGCGGAGCAGGGCCGAGAGCTTGAGCGGGGTAAGCTCCCCGTCATGCACGAGAATCGCCTCGGGGGCAGGCGAGCCGTCCACGTCGGAGAGGACGGGAACGATGCAGGGGCATGGCGCCTCCTCGGCAATCCTCACAAGCGCTTCCGCAAGGTCGAGGAGAAGCCCCTCCTGGCTGGGCGGGTCGACGGGCCAGACGCCCATGAGGCTCGCAGCCGGGAACACCACGAGCTGCGCGCCCACGTGCGCGGCTCGCCTCGCATACTCCACCATGCGCTCGGCGGTGCGCTCGAACTCGCCTGCCGTGGTCCTCATCTGGGCAACCGCGATCTTCATGCTTGGACCTTTCCCTGCTACGACAACCTGCTGACGATTGTATCCCCGCACTGCTCGAGCACGCCATCCAGAGAGAAGCGTGCCGCCCCGGCACTGCCAGGGCGGCACGACGAGCCATCACTGGTTGGGAAGCGCGCCTGGTGCTAGACCTCGGCCTTCCAGAGGCCGTGGAGGTTGCAGTAGGCATAGACCGTTGCCTTGCCACCCTCGGCGAGGTGGAAGCGGGCCTCGGGGGCGTCACCGGGCTTGAGATAGCGGATGACGATCTTGTCGCCATCGGAGAAGAGCAGCCACTCGATGTAGTGCTCGGGGGTCATGGGGTGCTCGACGGAGCCAACGCGGGCAACGAGGCGCTCGCCCTCGACGGTAAGGGCGGGGACGTGCTTCTCGACGGCGGCGTCGGTGGTGTTGGCGACAAGCTCCTCCATGGGCTCGCCGCAGCACACGGGCGTGGGGCCGCCATCGACGATCTTCACGACGATGTTTCCGCAGTGCTTGCAGCGATAGATCTTGACGTCTGCCATGTGGCATCCTCTCCTATTCTGGCGCCCTCCCGCAGGGTGGCGCCACTGCCTGCGGCCGCACATGCGACCGCGTTACCGGTATTGTCCCCCTCAGGACGGTGCTTCATGCATCCGATAATTGCTATTTCATAACCTACATATAAGCAACACCGACAAGAGGCCGGCCAGGAGCCTCGGTCGCGGCACCAGCCCTTATGCCACCTTCACGTGGCCCGAGCGGCCGATGAGGTCGATGACCTCGGCCATGAGGACCATGTTGTGCGCATCGATGCGCGTGGGAAGCTCCATGCGCATGACGTCGCCCGAGGCGCTCTCCACGCGCAGCTCAACGCGGTCGAGGCCGGGGTAGCGCCCGAGTATCTCGCCCAGGTTGTCCATGCGGCCGCGCGTGAGGAGGTTGGCGGGCATGTTTATCTCGAGCACCTTGGGCCGGTTGGTCTTGTCGTTGAGCTCGAGCGGCTCGATGGACGAGCAGATCAGCTGGTCGCCGCGGTCTCCCCGCTCCAGGCGGCCCACGACCTTGATGAAGATGTCGCCCGTGCTCTCGCCGGTCTCGGGGTCGACCTCCCCCGCAAGCGTGGCGGCGCACTCCTTGTAGGTCTTGGGGAAGATCACGAGCGAGGTCTCGGCCTCCATGTCCTCGAGGGTGACGATGGCCATGGCGTCGCCCTTCTTGGTGGTCTTCTTCTGGACCGAGGTCGCCATGCCGGCAAGCCGGATGGGCTTGTCCTCGGGGACCTTGAAGCGCTCCGTGGTGGCGCCGGTGTTGGGGTCCGTGTACTCCTCGGAGACAGAGAGGTCCGCGATGGTGTAGTCGCGCGCCTTTGCGAGCGCGTAGGCGTACGGCCGAAGCGGGTGGTCTGAGACGTAGATGCCCAGGACGTCGTGCTCCTGCGCGAGCTTGATGTGACGGTCCCACTCCACGCCGTCCGGCGCGGGGACCTCGTCCTGGAAGCCCGAGCCGGCCACGTCGCCAAACATGTCGAACATCGAGAACTGCCCCACCGCGCGCTCCTTCTGGCGGCGCGCCGCGGCGTCGATGATGTTCTCGGGGTTGTTCTTGTCGACGAAGTGCATGAGCTGCATGCGGGTGTAGCCCGTGGAGTCGAAGGCACCTGCCTTGATGAGGGACTCCACCACGCGCCGGTTGGCCTGCGAGCCGTCAACGCGCTCGCAGAAGTCGTGCAGGTTCTTGAAGGGGCCTCGGGCGTCTCGCTCGGCCATGATGCACTCGCCCACACCCTCGCCCACGCCGCGGATGCCGGCAAAGCCAAAGCGCACACCCTCTGCGGTTGCCGTGAAGTCCTTGCCGGACTCGTTGATGTCGGGCGGAAGCACCTGGATGCCCTCGCGACGGCAGCTCGTGACGTAGTGGACGATCTTGTCGGTCTTGCCCATGTAGGAGGTGAGGACCGACGCCATGTACTCGCGCGGGAAGTATGCCTTGAGCCAGGCGGTCTGCATGACGAGAATCGCGTAGCCGGCGGAGTGCGACTTGTTGAACGCGTAGGAGGCAAACTCCAGGACGTTCTCCCAGATCTCCTGCGCGACCTCGCGCTTGTAGCCATTCGAGACGGCGCCGTTCATCCAGTGATCGTAGATCGTCTCGTCCGCGCCGTTGCCCTCCCAGTGGAAGACCTGGTCGGTGAGCATCTTGATCTTCTTCTTGGCCACCGGCTTGCGCATGCGCGAGTCTGACTCGCCCGCGGTGAACCCCGACATCTTCATCGATATCTGCATGACCTGCTCCTGGTAGACCATGGTGCCGTAGGTCTCCTCCAGGATCGGCTTCAGGCGGTCGTCGTAGTACGAGATCTGCTCCTGGCCGTGCATGCGCTTGATGTAGCTGTCGACCATGCCGGCGCCCAGCGGGCCCGGTCGGTACAGGGCGATAAGAGCGACAATCTGCTTGTAGGCGTTGGGCTGCATGTTCTTGATGGTGGCGGTCATGCCGGCAGACTCCACCTGGAACACGCCGGCGGTGTGGCCCTTGCCGAGAAGCTCGTAGATCTTGGGGTCCGAGAAGTCGACCTTGTCCACGTCGATGTCCACGCAGGTGGTGCCAGGCTTGATGCAGGCCTTTACGGCATCCGGCATGCGGTCGATGTCCGAGGCGTTGGGATAGGAGTGGCGGATGTTGGCAAGAGCCTTGTTGATGACCGTGAGCGTGCGCAGGCCCAGGAAGTCCATCTTGAGCAGGCCCATGTCCGCGACGGAGTGGCCCTCGTACTGGGTGATGGTGACGTTGCCCTTGGTGTCGAGCTTGGTGGGGACGTGGTCGGTCACGGGCGTTGGCGCGATGAGCGTGGCGCATGCGTGGACGCCCTCGCCGCGCATGAAGCCCTCGATGGAGAGGGCGGCGTCGATGATGCGCCGCGCGTCAGGATCTTTGTTGTAGGCGTCCTCGAAGTCGGGCGAGTACTGGTCGGGCTTCTTCTCGTTCTTGTGGAGGGCGTTGGCGAGCTGGAGCTTCGGGTCGTTCGAGAGCATCTTCGAGAGCTGCTGGCCCTTGTAGACGGGAAATCCCAGGACGCGGTTGGCATCGTTGATCGCCTGCTTGGCCTTGATGGTCGAGTACGTGATGACCTTGCACACGTGGTCCTCGCCGTAGACGTCTCGCACGTGCTGCAACACGTCCTGGAGGTGCTCGTCGTCGAAGTCCATGTCGATATCGGGCATCTCGGAGCGCTGTGGCGAGAGGAACCTCTCGAACATGAGGCCGTTCTCGAGCGGGTCGAAGTTCGTGATGTTCATCGCGTACGCGACGATGGCGCCGGCGGCAGAGCCGCGGCCCGGTCCCACGCCGATGCCGTTGTCCTTGGCCCACTGGACGTAGTCCTGCACGATGAGGAAGTAGTTCGCGAAGCCCTTCTCGGTGATGATCTTGTACTCGTGCTCGAAGCGGTCCTTGACGTTCCAGCCGCCGATGGTGAGGTCGCGCCAGTTCTCGCCGTAGCGCTTGGCCAGGCCCTTCTCGCACTCCTCGCGGAAGCGCTCGTCCGCCGTCTCGCCCGGGCGGAGGCCAGGGTACTCGGGCAGGTACATGTGCGTCCAGTCAAGCTCGTAGTTGCACTTGTCGGCGATCTCGAGCGTGGTGTCGCACGCCTCGGGACACCAGGAGAAGAGCTGGCGCATCTCGTCCTCGGACTTCATGTAGAACTCCGAGCCCTCCATGCGCATGCGGTTGGGGTCGTCGAGCGTGGTGGCCTTGCCAATGCAGGAGAGGATGTCCTGCGTGGAGGCATCCTCGCGCGTGAGGTAGTGGAAGTCGTTGGTGGCAACGACCTTCACGCCCATCTCGTTGGCCATCTTGACCAGGTACTCGTCGAGCTTGCGGTCGTTCCATCCATTGCGGAAGGTGAGGCCGTGATCCTGGATCTCTATGTAGAAGTCGTCGCCAAAGACGTCCTTGAAGGTCTCCGCCCACCTGCGGGCGCCGTCGAAGTCGCCGTCGAGGATGCACTGGGGAATGATGCCCTGGACGCAGGCGCTCTGGCAGATGATGCCCTCGTGGTACTCCTTGAGCATGTCGAGCGTGGTGCGGGGACGGTAGTACATCATCTCGTGGCCAGCGGCCTTGGACATGCACTTGACCAGGTTGTGGTAGCCCGTCTCGTTCTTGGCGAGAAGGATCAGGTGGTAGCGGCGCTGCTTGGTGCCGCGCTCGATGCAGTCGTCGGTGATGAAGTAGGCCTCGCAGCCAAAGATGGGCTTCACCTTGAGGCGCGGCCGGTTTGCCTGGACCGCAGAGAGGTCGTGGCCGGAGGACTCCCACACGGCGACGTCGCTCGCCCACTGGTCGTGGACGCGGTCGAAGTAGCTTGCGTCGTCCGCGTCAGGCGCGGGCTCCTCGAGGTCCCAGCTCTTCTTGAAGCACTCGACGTCATGGCGCCACTGCTTCATGTTTGCCTGGCCGTCGTTGTACTTGCGGCACTCGAGGTCCAGGTTGGGGATGCCGAACATGTAGCCGTGATCGGTAAGGGCGACGGCGGGCATCCCCTCGTCGACGGCGCGCTTGACCATGCTGGGGATGGGCGTGGCGCCGTCGAGAATCGAGAAGTCCGAGTGGTTGTGCAGGTGAACGAATGCCATGTGTTCTCCATACCGGGTGACGCTTGGTGTTTGGCAAAGCATAGCAGAAGGCAGATGTGGTGGCTCTTGGCCTACACCCCATCCTACCTGCGGTTATGACGTTGTCGCAGATAGAAATGAAGCAGAGGCTCCACACGTTGTTCGGGTTTGCCGCAGGGGCGCGACGACGCTACCCCATGCGCGGCGGATGCGCGGCATCGAACTCGTACGGCACCACCACGGGCTGGCCGGGAGCATCCTCACGCTCAAGCTCCACGCACACAAAGCGGCAGCTCACCGATGAGAAGCCCAGTCCCATGAGGACATGTGCGTAGAAGTTCGCCTGCATCTCGTGACGCTGACGAAGCGCGCGAGCGTCCAGCCCGCGGTCTCCCGTCTTGTAGTCCACGAGAAACGCGTGGGTAGAGCCTGGATCTGTGGCGAGAAGGTCGATGGCGCCCTCCACGTAGCCGCCGTAGGCGGAGTCCACGCGCTGGAAGAAGGGGACCTCCGCGCGCACGATGGCATGCGAGAGAGCCTCTTTGCGCACGTCGGAGCCCCACCAGCGTGCCAGCGCCTCGTCAAGCCGCACTCCCGCGCGCTCCGAGAGCCGCCAGAAGCGCTTGGTCGCCGCGACGCGCCCGGGCACGGGGAAGCGCTGACCACCCTCGACCATGGCCTGGGCAAGCTCGTGGAAGGCGGAGCCCAGGCCCGTGGCCTTGTCGGCATCCCCCACCACGGGCGCCCCCTCCTGCATGGCGTCGCGCTCGGCACGCGTGGGGAGGGCGGCGACGCCTGCGGCAGGACCGGCGTCATCGAGCGCAGCCGCACCTGCCGCCGAGAAGTCCCCGAGCATCTGCGCATGGGCGCTCGAGTAGCTGAAGACGCCCGCACGCGGCCGCCACATGGTGACGACGGGAGCCGCGGGGTCCGGGTCTGGCGAGACGAGCGAGAAGCCCATGGGCGCCGGCGCCTCGACGGTGGCCCCTATCCCTATGACCTCGTCGGGGCTGCTGACGGTCCCATCGAAGAAGCTGCCCGCGGAGTCCACCGTGACGCCCTTCCCCAAGGGTGTCTCGCAGGGCTCGAGCGAGACGCAGCGGACCCTGCCTGGCTCGCTGCCGCCGTACTCGAAGGACCTCGCGCCCGGCGCGGGGGCAGACGTCCCCACAAGCGCCTCGAGGACCCTGGCGGCGAGCGCCGGCGAGGCGCCCGAGGAGGACTGCGTCACGCCGACCCCTAGGACCAGCGCCTCCCGCGCGCGGGTGAGCGCCACGTAGAGCAGGCGGGTCTTCTCGGCAGCCTCCTGCTCTGCGCCTTCCTCGGAGAGCGAGAGCAGCCACTCCGCGCAGCTGCGGGGGTTCTCCTCGGCGACGAGATCCTTGGGCACCTTGAGCCCCTTGGGCTTCACGATGACGCCGCGACGACGCGCGTCGACGCGGCCGGTGACCACCGCGCCGGAGGGACGTGGGTCTGCCCAGCACTCGGCGATGGCGACGATGGGAAACTCGAGGCCCTTCGATGCGTGCACGGTCATAATCTGCACCTGGTTGGAGGAGCCACCCGCAAGGGAAGCCGGGGGGACCTTGGCCGCCTCGAGCCAGAGGTCGAACTCGGTCGCCGCGCGTGCGGGGCCAAGTCCCAGGTCCTGCGTGAGGTCGCGAATGTAGCGCACTGCGGCGAGGACGTTTGCCTCCTGGGCGAGGCCGTTGGTCCCCTCGGCCTCCAGGCGGCGCAGCCATCCGGACTCGCGAACCACCTGGAGGCAGACGTCCGCCACGGGATGCTTGCGCAGGGCCAGGCGCGCGTGGACGAGGACCTCGTGCGCGGCCTTGAGCCTGGGCGAGGGGGTTGCCCCGTCATAGAACGACATGGTCTGGAGGCCGCGGTCGATGGCGCGCTTCGTGGGGGCGTCGACCATGTCCTGCCTGCGGGTTCCCAGCTGGACGAAGTCGTTGGCGTCCAGCTCGAACATGGGCGAGGCAAGAAGCGGGAAGAGGCCGGATTGCGTGTCGTGTGGGTTGGCGAGGGTGTGGAGCAGCGCTGCCATCACCTTGACCTCGGGGGTTCGGGTGAAGGTGGAGCCGCCCGTGACCACGCACTCGAGCCCGTGCGAGCGCAGGGCGTCGATGTAGAGGTCTGCCTTGCCCGTGGCGCCAAGGAGCAACGCCATGTCCGACGGGCTCTGGCCGGCCGCCGCGTAGGCGGCGAGACGGTCCGCTATCTGGGTCGCGCAGGTTGCCGCGGCGAGCCCCGCTTGGCCACGCTTGGCGAGCGTCACCTCCACGTCCACGCGCGGCAGGGAACGTGCCCGGTAGCCGTCCTCGCGCCCGGGATTGGGCTCGAGGTGCATGAAGCCCTCGACCACGCCGTCGGGACCCCCGCAGATGGCATCGACGAGCGAGAGCGCGTCGGCGTGGCTGCGGTAGTTCACGTCCAGGCGCACGTGGTCCTTCTCCGGCACCTCCCCTCCTCGGGCGCGGAACACGCCCACGTCCGCACCACGGAAGCGATAGATGCTCTGCTGGGCATCGCCCACGGTGGTGAGGTGGCTGGCGCCGTCACCGGAGAGAAGCGTGATGAGCTCGAGCTGCCTCGCGTCGGTGTCCTGCGACTCGTCGACCATCACGAGCTTGAAGCGCCCGCGGTAGTCGGCCGCCACGACGGGGTTGTCGCGCACCGCGTGCAGGGCCAGGGAGACCAGGTCGTCGTTGTCGAGGACGGACTTCTCGCGCTTGAGCTCGAGGTTTCGCGCGTCAACCCTGCGTGCCAGCCCGATGAGGGCGTCTGCCAGCGGCGCGCTGCCGGCAAGCGCGACCTCGAGCCTCGCCTCGCTCAGGGCGCGCTTTGCCTCGGGAACAAGTTCCTTGATCGCCTTGGCGCGGGCGCTTGGGAGCTTCACCCCGGCGAGCGCAGCGTTGGCTGCCTCGGGCGTGCGCTCGCCGGGAGGAGCCGAGAGGAACGCGTCAAGCGACTCGAGGCTCCTCATGACCGCCTCGCGCGCGGCAGGAGTGATGCCGGACTGTGCGCCCAGCGCCCCAACCGCCTCCCTGAGGCGCACGAGGGCGCCCTCGGCGTCAGGCTCGCCCACGGCAACGAGCGAGTCGAAGCCATCGGGCGAGGAGTGGGCGGCGCTCACGACGTCCGCGACCATGGACACCATGCCAAAGGGCGTGGGCCCGCCCAGCGCGCCGTAGCCGTACTCCTGGAAGGCACCGGCGAGCACCGGGTTGGCGTAGTCACGGCTCGCCGCGCCCACGACCTCCTCCGTTGCCTGCTCGATGAGGGCACGGGCCTCGTTGGTGCCCGCGACCTTGAACGAGGGGTCGATGCCCAGGTCGAGCGCATGGCGCTTCAGGATGCGCGAGCACATGCCGTGGATGGTGCTTATCCAGGCTGAATCCACCTTGAGGGCCTGCTCGCGCATGCCCGCCTGACGAAGCGTCGAGCGGACGCGCTCCTTTATCTCGCGCGCAGCAGCGTTCGTGAAGGTGATGACCAGGACCTGGCTCAGGTCGTCGACGTAGGGCGCGCCGTTCTCGCCTGAACCCGGAGAGAGCGCCCAGGCGATCCTGCGCGTGAGGGTGAAGGTCTTGCCGGAGCCGGCGCCCGCCTCGACGAAGACGGGGCGGTCGAGCGTCGAGACGATCTGACGCTGGCGGTCGTTGAGGGAAGAGAGGTCAATGCCAGACACTAGGAAAGCCTCCTCTCGCAGTTCATGACGGGGCAGAAGGAGCATGCGGCGGCGTCGAGGGGGTTGGCCTCGACGTTTCCGGCAAGGAGCTGGGCGACCTTCTCGGCAATGGCCTGCTCGGTAGCGTCGAGGTACGCCTCCATGCCGTGCTCGCCCTCCACGCCATAGGAGTCTCCCCCATTGACGGCGTAGGCCAAAAGGGAGTCCTCCCTCTTAGGCACGTGGTCGCCAAGCACGCGGTCGAGGGCGTCGTCCGCGATGGCGCCACCAACCGCATGGCCCCCGCGAGTTCCCAGGTAGACCGCCGCGCGAACCTTGAGCTCGGGGTGCATGCGGCGCACAACCTGCCCGTAGATGAGCGACTGGACGCGACGGGGAAGCCCGTAGGGAGACGCCTCTTGTCCGTCCGTCTCGCCGTCACCCGCCGCCGAACCCCCGCGCACCGGGGTTACGCCGTACTCCTTCGCAAAGCCGTTTGGCCCCTTGTGCTTGTAGTCGATGACCACCGCCTGCTGGTGGGCGTCTACGTCCACGCGGTCGATGGTGCCGCAGATCCAGGCGCCGGCGTATTCCACGGGCTCGCTCTGCGTGCCGAAGTCCCACTCGAAAAAACGGGGCTCATAGCCAACGAAGAGCCCCGCCTCGTAGTCGAGCGCGGTCTCGAGGTCGCGCCTGAGCTGCGCGAGCTGGGCCTCGTCCACAGCGTTATGAGGAACGAAGGCCTGGTAGCGGCTACGCTTGCCCTGCCTCAGGCTCTGGTGGCGAAGGTGCTCCTCGAACTCGGCGAGAAGGACCTCATGCGCGTGGGCCAGGCCCATTGGGTCATCCTCGAGCACGCGGGAGCCGGGCAGCATGACCCAGGGGTCGAGGCGCTCGTCCTCGCCCACGCCCGCCCTCTCGCGCGCCTCGGCAAGCAGGCGCGAATGGGTGACCTCGAGCACGCGATGGGCGAAGGTTCCCATCTCCATGGGGCCAAATCCGGCATCGGAGTCCTGGAGGCGAAGGCGGCGCAGGCTGAACCACTTGTACGGGCACTCGAGGTACGACTCGATCTGCGATGCAGAGAGGAGCGGCTTTCCCTCGACGAGGTCGACCCTGCCAGTTGGGGGAACCACGACCAGCGGCGCGTTCGAGCCGGAGATGCTGCCGGCGGCAGACGGATCCGAGGTGCCCGCAGGCGTCATGCCGCGGCCGTCTGTGCTCAGGTTGGCATCCGCCTGGTCCTCGCCGAGCGAGCGAACCACGGGACCTTTCTGTGTCTTCGAATCCCCCTCCCCATAGCAGGAGAGCAGCTCGGTGAGCATGACCGCCGGGTAGCACGTGCTCCCGGAGGCGTCCACCCCACAGCGCTCTACTACAAGGCGCTCGCGAGGCACGCGCAGCATGCGCCAGAAGGTCGAGCGGTCGCGCTCGGCGGGATCCGCCTTTGGCTCTACCCCCAGACGCTCGAGGAGCGCGGAGAGGATGTCGTCCCCGTTGCCTATCGGCCATTCGGCCGAGGTCATCGAGCACGCGACAAGGGCATCTGCCGAGAGGGGCGCAAGGCCGGCGGCACGCGAGCGGCCATAGATCCTGCAACGGCAGGCGCCCTCGCCCGCCCATGCGCCGGGACGCACGGTCGCGCTGGTCTGGGACATTGCCTGCGAGCAGAGCTCGACCAGGGTGGTGAGGGCGACGTGCCCAGGGACCGAGGGGCCTGCCGTCACGCCCAGCTCCTTGAGCGTGCCCGCGATCCCGAGGACCGAGTCGAGCACGGCGATCGCCCGTTCATCCGCAAGCCTGTTGCGCTCGGGGGCAACGGGGACCAGTTCGAGACCGGCGTCGTCGGGGACGAGGTCCGCAGGGTCGGGCTCGCCGTCTTGGAGGTATGGCGCGAGGAGCCTGGAGGCAGCGGAGCCCAGGCGCCCTCGGAGGAGCTCCCTTGTGGCCGCGGCCACAGGCACGCTCGTCGCCTTGGGATTCTGGAGGGTCGCAAGGACGTCCGCAGGCGTGAGCAGGCGGTCTGCCCGCCACGCCCTGTCAAGCGAGACGGCGCGCTCGGTTGGCACGTGCGCGACGTCCTGGCGAAGGAAATCTGAAAGCGCGCGCGGCGGCCACCAGGCCATGTCCCCGAGAAGGACAAGCTCGCCCTCGGGGGTCTCCTGGGAGGATGGCCATGACTCCGCAAGCTCGGAGAGCCGCGCGACCGAGCCGGCAAACTCGAGGAAGGCCCTGCCTGCCTCGAGCTGGTCAACGCGGGAGCCGAGCTCTGCCTCGCATGCCACGCCGCGCGAGAAGAGCTTGGGCGAGAGCTCGCGCCAGGCCCGCTCGGGATCCACAGCAACCACGATGACCTCGTGCGCCCCTGTCTGGGCAAGCTCGGCCACACGAGACGCCACGAGCTCAGCCTCGGCCAGGGGACCGGCCGGTTCCAGGACCTCCACGGCACCCGTGGACGCGACACCCGCCCCAGACCCAAAGACCGCGCCGAGCAGCTCTTGGAGTTCCAGAGCCCTCCCCGCCTCCGGCGCCGGGGCAGGGGCCGCGCTCTCGCGGTCTCGGACCACCTTCCCTCCACGTGCCAGGACGTCCTTCTCGACGAGCGCAATCGACGAGTCCTGCCCAGCCAGGGCGGCCTCGTTGCCCACCTGGGCGACGATCGCGAGCTCGCCCGCGCAGGCGAGGTCTGCCAGAAGCTCGCGCGTCGCTCGGTTTGTCTCGCCAAGTCCCGCCACCACGACGCAGCCCGGGCCGACAAGCCCCTTCGCCATGGCATCGACGACCAGCGACATGGCCTCGGGCTCCTCGACGTAGCCCGCGGCATGAATGAGGCGCCCGTAGTCACCTGCGAGCGCGACGACGCCCATCTCGGCATCGGTGAGGCCGGCCTCATGGCAGGCGAGCTCGCTGGGCTCTCCCGCAGGGTCAAGGGGGAGCCAGGGAAGCGCATCGCGCACGAGCGACGAGAGGAGTTGGACGGTACCCGCATTGAGCGATACGCCCCTGCTGGACCCCTGGGCAATGACGCGCTGCACGGCGATTGTCCTGGCGAGTGGCTCGATGACGTGCGTGCCGTCTCCCCAGACCTCCCAGCGCTCCTTCGCCCACGCAACGGGAGTGGTCACGGTCACGCCGAGCGAAAGCGCCGGGAAGGCAGAGAGCTCCTTCTGGGCAACCAGCTGGTCCGCGAAACTCGAGACGAGAAGCGTTGCCGCGCCATGGGTGCGCAGCCCCTCCTCCAGGCGCGCGCGAACCTCCGCGCTTGCCAGGCACTCCTCAGCTGTTGTCGCAATGTGAAGCATCGCTAGCCCTGTCTCCCCCTCGTTTCCGATAAACCGTCCTTCTCGACCCCTGGGCGTCCTGTCCCGCCCGCAGCTCCGTCGAGACGTTCCAGCACAAGCCGATAGCCGCCGCGCTCGCCCCTCAGGCACTTCGAGACGCGGCTCACCGTGGTGGACGACGCACCGGTGACGCTCGAGACGTCCACGTATGACCTGCCGGACCGCAGGAGCGTGGCCACCTCTAGGCGCTGCGCAAGGTCGCACATCTCGTGCGGGCTCAGGAGGTCTGCGAGGAAGGCCCGCGCCTCCTCTGGAGTCTCGAGAAGGCACATGGCCTCGCAGAGGCGTTGCGTCTCCTCGGAGCCCGTTGCGCCGTCATGCGCCATCTTGTCACGCGTCATCTGCGACCTCCCGCGCCGGTCCATGCCAATACACAGCCTCACGTGCGTGGGAACCACTTTAGCGCATCAAAGTGCCATTGGGCTCGCACCTCCGTTGGGGCATCCGTGGCGTCTGCCCACAGTATGGAACGGGGACGCGACACAAATAAGGGTCTTAGAGGGAGGCGTCCTCGGATGCCGAGCCATCGGGAGGCGCTGACTTCTCGCCATCGCCCAGCTCATCCGCGTCGCTCTCGCCTACAAGCCTGCGCTGGGGGAGCATGGCTCCAACGACACTGAGTGCGGCCCGCGTGGCGCTCGCCACCGCCGCAACCGTGGCATCCCAGGTCTCGCCGGCGGCAACCTGGACCAGTTCGCCGAGAAGCTCCTTGGTGCGTGGGTCGGCGTCCCTCAGGGCGGCAAGCACGCGCTGGGTGCCCGCCGGATTGCCCATGACCTCGTCGAAGGTGGTCGCTCCCCCGGCCTCGAAGGCGTCGAAGACCTGGCGCGTGAAGAGCTCGCGGTCCGCGAGGTTTGCCCCGCGCATCCACTTGTCGAAGATCGCGTTCACGAGCTTGCACTGCGGGAGCAGGTCTTCGGCCTCGTCCAGACGGTCAGCATGGACCTGCCAGGTTGTGGGGTCGTGCTGGAGGGCGCCGTCGCCGACGCTTCTCACGATGGTCTTGGGCTCGTCGGGGTTGTCGAAGAGCATGCCAACCACGCTGTAGGTGGGAACGATGCGCACGAAGCGCTCGCCGTACACGTCATGGCAGCTCAAGGGCACAACCTCTGGTGCCATGAGCGGCCCGTCGTTGGAGTAGACGCGCTCGATCACGTGGCGAAGCTCGTCGGGCAGCAGCACCGCCGAGAAGCTCGCGAGGTTGCCGCCTTTGGAGTGCCCGCCCACCATGAGGCGCACGCCCTCGGCGTCGGCACGTCGCGCCTGTCTCAGCAGGTACTCGGCGGCGAGCCTCTGCGCCTCCGTGACCTCGAAGCTCAGCATGAAGTCCTCGCGCCAGCCAACCAGGGAGTTGTCGGTGCCCCTGAAGGAAACGAAGCGCAGCCCGCCCGGAATCTCGATCGTGAGCGCGGCAAACTGCAGGTCCCGGTCGTGGTCGAAGACGTCCGCGTAGTCTCGCACGAGCGCCTGGCCAAAACGCTTGGAGGCCCCGAGGAGCCGCAGGTAGCGCCCGTCGATCTTTGCAAGCGACCGCACGTATGGTGAAACGTCGCCACCCGCGCGGTCGAGCAGCGCCTCGCACGCGTACGAGACGGTGACCGGCCCCTCCCCCTCGCTGGGAACGATTCCCGTGAAGTCCACGTACGAGAGCACCGAGAGGATCAGCCCGTCGACCACGTTGAACGGGCGCTCCTCGAGCGTTATGTCTCCGCGCAGGTCAAGGTAGTCGTGGATGTTTGCCATGGGGTTCCTTCGTGTGAGATGGGCGGCCGATTATCAGACACTACAACAAGAGGCCCGGCCGGGGAAACCTCGACCGGGCCAGGAATCGCTGTTCTTCTCGCCTACGCCATGACCTTGCGGAACAGGGCCTTGATGGTCTCGTGGTCGGCGGGTTTGGGCGTGCCTGGGAAGCACGCGTCGGCGGCCGCGTCGTCTGCGAGCTGGTCGAGATCGGCCTCCACAAGTCCATTGCAGGTCTTGGGGATGCCCACGTCCTCGCCGAGCTTGGCGACGGCAGCGACGACGTTCTTGTTCACCACGTCGATGGGGTCGGTGTCCCAGCCGGCAACGTCCATCACGCGGCCGATCTCGCGGTAGCACTCGCCGCAGGCGTCGGCATTGTACTCCATGCACACGGGCAGGAGCATGGCACACGCCACGCCGTGCGGGGTGTCGTAGTGCGCCGAGAGCGTGTGCGCCATGGAGTGAACGATGCCCAGGCCAACGTTGGAGAGGCCCATGCCGGCGATGTACTGGCCAAGCGCCATCTCCTTGCGGCCCTCGCCCGGCTCCTTGGACTTGGCCTCGGCCACGGCCTTGCGCAGCTTGTGCGAGATGATGCGGATGGCCTCGAGGTGGAACATGTCAGAGAGCTCCCAGGCGCCCTTGGTTGTGTAGCCCTCGATGGCGTGGGTGAGCGCATCCATGCCGGTGGCGGCGGTGAGGCCGACGGGCATCGATGCCATCATGTCCGGGTCGACCACGGCGACCTCGGGGATGTCGTTTGTGTCCACGCACACAAACTTGCGGACCTTCTCGGGATCGGTGATCACGTAGTTGATCGTGACCTCGGCAGCGGTGCCCGCCGTGGTAGGCACGGCGATGGTGAAGGTGGCGTGGTTCTTGGTATCCGCAACCCCCTCGAGCGAGCGCACGTCCGCGAACTCGGGGTTCTCGTGGATGACGCCGATGGCCTTGGCGGTGTCCATCGAGGAGCCGCCACCGATGGCGATGATGCAGTCCGCACCGGAGTCCGCCATGGCGGCCACGCCGTCCTGCACGTTCTGGATGGTGGGGTTGGGCTTGATCTCGGAATAGACCACGTAGGGGAAGCCCGCCTCGTCGAGAAGGTCGGTTACCTTGGCGGTAACGCCAAACTTCACGAGATCGGGGTCGGAGCAGACGAAGGCCTTGGTGAGGCCGCGGCGGCTCAGCTCGCCGGGGATCTCCTTGATGGCGCCAGAGCCGTGATACGAGATGGTGTTGAGGACAAAGCGATGACCATAAAGCTCTTCCTTCCCGTTAGGTGCCGGCGGCGTCTCTGCCACCGGACGCATGCCAAGGGCCAATCTACCCAACGAGAGGGATGCCAGACCGGCGAGTCTCCCCAATCAGCCTTCTTTATCGGTATCTGGGAATTACTCTGCTCGCCAACTGGGCAAATGTGAGGTCCCGTTCACAGATACCGATACATAGAACGGAGGAGGGAGGGGGATGGTGCGGTCTGAGAGGGGGACAACGTTTCGGGTGGGGAATCGGGTCTTTGGAAGGGGCACTGTCCAAAATTTGCGGTTGACGGTCAAAATTCAGGGTTTCGCCTAGTATCACCTCGCAGGTGCCATTTCCCTACCTGCGGCTCCGCAAAAAGTTAGAGTCTTTGTACTCGGCGATTCGACGAAAAAGGACCGGCAACCGCGATTTTTGTGCAAGGGGCACGGTATGCGGGCAGCCGACCCCCGGTGACGACCCCTCTCCCAGGCCTCTCCCATCGGGTTCACCCCGTTCTTTATCGGTATCTGTGAATCGGACACCGCATTCGCCCAGTTGGCGGAAAGCGAGATTCACAGATACCGATAAAGAACGGAGGGGGTTGAGACGAGATAGGGCCAGGACGCTACTTGCGCTCGTGGCGGGGAACGTAGGAGGAGTCGCGCTCCCGCTTGCGCACAACGGCCCAGCGCAGGACGAGAAGGCCAATCCCCACGCCAAGGCCAATGAGGGAGAAGACGATAAGGGGCGCGCTTTGGTCGGCTGGGCTGAGCAGCGGCACGTCATCGGCAGTGTCCTGCATGTCGAGCCACTCCTGGGGCACGTCGCAGCGTTCCGCGTGGACAAGCAGCCTGTGCGTGTTCACGCCATACGGCGTGCAGGTGACAAGCGTCACCAGGTCCTTTCCGTCCCGCGTGACGAGGCTCTGCGTCTCTGTGGGAAGCACGACCTCGGTGCTGGTCACGCGGTAGGCGTGGTCCTCCCCCAGAACGCGGATGATGAACCAGTCCCCCTCCTTGAGCTGGTCGATGTCGCCAAGGATCTTGGCGGATGGCAGGCCGGTATGACCTGCGAGGACGCTGTGCGTTGAGGGGCCTCCAATGGGAAGGGATGTCGTAGGGAGATGCCCCACGCCTCTGAGGAGCTGGTCGTCCGAAACGCTGTGGTAGATGGGAAGGTTGACCCCGATGGAGGGTATGACGAGCTGTCCCATCACGCCATCACCCGCGAGGTTGAGGACCTTCGCGTACTCCTCGTCGGAGGGAGTCGCATTGCTGGGGTCGAAGGGATCCGACACGACCACACGACCCTGGAGCTGCCGGCGGTTGAACTCCCGTGCGGCCCCCCACTCGGCACTGAGGTCCTGCTTGGGAGCCTGTGCCACCACTTGCTCCTGCTGCTGGCCAACCTCCGCCTGTTGCCTCCGGGCAAGATAGTCGCTCACGTAGGGGTAGAGGATTGCCGCGATTCCCGCAAAGGCGAGCAAGACGGCGAAAACGACTGCCCGCTTGCTTGGCAGGCCGCCTGACTGGGAAGGGCCGGAGGAGACGGACGCCCCCTCCGGCCTCGTTGCGCTATGTCCAAGACGAAAAGACAAGGTGTAGGGTTACCTACTCGGAACGCCTGCGGCTGCGAGACACAACTATGCAGGCCGCACCGATAAGGGCAACGCCACCGATGGTGATGAAGAGGGTGCCTGCCTCGCCGGTCACGGGCAGCAGGGGCTGATCAAGGTCGACGACGTTGCCGTCTCTGACCAAATAGTTGTTCTCCGTGACATCAGTCGTTGCGGGGTTATCAGCAGTGGCAACATTCTCATTGACGGTGAACGTAACATCTTGCGCCTTCTGCTTGCCGGCGGGGACGGTGGTCTCCTTCGCGGTGTAGCTGCCGGCACCCAGGTCCTCGAAGTAGACGTAGGCCTTGCCGTCGACTATGGTCGAGGTCGAGGTGATAACCTTGCCGTTCTCGTCCTTGACCTCTTTGCCGTCCTTGTCGTACAGCGTGAAGACGGCTCCTTCAAGCGCATTATCGTCTTTGTCGGTCTTGGGGAAGACATAGCCGTAGGTCTGGACCTTCGTGGTTTCGTTGGGCGTGACCGTCGAGCTGCTGTACGGGTTGGGATTGAAGGTCACCGTGGCGGTGTTGCCCGTCACGTCGGTCGCGCTGTGCGAGAACGCGGCGGAGGTCAGGGTCGCCTCATACGTGATCTCGACGGCCTCGCCGGGGTGTGCGAGCACGAACTCCTTGGCGAAGTCGAACGTGTAGCCCGTCTCCGTCTGCGTGGTGGTTGCATCCTTGAATGCTTTCGCCCCGTCCGCAGTAGCCTTGCCGTTCTCCCAGACCGTGGTAGTGCCGACCGTGACCTTGATGGTATCGGTCTGGATCTTGAGGCCGTCTGTCGGCTGGTCGCTCACCGTGAAGGTGGCGTCCTTGGAGTCCGCGGGGTAGTTGGGCACGTTGGTCGTGACCTTGAAGGGAACCGACTGCCCGACGGTGTACTGGTCGGTCTTCTCCTCGTACTTGGTGCCAACGCCCTTCTTGACGTCTACGGGCTCGCTCTTGACCTCCTGGCTGGCCAGCGCCTTGGCGGAGTACTTGCCGTCCGTCCCGGCAACGGGACTCGCGTCGATGGTCGTTGGCTGGAACACCTTGGTGGTACCACTCGTGGAGGTCACGACGACGACCCAGTAGCCGGAGTCGAGGGTGAGGGTGGCCTCCCCGCTGTCGTTGGCGGTTCCCGTAACCGTATTGCCGTTGGCGGGAGTCGCGGGGTTCTCCTTGGTGAACGCCTGGGAGTAGGCGTCGCCGGCCGCCTTCTTCTGCTCGGCGGTCGTGAGCGCCGAGAGCTTAGCCGGCGTGTCGTAATCCTCGGGCAGGCCAGTCGCCGCGATGTAGGTCAGGTTGTTCGTCGAATCGATATCGGCGTCGAAGACCTGGTACGCCGTGACCGTGTCGCCCTTGGTAAGCCCCGTAATCGTGATTGGCGAGTCGGCCACGTCGGTGCTGCTCGTCTTCGCGAACGCCGCAACTGGGCTCATCGCAGCGATGAGCGCAGCGGTGCTGAGGACCGCCCCGACGCTTCTCCTGTAGTTCATGGTGCCTCCTTTGTCTTGCCCAGCTGGGCCTTTCCGAACGAGCCTGCTTGAAGCCTATGAATCCAAGCCCGCATGTGCGGACGGATTGCCAGAGAGTGAGGGTCGGGAAGTAGCGCTATTGCCTGCGCGAGAGCCCGACCTCGATGACTGCCGCGGCGACGGCAGCGACGCCCACGAGGAAGAGCGGCCAAACTCCGAGCCCTCCCGTGACCGGCAGATGGTCGACGGCCTTCACGTCGGAGACGGTGATGGAGAACTGTCCCTGGTCGTTCTTGGTGATGGTGCTCGTCGCGCCCGAGAGGCTCGTGAACTCCGCGGTTCCGTCACCCTTGATCACCAACGTCATCGTTCCCTTGGGAAGCTGGTAGCCATCGGGCGCCTTGGTCTCGGTGATGGTGTACGTGCCGGGGCGCAGCGTGTTTGCTACTACGATCGTTCCGTCGGAGTCCGTGGTGAGCGTAACCACATCC
Organism: uncultured Olsenella sp.; assembly: GCA_900548775.1. Classification (GTDB taxonomy): domain Bacteria; phylum Actinomycetota; class Coriobacteriia; order Coriobacteriales; family Atopobiaceae; genus Tractidigestivibacter. The sequence goes on from URLM01000005.1 coordinate 75,955, forward strand.
GTCGTTATCGAGCCGTCGGCGTTGACGTAGCCGCCGTCCGTCGTGATGGTGAACTCGGCACCAGATAGTGGCCCCTCATCAGTCTTACCATCTGCCGAGACGCCCTTCTTGAGAAGCGAGAAGCCAAAGCTCGGTGTGTTGGTGACGGTGAAACCCTCGCTCATCGATCCCGTGACCTCGGAGGAGTACCCGCTCAGCGGCTCCTCCTCCACGGAGTAGTCGATCTCGTTCCCGTCGGCGTCGCGCTTGGGGAGGTTCCTCCACGTCACGGTAAGGTCATCCCCCGTGGCACCCGCAGCAATGGTCCTGTCCTGGCCCTCGACC
>URLM01000006.1 GCA_900548775.1 uncultured Olsenella sp.
CTCAACAAGATTGATGTTCTGCCGTACTTTGACTTTGACCTCGACACCTTTGTGGGCTACCTGCGGCAGCGCAACCACACCTGCCAGCTCATCAAGATATCGGCCAAGACGGGCGAGGGCATGGACCAGCTCGCCGATTGGGTTCGCCAGCAAATCGAACTCTGGAGGGCGTAAGAGATGCCGGAACAGTTTGAACAGCCCCGCTCGATCTATCAGAACGAAGCCGAGCGCAATGCCGCCGTGGCCAAGCTCGGGCGCAAGATCACGGATGTTGTGAAGCACAAGATTGGTGGCATCAAGACCGACGACCCGGAGTACTGGGGCCTCAAGGAGGTCCTCTCTGACGAGATGGTCGACCTTGCCAACCGCATGAAGCTCCGCCAGTTCTATGACTTCGACCAGATGATGGCTCTTGCGCCCGAGATTGAACCCGCGCACCTGCAGGAACTCCTCGACCAGATGAGCGTCATCGGCATCATCGAGTACGACTACGGAGACCACTACAACGACGACGGCCCCATCGCGGACGCCCCGCGCACCAAGCGCTGGCGCCTGCCGTTCTTTGTGCCCGGCTCTGCAGAGCTCTTCAACTCGAGCAAGGACCGCATCGACAAGAACCCCGCGGTCGCGAACTTCTTCGAGCGCATGACCTTCATCCCGCTTGCGGGCATCACGCAGATGGTCCCTCCCGGAGGCGACGGCATCGGCATGCACGTCATCCCCGTCGAGGAGGCCGTCAACTTCCAGAACGAGGCCGTCAAGCTCGAGCGCATCTCCTACTGGCTCAAGAAGTACGAGGGCCACATCTCCGCCGGCATCTGCTCGTGCCGCTACTCCCGCACCAAGCTGGGCGAGGGCTGCGCCGACGACCCGGACGACTGGTGCATCCAGGTAGGCGACATGGCCGACTACACCGTGGAGACCGGTCGCGCCCACTACATCACGACCGAGGAGACGCTCGAGATCCTCAAGCGCGCCGAGGACAATGGCTTTGTGCACCAGATCACCAACATCGACGGCGAGGACAAGATCTTCGACATCTGCAACTGCGACGCGAAGATCTGCAACGCCCTTCGCACGAGCATGCTCTTCAACACGCCAAACCTCTCGCGTAGCTCCTTCACGGCCAAGGTGACGCCCGAGAGCTGCGTCGCCTGCGGCCTCTGCGTGGAGTCCTGTCCCGCCGGTGCCGTCAAGCTTGGCCAGAAGCTCTGCCGCTCAAACGGCGAGCAGCCCAAGTACCCACGCGCCATCTTGCCTGACGCCATCCACTGGGGCAAGTACGCCTGGGACGAGAACTACCGCGACACCGCTCGCATGCACAACACCTGGCCTACCGGCTCTGCCCCCTGCAAGGCCGCTTGCCCGGCGCACGTGCCCGTCCAGGCCTACCTCCAGAAGGCCAAGGAGGGCAAGTACCAGGAGGCCGTCGAGCTCATCCGCACCATGAACCCGTTCCCCGCCGTGTGCGGCCGCATCTGCAACAAGCGCTGCGAGGACGCATGCACCCGTGGCACCATCGACGAGCCCGTCTCCATCGACGCGGTCAAGAAGTTCGTGGCCGACTACGACCTCGCGCAGGCCGAGCATGCCGTGCCGGGGCGCGCCGTTCCCTCGGTCCACGACCACTTCGACCAGAAGATCGCAATCATCGGCGCAGGTCCTGCGGGCCTCTCCTGCGCGTACTACCTCGCGCTTCTCGGCTACTCTCCTGTCGTGTTCGAGAAGCACGAGCAGCCCGGCGGCATGATGATGTACGGCATCCCCTCCTACAAGTTCGAGAAGGACGTGCTTCTCGCCGAGGTCGAGATCATCAAGAGTCTGGGCGTCGAGATTCGCTGTGGGGTCGAGGTCGGTCGCGACGTCACGCTCGACCAGCTGCGCGAGCAGGGCTTCAAGGCCTTCTTCGTGGCCGTTGGATGCCAGGGCGGCAGGCGGCCCGGGGTTCCCGGCGACACCGCCGAGGGCACCGACGTGGCCGTCCACTACCTCGAGGATTCCATGGCCAAGGGCAACCCTGCGCTGGCTGGAAACGTCGTGGTCGTTGGTGGCGGCAACGTCGCCGTCGACTGCGCGCGCAACGCCAAGCGTCGCGGTGCAGAGGCCGTCACGATGGTCTCGCTCGAGCAGCGCGACGAGATGCCGGCCACCAATGCGGAGATTGCCGAGACCCTCGAGGACGGCGTGAAGGTCGAGAACGGCTGGGGGCCCAAGGAGGTCCTCACGGACGAGGACGGCCACGTGGTCGGCGTCGTCTTCAAGCGCTGCACCCAGGTCTTCGACCCCAAGACCAAGCGCTTCTCGCCGCTCTATGACGAGAACGACACCATGACCATCGCCTGCAGCCAGGTCGTCTTCGCCATCGGACAGGCCATCGAGTGGGGAGGCCTCCTCGACGGTCGTTCCGTCACCTTCCACCATGGCAACTATCCTCAGGCAGACGCCCTCACCTTCCAGACGGCTGACCCCGACATCTTTGTCGGCGGCGACGTTCTCACCGGCCCCAAGTTCGTGATCGACGCCATCGCCGCCGGCCACTACGCTGCGGAGTCCCTGCACCGTCGCGTCCAGGACGGCGCGAGCATGACCATCGGCCGCGATCGCCACAACTACCTCGAGTTCGACAAGGATGATCTGCTCATCGAGTCCTATGACAACGCCGGCCGTCAGGAGGAGGGGATGGACCCGGAGGGTGCGGACCGCTTCCGCGACGTCCATCGAACGCTCACGGCGGAGCAGGTGGCCGCGGAGACCAAGCGCTGCCTGAGCTGTGGCGCCTCTGTCGTCGATCCCAACAAGTGCATTGGCTGCGGCATCTGCACCACTCGCTGCAAGTTCGACGCCATCCACCTCTACCGTGACCACCCCGAGATGACCGACATGCGTGCCGCAGAGGACAAGGTAGGCGGGCTTGCGGCCTATGCCATCAAGCGCGCGGCGAGGATCGTTGCCAACTCGGGCTCCGAGGAGGCAAAGGTCATGCGCGAGAAGCGGCGGGAGTACAACCGCACGCACAAGGACTTCATGGAGACGCATCCGTACACGGGCAACTCGAGCGAAGAGTCGCGCGAGGAGAACGCGTAAATGCACGAGCTGGGAATAGTCGTGCATGTGATCGACATGGTCGAGGAGGCTGCCCGCAAGAACGGCGTGAGGAAGGTGGTGCGCGTTGACCTCGAGGTGGGCGAGGTCAGCACCATCGTGCCAAGCTACTTCCGCGACTGCTTCGAGTGGGCGAAGCTCCGCACCGAGTACATGCGGGAGTGCGAGCTTAACATGATCATCGTCGCGGGGATCTCCTACTGCCGCGACTGCAAGAAGACCTACCGCACCACCGAGTATGGCAAGGCCTGTCCCGTCTGCGGGGGTCACAACACCTACCTCGTGACTGGGCGGGACGTGATGGTGAAGGACATCCAGGCTGTATAGCGTGCGGCCCCGGGCAAAGACCTGGGGCCGCACCCGTTCTTCTCGCCCCTGGCGGAATCGTCTCCATAGCTTATCGCCATCTCTTAAAACGTCTTCCTGTCAACAGGCCAAACGCATCAATCGATTAAGAAATGGCGATAACCTTTGGAACGAGAAGGGCAGAGGTCTGGAAAGGCTATGCAAACGAGGAGGAAAGTATGACTCGAGCGGTTCTCTTTGACCTTGACGGCACCCTTACTGCGTCTGGCGAGGGAATCGTCAGGTCCGTGCAGTACGCACTTGAGCAGATGGGACGAGAGGTGCCGGACCCATCCGCGCTCACGGTCTTCATCGGGCCTCCGCTCGTCCAGGAGTTCATGGACTTCTCGGGCATGACGCATGACGAGGCCTTCAGGGCGCTCGAGCTCTATCGAGAGCGCTACACCACCGTTGGCCTCTTTGAGAACCACCCCTACCAGGGAATCGTTGAGCTTCTCGGCTCTCTGAGGGCGGCCGGCATCATCACCTGCGTGGCCTCGAGCAAGCCCGAGCCCTTCGTGCTGAGGATCCTCGACCACTTTGGGATGACGGAACTCTTTGACCAGGTGGTAGGGGCCACGCTAGACGAGAAGCGCACGGCGAAGGCAGATGTCATAGACGAGGCGCTCGCACGGCTGGGAATGCGTGACGAGAAGGACTCCGTCATCATGGTGGGCGACCGGGCCCAAGACGCGCGGGGCGCGCTGGCCGCCTCCGTGGGGTTTGTCGGCGTCACCTATGGCTACGGCACACGCGGGGAACTGCTCGACGCCGGCGCGCATACGATCGTCGACACGGTCGATGAGCTGGGGCGCGTTCTTCTCGCCTAGTTTGTTGCAAATTGAAGCTAACTTTCGCCTGCGGTTGGCCAGTGCTGACTGCGGGCGCTTGTTGCCAAAGTGGTCTCTATAATCCTTCCAATCATGTGGCATGCCAGCCTCGAAATGCTAGTGGCTTTAGGCTGATTCAAAAGCCGCATGGGGCCGATTCGGTTATCGAAACCAAGCAGAGAACCCCACTCTCCGTTGGCTGCCAATTGGTGCCCGTTCGCGGGCACTTGAATCCGTGGGACTTCTCACGAATACAAGCCAAGCCGAATATCTGTCACGTGCGTTTTACCTGCGCGTATATGGAATCTGGCAATGGTTGCTTTAGGGCAGCGAGAAGCCTTGCGAGGGCTGGCCGATCGGCCCAGACGTCCTGTGCTGGCGCCCCAGGGCAGCCATGGAGAGGAGAGGGGAATGGCAGATACCGAGACCGCAGCCTCCGGAGGGATGAAGAAGGAGCTCACGCTCTTCAACTTCTTCACCATCGGATTTGGTGCCATCATCGGCACCGGATGGGTTCTGCTCGTGGGTGACTGGATGGTGCTGGGCGGAGGCCCCATTCCGGCCATGATCGCCTTTGCCATCGGCGCGATCTTCCTTGTGCCCATCGGCATGTGCTTTGGCGAGCTTACGGCTGCGATTCCTATCTCTGGCGGCATCATCGAATATGTCGACCGCACCTTTGGGCGAAAGATGGGCTTCCTCACCGGGTGGATGCTGCTCCTGGGCAATGCCCCTCTGTGCCCCTGGGAGGCCATCGCCATATCCACGCTGCTCACTGACCGCTTTGCCGAGTTTCCCGCGCTCGCGTGGCTGCGTTCCGTGAAGCTCTACACCATCATGGGCGCCGACGTGTACCTGTGGCCGACCCTCATCTCGCTGGCGTTTGCCGTGCTGGTGATCGTGCTCAACTTCCGTGGCGCCGGGGCTGCCGCAAAGCTCTCCACCTTCCTCACGAAGGCCCTTCTCGCCGGCATGGTGCTCGCGATGGCGATCTCCTTCGCCACCGGATCCCCCTCGAACGCGCTTCCCGTGTTCTCCCAGGTTACCGATGCCGCAGGCGGCTCCTTCACCGAGGCGACCTCTGTGTTGGGCGGCATTGTGGCGGTGCTGGTCATGACGCCCTTCTTCTACGCCGGCTTTGATACCATTCCACAGCAGGCGGAGGAGGCGTCGGCGAACCTCGACTGGAAGAAGTTCGGTCTGGTCCCGGCAATCGCCCTGCTCGCCTCTGGCGTGTTCTACCTCATCTGCATCTACTCCTTCGGCACCATCATCGACTGGCACGAGTTCGTGCGCTCGTAGGTACCCGCCCTGGCGGTTCTCGAGCGCATCAACATCTTCTTCTACGTCGCAATGCTCATCATCGCAACGCTCGGACCCCTGGGGCCCATGAACTCCTTCTTTGGTGCCTCCACGCGCCTGATGCTTGCCATGGGCCGCAAGGAGATGCTCCCCACGTCCTTCGCGGAGATCGACCCAAAGTCCGGAGCCCCCAAGACCGGCAACATCGTGATGGCCGTCCTCACGCTGGTCGGACCCTTCCTTGGCAGGAACATGCTGGTGCCCCTCACCAACGTGGCGTCGCTGGGCTTCATCTTCGCCTGCACGATGGCCGCCTGCGCCTGCATGCGGCTGCGCAGGACGGAGCCGGACCTGCGTCGTCCGTACAAGGTCAACGGTGGCAAGGCCGGGATCGCATGCGCAATCGCAGCCGGCGCCATCGTGATCGCGCTCATGGTTCTGCCCTTCAGCCCCGCTGCCCTCAATGGCGTGGAGTGGGCAATCACCGCAGGCTGGGTTCTCATCGGCGTTCTCATCTTGGCACTGTTCGGCAACAAGCATGCCGCAGGCAAGCAGGCAAAGGCAGACGTTTCATAAGCTGGCTGGCTTGCACTAACGGGCTATATCGCGCGAGAAGCGCGACTGGCGATACGCGAGCAATGGGACTCGCACGAATTGGAGGTAACGGTATGAGCAAGATCGCTTTCAAGGGTGGCAAGCTCGTCGACGGCACGGGCGCAACGCCGGTCGAGGACAGCCTCGTGCTGGTAGACGACAAGAAGATCGCCTACGCCGGTCCTGCCACCGAGGTTCCCGAGGGATACGAGGTGCGTGGCATCGCTGGCCGCACCATCATGCCGGGCATCGTCGACACGCACATCCACTTCTCGGGCAACCTCACCGACAACGACAATGACTGGGTAATCGAGACCGTCGCCCAGAAGCAGGCCTGCGCCGTCAAGCAGGCGTACGACGCCGTGACCCATGGCCTCACCACCGTCTGCGAGATTGGTCGCAATGGCATCGCGATTCGTGACCTCGTGAACATGGGCGTCATGAAGGGGCCGCGCATCTATGCGACCGGCCTGGGCTTCTGCCGCACCGCGGGCCATGGCGACTGCCACAAGCTGCCCTTCGAGATGTCAAAGACTGGCCACCCCTGGGGCGACCAGGTGGACGGTCCGTGGGAGCTTCGCCATGCCATCCGCATGCGCCTGCGCGAGAACCCGGACGCCATCAAGATCTGGGCAACCGGTGGCGGAATCTGGCGCTGGGACTCCGGTCGCGCCCAGCTCATGAGTACCGAGGAGATCCAGGCAGTCTGCGACGAGTGCGCGATGGTGGGCATTCCCGTGTGGTCGCACTCCTATAACTCCATCTCTGCCGCATACGACTCGGTCCGCTTTGGCTGCGAGCAGCTGATCCACGGCTTCGAGCTGGACGACAAGACCATGGACCTCATGGCCGAGCAGGGCACCTTCTTCACGCCTACCGTTGGCTTCCTGCCCAGCTGGTATGCCACCTATCCTCCCGAGTGGACGCCCGAGCTGGACAAGTGGCCCGGCATGGACAACGCCGAGAAGGGCATCGCGCGCTCGTACGCAAACCTCAACCGCGCGTACAAGCTTGGCGTCACCCTCACCGTGGGCTCCGACTCCTTCAGCTTCTCGACTCCGTACGGCTATACCACGCTGGACGAGGTCTACGCCTGGGTCGAGCACTGCGACATTCCCGCCATGGACGCAATCGTTGCCGCTACGCTCAACGGCGCCAAGATGGTCCACCACGAGGACGAGTTTGGCTCGCTCGAGAAGGGCAAGTATGCCGACCTGCTGGTTGTTGACGGCGACCCGCTGGCAAACATCCGCGACCTCACGCCCGACAAGATGGAGGTCATCATGAAGGAGGGCGACCAGATGATCAAGGGCGCCCTGTAGGCGTCCAGGAGCCCAACGGCTTGAACTGATTTCCCCCCAGGGGCCCATCACGCTCGCGTGATGGGCCCCATTGTCTTGGAGCAGTCACCGCGCAAAGAAGAGTAGAGTTACGGACGCAAACTTTGCGGCCGCGGCGAATAGGAGACGTGCGTGGAGGGGAACATCCGCAAGCTCAGGGCGTTCGTTGCGAGCGCTCGAGTTGGCAGCTTCACGCGTGCGGCCGAACAGCTGGACTGCACGCAGTCCACGGTGAGCCGCATGGTCGCAAGCCTTGAGGCCGACTGGGGAGTTCAGCTTTTCCATCGCCGTGGCACGTCCCTTGTGCTCACAAGCGAGGGACAGGCCCTGCTGGATGATGCGAGCAGGCTGTGCCGTACCTATGACGACCTGTTCAATCATGTGGAATCACTGCATGGGCTGGACACGGGGTCCATTGCGATCGCAGCACCGTCGAGCATCGTCGCGCGACGACTGGCCAAGCCCCTTGGGACGTACGTTCACAAGCACCCTGGGATACAGGTCAACATCATCGAGTGCACGTATGGCGAAGCGGAGAGCCTCATGGAGAGGGACGAGGTCGACTTCGCGTTCGTGCCACGCCGCATGCAGGGCGAGGAGCTCGAGTCAAGCCAGTTCGAGCGAGACGAGCTGGTTATCGTCGCTCCGCCAAGCCATTTCTCGAAACCCGGGGCGATACCCATAGAGGCCCTGGTCGACGAGCTGTTCGTCGCAGACACCGAGACGGCGCCGCTGCTCCAGCGCGAGCTTCGCCATTCCAACGTGCGCTGCGTTACCTCCAACACGTCGGCGATACTTGCCATGGTCGAGGCTGGCCTGGGTATCTCCCCTCTTCCAAGCCTGGCTCTCGAGGGGAGCGGCACCCACCTCGACATACGGCATCTGGAGACCCCTGCATGGCGCAGCATGTACCTCGTCCACCACCGTCGGGCAGATCTAAGCCTTGCGGCGCGGGCTTTCCTGGAGATCCTCTAGCCCATCAGCTCTTGGATGGCGGCCTTTGCTTCGGAGTAGCTTGAGGTCCAGCTGCCCTGGACCATATGGGGCTTTCCGCCACCTCGACCACAAAGCCTTGCGTTGAGCTCCTTGCAGGGACCCCTAAGATCCTTGTCGGTAGATGCCATGACGTATGCAATGCGAGGGACATCGCCCCCAACGGGGGAGAGGCCTGCGCACACTGTCGCGGGGGTGCGCTCGAGCACCTGCTCGCACAGGTAGCGGAGGTCATCGACGTCGAGCCCCGGAAGGCAGCACACCGCGAGCGAGCCCACGGAGTCCAACGTGGCCACGTACTGGTCGAGCTGCCTGCGGCCCGCCTGCTTGAGCTGGTGCTTGAGGTCGTCCTTCTCGGCAGCGAGGCGACGGACCGCATCGGGGACCTCCTCGTCAGCAACCGTGAGGAAGTTGCTCGTCTCGCGAAGGGCCGCCATTGCCTCCTCGCAGGCCTCGAGCGCCCTTCGTCCGCAGAGCAGCTCGAGGCGCGTCCGCTGCTTCTTCGTGGTGATCCGCAAGACCTTGATGAGACCGACCTGCCCCGTGCTCGAGACGTGCGTCCCACAGCATGCGCAGGAGTCGACGCCAGCTATTCTCACCACACGGATCTGTCCCTCGTGGTCCTTCTTGCTGCGATAGTCGAGCGAGGCGAGCTCGTCTGGCGAGGGGAGAAGGGCCTCCACCCGCACGTCCGCGCGTACGGCGGCGTTGGCACGGCGCTCAACGTCGAGGACATCCTCGGGCGTGAGGACTCCGTCGAAGTCCACCTCGATGCACCGTTCGCCCATGTGGAAGCCCACATTGTTGTAGCCAAAAAGCGCGTGCACGATGCCCGAGACGATGTGCTCGCCGGTATGGGCCTCCATGTTGTCGCGGCGCCAAGCCCAATCGAGCGAACCGTGGACAGATGCGCCAACGGGAAGGGAGGCGTCAACGAGGTGGATGACCTCGCCCGCGCCCTTGCCAGGTATGGCCTCGCGCACGTGTGCCACGAGCGCGTTCTCGCCGGAGCCGACCGTCAGCGTACCGCGGTCACCGGGTTGGCCACCGCCTGTTGGGTAGAATGCCGTCTGGTCAAGCTCGATCGCGAACCCTTCGTCTACGGGAGTGCATGACGTAACCCTCGCGTCGAATTCCCTCGCATAGGGTTCCTTGTAATACAGCTCGTCAAAGGTTTCCATGACCGGCTTCCTCCGTTTGCCTGCGTTCTGTGCGGTTTCTCTCAGCCGCCAATGATAGGCGCGCCTCTCGGTCTGCGGTCCATGCGCAAAGAGACTCTACTCAAAAGAGAGGCGCTGGCAACAAATGGCGGAGCACCGCTCCACGGCGATTCTCGTTACATAGTTGGTTCCTTTGGGCCCCCATCTTGCCAATGGCGTTAGCATGGGGTGTCACTTGGGAACGGATGGGTCTCGCTCGGAGGCACAGATGGACGAGAAGCAGCTTGCACAGGGAATCCTTGACCTTGTTGGCGGTTCGGACAACGTCAAGGCGGTGACTCACTGTGCGAGCAGGCTTCGCTTCACGTTGAAGGACACCCAGAAGGCAGACGCCGACAAGCTGGAGGCCATGGATGGCGTACTGGGCGTCGTCGAGAAGGGCGGGCAGGTCCAGGTCGTAATCGGGCCTGCCGTCGAGTCCGTGTACGCGCCCCTCGCGTCTCTCCTCAGCAGCTCTTCCTCCATTACGGTGAAGGCGGTGCCTGCCGAGAAGGAACACCGCACCGTGATGGCGAGGGTCTTCGACTACATCTCCGGTGCGCTCACGCCGCTTCTGCCGTTGTTCGCCGGTGCCGGCATTCTCACCGCGGTGCTCATCATCCTTGCGGGCGTGGGCGTGTGTCCCGCGGACAGCGGGCAGTTTGCCGTCTGGTATGCCGCCGGACATGCCATCTTCTACTTCCTGTCAATCTTTGTGGGCTACTACGCCGCGAAGAAGCTTGGCGTGACCCCTCTCGTGGGAGCCATCATCGGCGCGGCACTCCTCGAGCCCAACTTCACGGGACTGCAGAACGGAGACCCCAAGAGCTTCTTCTCGATTCCCATCGTTGCCATCGACTACTCGTCGACCATCGTGCCCAGCCTGCTCGCCGTGTGGGTCACGAGCTTCCTCGAGCGCTTCCTCAACTCCCACATGGCCAAGAACCTTCGGAGCTTCCTCGTCCCCGCAATCGACCTCGCCGTGATGGTCCCCCTCACGGTGCTCGTGCTTGGTCCCATCGGCAACACCGTGGCAAATGGTGCCGGCACGGCCATCAACTATCTCGTGAGTGCAAACATGGTCGTTGCCGGCATCGTGATGGGGGCGTTCTGGGGCCTTCTCGTCATCTTTGGCGTCCACTGGGCAATCATCCCCATCATCATGGCAAACCTCAACGCCAATGGCGGGGATCCCATCTTTGCCCTCGCTGCTGCCAGCGTCTTTGCATGCCTCGGCGTTAGCTTTGGCGTCTTCCTCCGCACCAAGGACAAGGGCTTCAAGACGCTTGTGGGCTCCTATCTCATCTCCGGCATCCTCTCTGGCGTGAACGAGCCCCTGATCTATGGTGTCATCATGCGGTACCGCAAGCTCATTCCCATGGTGGTCGTGGCCGGTGCTGTTGGCGGTGCCGTAGGCGGCCTTGGCAACGTCCAGCTCATCGTCTTCAACTTCCTGGTGAATGTCTTCACGCTTGCCTCGTTTGCGCCTATTGGTTGGTTCCTTGCAGAGGCGGCGGTGAGCTTTGTCGTTGCGCTCGTGCTCGTACTGATACTTGGCTTCGAGAGCAAGGGTGACGAACCCGCACGCGCGGGGGAGTCAACGCCTGAGAAGGTCGCGTAGCATGCGGGTCGCTTTTGCCCAGCAAGACGTCACTCCTGCTGTTCCCTGTGCTATGGACGGCTACGGCAGGAGAACCGCCACGGGCGTGCACGACCCCATTGGCGTGCGCTGCGTCATTCTCTCCGATGGGGAGGACGAGGGGCGCAGGGCACTCTGCCTCTGCGTGGCGGACGTCTTCTTCCTGGAGCCTTCGCTTGCTGAAAGGGCTCGTAAGGCGATCTCCCTGCGCACTGCTCTTCCCAAAGAGGCCGTGCATGTTGCCGCAATCCACACCCACTCGGGGCCAAAGGTGAGCAAGCTCGCAGACCCAGGCTGCCCGCCAGACCAGGCGTTCATTGAGTCGCTTATCGAGGCTATGTCTTCTTGTGCCGAGAGGTGCATGGCGAAGCTGACCGGGCAGGAGGACGCAACTGCACGACTTGGCACCTGCGACCTCTCTGGCCTCTTCACGAACCGCAACGGCATTGATGCCGGGTGCGACACAACGGGAACTGTGCTCAGCTTCAGTGCCGGCCAAGCTGGACAGCGCATAGACATCCTCGATGTGGCCTGCCATCCAACGGTGCTCCATGGCGAGAACCACCTGCTCTCGACGGACTACGTCGGTGTTCTGCGCGAGAGGTACGAGGCGCTGACCGGCGCATACGCAGTTGTTCTCGTAGGCGATGCGGGAGACTCGAGCACGCGGCTCACACGCCGTGGGGAGGGCTTCGACGAGGTCGAGCGCATCGGACTCGAGATGGCTCGGCGCTTCTCGGCGCCAACTCTCGGCGAGGTCTCGTTGAGTCTCTGCGGAACGAGCGAGGTTCCCGTTCATCTGGACTACGTGCCAGCAGAGGACGAGACGCTTCTCTCGGCGGAGCGCCTCCTGATTGGGCTTCTCGCCGATCCGGACGCCGCCGAGGCATCGGGCATCGCCGCACGCGAGGACGACCTTTGCCAGATGTTGGGCATGGTCGAGGCCAAGCTCGCTATTCCTCGCATTCGCATTGACTCCGCTGCAACGCTGGTCAACCTGAGCAGCATAAGGTTCGTGTTTGTTCCCGCCGAGGTCGTGTTTGCGTTTGGGGAGCAGTTGAGAAACGCCTCGACGGTGCCTGTCCTCGTGTGTGGCTACGCAGACGGCTACCTCGGCTATGCCGTCGACCGCACGGAGTTTGGCAGGTATTTCGAGAGCTACATCACCGTCTTTCCCAAGGGCGCGGCAGACGAGTGGTTCTCGCGAATGGCAACGGTAATCTCGGGCTAGTTATGCACCTTGACTCTGCAGTCTATAGCGGTTGGCGCTGAGCTGTCTCGGCCCCCATGGGCGCCTGCTGGACCTGGCGCTCCTCCGCCGCAAGCTCGTGGAGAATCGACCACGCCATGGGAATCGTGACCAGGAACGTGATGACGTCGGTCACTGGCTGGGCGAGCTGAACGCCGAGAAGCCCCAGGAGGGGAGGCAGCACCAGGACCACGGGGCCTAGCACCAGTCCGAGCCTGCAGGCGCCCAGGATGGTAGCACGCCACATGCGACCCGTTGTCTGAAGCAGGAAGTTGGTGATCATCGCCGTTCCCGTGAGGGGAAGCGTAAAGCTCTCCACGCGCAGGGCGAGCGTGCCTATCTCCAGGACTTCAGAATCGCTCGAGAAGAGCCCCACGAGCTGCGGGGCGAGTGCGAACGTCACGACTCCGAGAAGCGCCACGGCAGTGAACGCCGTGCGCACGGAGAATCGGTACCCCGCACGAATGCGCTCGTAGAGCTTTGCCCCGTAGTTGTAGCCAATCACGGGCTGGAATCCCTGGCCAATGCCGATCTGCACGTAGTTGCCTATGCTCGCAATCCGCTGCACAATCGCGAGCGCCGCGATGGCCGCATCGCCAAAGGGCCGTGCCGCCTCGTTCAGAAGCGTCGTCGCCACCCCGAGCATGCACTGACGCACGAAGGAGGGGAGGCCTCCGTTCACGATCTTGGTGACCATGGCGCGGGTGGGCCTTCTCAGCCACTTTGGAGAGAGCGGGGTTATCCCCACGCGCTGGATCTGCCAGACGAGAATACAAAAGCTGATGAACTGACAAATCACCGTGGAGATGGCGCTGCCGGCAATGCCTAGACCAGCTCCATAGATGAGAAGCGGCTCCAACGCGATGTTGATGAGCGCGCCCGTCATGATGGCTATCATCGAGTGGAGCGCCTCGCCCTCGAAGCGCAGCTGCATGTTGAGCATAAGCGAGCTGCACATGAAGGGTGCGCCGAGGAGGATGATGCCTACGAAGGTCTTGGCGTAGGGGAGAATCGTACTCGTCGAGCCTGCCACCAGACAGATCAGCTCGATGAAGACGTTGCCTAGGATGGCGATGAGCGTGCCGAGAAGGAGCGTTGTGGCAAGGCCGTTGGTGGCCATGACGCAGGCGTGATTCCGGTCGCGGGCGCCAAGGTAGCGGGAGATGGCGTTGCCGGTGCCCTGCCCCATGCCAAAGCCCACGGCCTGGATGGCCGTCATGACAACGAACGAGATGCCGATCGCCCCTTCGGCCGAGGTGCCGAGCGACCCCACGAAGAACGTGTCGCAGAGGTTGTAGATGCTGGTCAAGAGGTTGGAGACAATGGAGGGTGCGGCAAGGGAGAGGACGAGGGGCCTTATGGGCTCCTCCGTCATCTGCCGATACTTGGTTGTTGCTGTGTCTTCGTCTTGATTCATACGATGTATGGTAGTACCTCCAGGCGGCATGATTGCAACGGCGAACGGCATTATCTTTAAGTTGACACAGGGGAGAAGGATGGACTCGGTAGGGGAGAGCGGCCAGAACCAACAAGAGGGGCGGCCTAGCGATGCGCGAGGTGTCCTCCGCACCTACTTTGGCTACGACTCCTTCCGTTCTGGCCAGGAGGAAGTTATATCCTCGGTCCTATCCGGCAGGGACGCCCTAGCCGTGATGCCCACGGGTGCCGGCAAGTCGATTTGCTACCAGATTCCTGCGGTGCTTCTCGGCGGTCTCACGATTGTCGTGTCTCCGCTCATCTCGCTCATGGGTGACCAGGTCCGTTCCCTCAAGGAGGCTGGCATCCGAGGCTCGTACCTCAACTCCACGCTCACGCCGCGCCAGCAGGAGGTCGTGATGGCACGTGCTATCGCGGGCTGGTACGACCTCATGTACGTTGCACCGGAACGCCTTGCTGACCAGCGCTTCCTTGCCTTTGCACAACAGGTGCGCATACCGCTCGTTGCCGTGGACGAGGCGCACTGCGTGAGCCAGTGGGGCCAGGACTTTAGGCCGGCGTACCGTGGCATCCCGGACTTCGTCGCCCGGCTTCCGCGTCGTCCCGTTGTCTGCGCACTCACGGCCACCGCCACAGCGCGGGTGCGGCAAGACGTCTCGCGACTGCTCGAACTGCATGACCCCCTTGTCCAAGTGAACGGATTCGATCGGCCCAACCTGCGCCTCTCGGCCTTCGAGCTCACGCCCAAGGAGCGGACGCGCTGGCTTCTCGGCTATCTTGCCGCCCACCCCACATGGTCGGGCATCGTCTATGCGACCACGCGCAAGAAGGTGGACGAGTTGGCAGAGGCGCTGCGCGAGGCGGGAATTACCGCGGTGAGCTATCACGCCGGGATGGATAACGAGGAGCGCACCGCCTCGCAGGACGCCTTCGTGTGTGACGAAGCGCGCGTGATGATCGCCACCAACGCGTTTGGGATGGGCATCGACAAGTCTGACGTGCGCTTTGTTGTCAACTGCGGTCTGCCTCTCTCGCTTGAGGAGTACTACCAGGAGGCCGGTCGCGCCGGGCGCGATGGCGAGCCGGCGGAGTGCTACCTTCTCTGGAGCCGTGGTGACATCCGCACCTGCCACTTCTTCATCGACAACACCATGTTCCCGCCGGAGATGACGCAGGCCGAGAAGGACGGGCTCCTGCGCAACCGCGAGCGCCTCCTCTCGGCGATGATCGGCTATGCGATGAGCGACTCCTGCCTGCGGGCGCGCGTGCTTCGCTACTTTGGGCAGGATGCGTCCTCGCTCGTCACGGCGAACGGCTCTTGTGGTTGCGGTGGCTGCTCCGTGTGCCTGAAGACTTCGGCAGACGAGTACCTGCGTGCTGCGCGGCCTCGCAGAGCCTTTGGCGCCACGGGTGCTAGCGGCTATCGTACACGCGAGCTTCCCAGCGAAGCCGAGGTCACCGATGAGGATGAGCGGCTCTTCCAGCGACTTCGCGGGGTGCGCAAGCGGCTGGCGGACGAGTTCCGCGTGCCTCCGTACATGGTCTTCTCGGACGCCACGCTTCGTGCCATGGTGCGGCGCCGTCCCTCAAACGAGGAGGAGCTGCTCGAGGTCTCCGGCGTTGGCCAAGCCAAGCTCCGCCGCTATGGCGACGTCTTTCTCGAGGAGATCAACCGATAGGTGAACTTGCGAGACGCTGCGGCTGGTTGCGGCGGGTGCTGCGGGCGCCGAAGGGACCGTTATTGTCAGCGACGCTGCCAGAATGCGCCCTCCGGCGAGAAAATGACGCCACAACAGGGGTTTCATACGCAATCCCGTACGAGAAGACCCTTCCGGAGTAGAAATGACGCCGGAGCGAGGGTTACCGACAGGATTCCGTACGAGATGTTCCCTCCGGAGTAGAAATAGCGCCAGAACCGGGGTTTCAGACGAAATCACGTACGAGATGCGCCCTCCGGCGTCGATATGACGCCGGAGGGGGGTTGCGTACGCCGCTGCTGCGAAAAGGTACCCTCCGGTGCAGAAAAGGCGCCGGAGAAGAACTTAGGTACGTGATGGATGCAATAACGTGCCCTCCGGCGTCATTTTCTCGCCGGAGGGCACACTTTGGACGTAAATGCTGCTAAAACCACTGTTCAGGCGTCAAAATCTCGCCGAAAGGCGCGTTTCAGCGAGAGCGGCGGGATTACCCAGCTACGGTGACGGTGCCATCCTCGGCCACGCTCACGTCCATGCCGTCGTGAACATAGTCGAGAAACTCATCACCCAGCTGGTCCACGACGACAAACGGGTGCTCGGTCCAGTTCTTCGCGAGAATGGCGCCGGCGGCCGCCAGCGGGTCAATCGGCTTCGAGAAGAGCATGCAGGCAGGGCCCGCCCCCATGTCGCACGCGCACATGAGGACCATGCCGCCCGTAGTGGAGCCGATGGTCTGCGGCAGACAGATCGCCGCCCCCTGCAGAGGCTTCTTGTAGAGGTCGGGGTTGTTCTGGTCGGAGCAGGGCGCCTTCACGTTCTTCAAGATGAGGGGCTGCTGGTAGCTCGCAAGCGTGTTGAATCCACCGTGGCTCACCAGGGCCTTAGCGCTCGTGGTGCCGGCAACGACGGCACGTCCCTTAAAGGTATTCTCAGCCATTAGTCGATCCTTCCCCTCGCGATGATGCGGAGCAGGTCGTCCTCGTCAAAGTAGCGGGCGCTCGTGTAGGTGCGCAGCTTGTTCGAGCAAGTCACAACCGGAAGGTCGGTCGCGGGGTTGTCCATGTACATGAGCGGGCAGATGTAGGTGAGCTTGGCGCCGGTTGCGAGGAGCCTGCGCTTCTCGGGCGTACCGTCGAATGCGGCAAGAACGTCTGGCGCGCTCGAGACGACCGTGGGGACGGCGACCTTTGTGCGGCCCTCGCGCGCGAGGGCCTCGGGGATGCGGTGCGCCCAGTCCTTGAGCTGGTCGAGAGAGCAGTGCGGGCATCCGATGAACGCAAGGCGAGGCCTGGCGTCGGGCTTCTTCCAGATGTTGGGGTAGTTCGCCTTCACGCGCTCGAGCTCGGCGTCGTCGATCACATAGTGCTTCGCGCCCTCGGCCACGAGTGACTCGCCGAGGTCGGCCGCCTCTGGGGTGATTCCCGCAACATGGTAGAGGCCAACCGCACCGTTCGACGCCGTCGCCGCGCCCATGTCCTTGAGGTAGGCCTTCGCGGCGTCGTCAAGGGTTCCGCCAAGCCAGTGGTCGAGCCCTCGAATGTAGGGGACCTCGTCCATGACCTTCATGCCGATGGCGGAGCCCAGCACCTGTGCCTGGGGCTTCTCGCTGCACTGCACGTCCACGACCCACGTTGCCTTGCGGCCCTCGTCGGTGAGGAAGCCAAACTCCGGCACCTCGCCCACGATGTTCCCAAAGAGGTCGATGAAGCCGCTGTTCCTGTTGCAGCGCGCGCCCAGCACGGAGTTGGCATAGACCACGGCAGACGACTCCGCCCAGCTCAGGATGTCGCCGCGCTTGGGGGTGTTGCCTACCTCGGGGAGGTAGCAGGCGCAGGTGAAGGCATTCTCGTCCTTGAGGCCAACCGCACGGAGCTGGCGCTCGTAGGACTCCTGCTTGCTGTAGGTGACCGCTCCCACGACCTTCTGCACGAGGCTTGCCGGTACGTCAGCGTTGTCGATGGGGCGCGGGTCAACGGTGAAGGGCTCCTTCGTCTTGAGCCCCGCATCGATGAGTTCGTCCATGAGTCGGAAGTTGGCGTTGAGAATAGAAATGCCAAAGCTCGTCACCAGGTGACCCGGCGCGGTGACCTTGACCATGCGCGTGGCCCCGAACGCCTCTCCGTACTCGACGAGCGTCCGCATCACCTTCGCAAGCGTCTCCCCCTGCTTACCATCGAGGATGTCTCGCTCCTCTTGGGTCAGCTCCATTGGCTGGCCTCCCTCCTTTGTTACGTTCTTCTCGGTTTCTCTAGACGCGCGATGCCGCCTCGTAGGCGCGCCAGATCACGGACCTCAGGTTGCCCACGCCCGCGCAGTCGCCGACCAGCTGCACGTGGCGACCTTCGGGCTTGGCGACGGGGTCGGGCGTGTAGCCAACGGCGCTCACAACCGAGTCGCACTCGACGCGCTCAAGCGTGCCATCCTTGTGCGAGATCTGCACCCAGCCCTCGCCCACGGCGCGAACGGTAGCCTCGAGGTAGACGGGGACCTTCTTCCAGGCAAAGAACTCGCGCAGGTAGCTCGAGTTGGCGAGACAGACGCCGTCCTGTGCCACAAGGTCGTCCTTCATCTCGATGATGACCGGCTCCTTGCCAGAGAGGTAGAGCTCGAGCGCGACCTCGCAGCCCGTGAGGCCGCCGCCGATGACCGCCACGCGCTGGCCAGCCTCCGCACCGTCGAGGTAGTCGAGCGCGTCCATCGCGCGCTCCGCCCCCTGGACGGGAAGGCGCTTGGGCGTGGCGCCCGTGGCCACGATAACGTAGTCCTCGTCAAGCTCCTGGACGTCGATGACCTCGCGATTGTAGTGGATCTCGACCCCAAGGGTCTCCATCTGGCGCTCGTACCAGGCGAGAAGGTCGCGGAGCTTGCCCTTGAAGCTCGCAGACGCGGCCTCCTTGAAGACGCCGCCCAGATGGTCGGACTGCTCGTAGATGACCGGCCAGTGCCCGCGCAGGGCAAGCACGCGCGCGGCCTCCATGCCACCGATGCCGCCGCCCACGACGGCGACGCGGCGAGGCGTGGTCGTTAGCCTGATGTGGTGCTTCTCGTACTGCATGGTCTCGGGGTTCACGGCGCAGCGCGAGAGGTGCAGCGAGTCCTCGAGCGTCTGGGTGTTGGCGTGGCCCTTGTAGTGGCACATGTTGAAGCAGCCGTTGTGGCAGCAGATGCAGGGGCGAATGTCCTTCTCGCGCCCCTCGACGAGCTTGGTCACCCACTCGCCGTCGGCAAGGAACTGGCGAGCAAAGCCAACGGCATCGAGCTTGCCCTCGGCAACCGCCTGCGCGCCCACGTAGGGGTCCATGCGCCCCGCGCACACGACGGGAACGTCCACGAAGCCCTTGATGTGCTCCACGTCCGCGAGGTTGCAGTTCTCGGGCATGTAGATGGGCGGGTGCGCCCAGTACCAGGCGTCATAGGTGCCGTTGTCGCAGTTGAGCATCGCGTAGCCCTCGTTGGCGAGGTAGTTTGCCGCCCACTCGGACTCCTCCATCGTGCGCCCGACCTCAACGTAGTCCTCGCCGGGAAGCGCGCCCTCGCGGAAGCCCTTCGTCCGGCTTACCACCGAGTAGCGAAGGGACACCGGGAAGTCCTCTCCTGCTGCGTCGTGTATAGCATGGACGATGCGCACGGGGAATCGGTAGCGGTTCTCGCGCGACCCGCCATAGATGTCGTTGCGGTGGTTCACGTAGGGGAGCGTGAATTGGTCGAGGAGGTAGCCCTCGTGCACGGCGTGCACCTCGACGCCGTCGACTCCTGCGTCGCGAAGCATTTTTGCGCAGTTCGCGAACGCCTCCACCAGGCGGTCGATCTCGCCGATGGTCATCTCGCGGGAGGGCACCTTGTCAGACCAGCGGTTGGGCGAGGGAGACGCCGTCGCGCAGATCTTGTCGAGGTCCATGAAGGGGCGCGACAGCGCGCGGAGAAGCGGGTTGGTGTAGAGCTGCTCCATGGAGTCAGAGACGGTGAAGCTGCGACCAAAGCCGGCTGTGAGCTGCACGAGCATCTTTGCCCCCGTGGCGTGCAGCTGCTCCATGAAAGGCTTGAGCTCCTCGTACATGGCGCGGTTCTTGTCCAGCCACTGTCCGCCGATGGGGTTGTAGACGGGCTGGCATCCAGGGAGGAGCAAGCCCACGTTGTTCTGGGCGCGCTCCATGAGGAAGCGCGCGCCGTCACGGTCGAAGTGGTTCTTCTCCATCCAGCCAAAGATGTTGGTGCCGCCCATGGACGTCATGACAATGCGATTCTTGATCTCGCATCCGCCGATGTTCCATGGGGTGAACAGTGGTTCAAGCCTTGGATCCATATCGTGCCCTCTCTCTTAGCGTGTGCCCATCATAGTGCACGTCACGAGCAATCCAGTTCCCAGAAGCGCTCGCTTCCGACAAGCGACTCGAGTCCCTCCTCGGAGACAACCTCCCACGCAGGCGAGACGCCCCCAGCGTCGCTCGGTCGCGCCCTGCCTCGCCTGTTCAGCCACACACACGGCATACCTGCGGCATGCGCGCCCACGACGTCCGTGTCCCACGCGTCGCCAACGTAGACGCAGCGACCGGGCTCCGTCCCCATGCGCGCACACGCATAGTCGAACAGTGCGGGGTCCGGCTTTGCGAGGCCAACCGCCTGGGAGACAAAGACCGCCTGGCGCTCCACCCAACGCCAGATGCCGAGGATGTCGAGCTTCTCCTCCTGCAGCCCCGCATCGCCGTTCGAGATGATTCCAACACCCAGGCGTGCGCGACGACGGCACTCCTCGAGCACATGGGTCATGGTGGGGGAGAGCGACATGGCCAAGCCAGACTCCGTGGCATAGACCCGCTGCGCCTCGACCGCCGTCGCGTGATCGATGGTGACGCCAAAGTCGGCGAGCGTCTGCTGCATGCGGAGGGCGTACTCCTCGCTCGTGGGGACCCGGCCAGCCGAGAAGGCCGCGAAGATGGGGGCGCTGTGCCTCCTGCTTGCGTCGTAGAGCTTGGAGTCCGTGGCGCCGGGCACGTCCCCACATGTGCGCCTCACTGCGTAGGAGAATGGCTGCGCCTGGTCATAGAGGGTGTCGTCGATATCGAAGAAGACTACGTCAACGAGGCTTCCCGTCACGTCGGAGCCGCTTGCCGCCTGTCCCATGAACCGCCCCTCTCGCCAGAGTCGTAAGACAAAGTCTAGCAGCCCGACACGCCGAGAGAAGACCGAGAGTAATTCCCACCGTCCCCCTAGGTTATCAAAACGTAACGGTTACGGATTCCCGTCATCTCGTGGCTATCATGTTGAAACACAAGCCGGCCGACAGTCACGATTACGTGCGACTATCGGCTGGAAAACCGCGATGCACAAGAAGATGGAGTGATCTACATGGCGCGCGTGTACAACTTCTCCGCCGGCCCCGCCGTACTTCCGGAGGAGGTGCTCTCTCGCGCGGGCTCAGAGATCCTCGACTACCAGGGCTCAGGCATGTCCGTCATGGAGATGAGCCACAGGTCAAAGGTCTTCCAGGGCATCATCGACAAGGCCGAGGCGGACATCCGCACCCTCATGGGCATCCCCGAGAACTACAAGGTGCTCTTCCTGCAGGGTGGCGACTCGCTCCTGTTTGCGACCACCTTCATCAACCTTGCCCCGCACCGCAAGGCTGACTTCGTGATTACGGGCAACTGGGCGAAGAAGGCCTGCCAGGAGGCGCAGATCCTGGGTGACGCCAACGTCGTGGCAAGCTCTGCGGACAAGAACTTCACCTACATCCCCGACTGCTCTGACCTGCCCATCCGCGATGATGCGGACTACCTCTACATCTGCCAGAACAACACCATCTACGGTACGCAGTACCACGCCCTGCCCAACACCAAGGGCCATATGCTCGTCTCCGACCAGAGTTCGATGTTCCTCTCGGAGCCGGTCGACGTGACCAAGTTCGGCTGCATCCACGCGGGCGTCCAGAAGAACGTCGGCCCAGCAGGGGTCCAGATCGTCATCGTTCGCGAGGACCTCATCCCCGACGACCTTCCTGGCGTCCCCACGATGCTGCGCTTCAAGACACAGGCCGACAAGGGCTCGCTCTACAACACGCCCAACTGCTGGGGCATCTACATGTGCGGCCTCGTGTTCGAGTGGCTGCTCGAGAACGGCGGGCTTTCCGCCATGCACGAGAGGAACGCCGAGAAGGCCAAGGTCCTCTACGACTACCTTGACGCATCCGAGCTCTTCCACCCCACGGTGACCGATGCCGCAAGCCGCTCGCTCATGAACGTCCCATTCGTGACGGGCGACAAGGACCTCGATGCGGAGTTTGTGGCCAAGGCGGCGGAGGCCGGTCTCGTGAACCTCAAGGGTCACCGCACTGTCGGTGGCATGCGCGCCTCCATCTACAACGCCATGCCCAAGGCTGGCGTCGAAGCGCTCGTCAACTTCATGGATGGCTTCGAGCGGTCGCACAAGAAGGCCTAGTCCCTCTCGCCGGTGCGTCCCTGTCATCCATCCCAAATACGAAGGAGCCTTTCATGTACAAGGTTCACTGCATGAACAACATCGCCAAGGCGGGTACCGACCGCCTAGGTGCCAACTACGAGCTCACCGACACTCTCGAGGACGCCGACGCCATCATGGTGAGGAGCGCAAGCCTTCACGAGACAAAGTTCCCCAAAGGCCTTCTCGCCATCGCCCGCGCCGGTGCAGGCGTGAACAACATCCCGGTAGACCGCTGCGCCGACGAGGGCATCGTCGTCTTCAACACTCCCGGCGCCAACGCAAACGCCGTGAAGGAGCTCGTCTTTGCCGGGCTGCTCCTTGCTAGCCGCGACATCGTGGGCGGCATCGAGTGGGTGCGCGCCAATGCGGACGACCCGGACATCGCCAAGCATGCCGAGAAGGCCAAGAAGCAGTTCGCGGGCCACGAGCTTGCCGGCAAGCGCCTTGGCGTCATCGGTCTGGGTGCCATTGGCGCCGCCGTGGCAAACACCGCGACGCGATTTGGCATGCAGGCGGTTGGCTACGACCCGTACCTCTCGGTATCTGCCGCCTGGAACCTCGACCGTCGCATCGAGCACGCCGACGACCTCTCGCGCCTGGTTGCCGACTGCGACTACATCACCATTCACGTGCCCGCCATGGACTCCACGAAGAACATGGTGAACGCCGAGCTCATCTCCCAGATGAAGCCTGGTGCCGTGGTGCTCAACTTCGCCCGCAACACCATCGTCGACGAGCGTGCCATGGCCGCGGCGCTTGCCGATGGCCACATCGCCCGCTACGTGACGGACTTCCCCAACCCCGTCTCCTCAGACATGAAGAACGCGATCGTCCTGCCGCACCTTGGCGCCTCGACCAGCGAGGCCGAGGAGAACTGCGCCGTCATGGCGGCCGAGGAGCTGCGTGACTTCATCGAGAACGGCAACATCGCGCATTCGGTGAACTTTGGCGCCGTTGACCTCGGCCCCATTGCCTCCGGCGAGCGCCTGGCCCTCATCCACCAGAACGTGCAGGGCATGATCGGCAAATTCTCCCAGTACCTTGCCGACTCCGGCATCAACATCGAGAACATGGCAAACAAAAGCCGTGGCGCCATGGCCTACACGCTCATCGACATCGCGGGAGAGGTTCCCGCAGACGTGATCGACCACCTCGCCAAAGCCGAGGGCGTTCGTCGCATCCGCGTCATACGAGCCAACTAGAAACGGCTGCACTGGGTGACAGACAGGCCCCTCCCGGATGCCTCCGAGAGGGGCCTGTTACATAGCGAGCGATGCATTGGCCCGGCGCTTGGGTCGTCTACTCCATGAGGGACTGGTACTCCGCCGCCACGGCATCGAACTCCGAGTCGTCCTCGATTGGCACGATGTCATTGGTGCCATCGTCGTGCTCGACGTAGCCGTAGAGGTAGAGAGACTCCTGGTTGCCCTCTGGGGCGAGCGCGATGTACTCCCTGCCGTCATAGGGGAAGATGCCCAGCACGTCGCACTTCTCCGAGGTTCCGTCATCGTACTCGAGGGTTATGGACTCGGGGTCATCCTCGGCCCAGCCGCCTTGGTCCCCAAAGCCATAGTCGTTGTCTCCCTCCAGCTCGTCATAATCGAGCTCGGCGTCTTCGAAGTACTCCTCGTCTTCCGCCATGGCTTCTCCTTCATCCGGGACCGAGCGCCTGCTGCATTCATAAGCAGAGTTTATCTGCAGAATCGTGTCCTGCTGGTGAAAGGCTTGGGTTCTCGGCGAATTGCAGGAATTACGCCGTCTACCATGGGCTTGGCAATAAATCCCAGCCGTGGGCGGTAGGAGGGCATCCATGAGCGGCATCAATGTGTATTCGCATTACGCAAACGAGGGGGACTACCCGGACCTCGACTACGCGGGCGCCGTCGAGCGGCTCTCGCGCGCAATTGCATGCAAGACCATCGACCATGGCGAGAAGACCGAGCGGGCTCCCTTCGACGAGCTGCACGCACTCGTCCGCTCGTCCTTTCCCCACGTCATGTCCTCATCGAACTTCGAGGAGGTGGGACGAAACCTTCTCATCACCTGCCCCGGAACGGATCCCCCCCTGCCATGCGTCTTGCTCCTCGCCCACCAGGACGTTGTCCCCGTTGTTCCCGGGACCGAGGACTCCTGGGTACACGGGCCCTTCTCCGGCGACGTCGACGAGACCCACGTCTGGGGCAGGGGAGCCCTTGACATCAAGGACATGCTCATGGGGGAGCTGGAGGCGCTCGAGTACCTCCTCTCGCGAGGCGAGCGGCCCCGTCGCACCGTCGTGTTCGCCTTTGGGGCAGACGAGGAGACCTCCAGCTCTGGGGCAACGAGATTGGCAGAGCTTCTTGCCGAGCGCGGCGTGAGGGCCGCATGGCTTCTCGACGAGGGAACGACCACAATGGCTGACGGCGGCATGTGGGGCGCGGCTGGCCGCGTACTCTCGGACATCTGCATCTCGCAGAAGGGCTACCTCGACCTGCGGCTTGCTGCGAAGGCAAGTGGCGGCCACTCCTCAAACCCCTTCGGCGGGACCTCCCTCGAGCGGCTTTGCGTCGCCGTCGCCCGAATCGCAGAGACCCGCCCCGCGCCGCGTCTCACCCCCATCGTGCGGGACACCTTCCGCACCCTCGCGCCCCACATCACGGAGGAGCCACTCCGCGCCCTTGTCAAGGACGTGGATGCCAACGCCGAGAAGATTGCCGCCGTCGCCGCCGGGCGACGCGAGCTCTACCCGTTTGTCGTCACGACGATGGCGGTCGACATGCTCGAGGGGGGCTCCTCTGCCCCCAACGTGATGCCTGGTGACGCAAGCGCGACCATCAATTTCCGCCTGCTGCCAGGCACCACGCACGAGGACGTGCTCTCATGGGTCGAGGGTTGCCTCGTCGGGACGGGAGTCACGGCAAGCGTTCTGCACTACACCCCTGCGGGGAGAATGGACTCGACCGAGGGGCCTGGGTATGCGGAGGTCTCCGAGGCGCTCACGCACTTCTATAGGGACGTCGACGTGATTCCGTCGTTTGTCTGCGGGGGGACGGACTCCATACGCTACGAGGGCGTCTGTGGCTCAATCCTTAGGGTAATCCCCTTCAGGCCAACGCCCGAGGAGGAGGCAACGGGCACGCACGGTGTGAACGAGCGCATCTCCCGGCGAACCTACGCGCAGGGGATTCGCGTGCTCGTCCGGCTGCTCGAGAGGACGATTCTCTAGGACATGGGGCTGCCCGAGCCCGAACGTGCGGCGTTGGCAGCGCGTGAGGCCGGCTCACGCAGATGGGGTAGTATTGGAACCTCAGGGCTGCCACTGGCCAATGGCAGCCGGGTCGGATTTGCTCAAGAAGGACGAGACGTGTCAAGAAAACTCGAGAACCTCGGTTCCCAGATCAGAAGCGTGACAGACTCCGATGCAGAGGCGGCGCAGCGTAGTGGCACCTCGACCGCACCGGTTGGGACGCCGGACAACCCCTCCTTCAAGGTCCTCACGGTCGCTAACGTCATCACCGCCTGCCGCCTTGCCCTCACGATCGCCTTCCTAGTTCTGTTCGTTCAGGGCATGAACCGCATCCTCGCGCTCGGCTTCTATGCCATTGCGGCTATCACGGACTTCCTCGACGGCCAGATTGCCCGTCGCACGCAGACCGTCAGCTGGCTTGGCAAGGTCATGGACCCCATCATGGACCGCGTCCTGCTCTTCACTGGCGTGCTCGCCATCGTGCTCACCGGCGAGCTGCCGGCTTGGGTCGCGGTGCTGGTTATCGGTCGCGACTGCTACCTCGCCGTAGGTGCCCTCATCCTCCAGAAGTACCGTCGTCGTCCCGTCGACGTGGTCTACATAGGCAAGGTCACCACGGCACTTCTGATGTTCGGCTTCTGCGACCTGCTCCTGGGCGCCCCCGCGATTCACGGCCTCGGGCTCTGCGACGTCTCCTGGCTGCCTGGCCTTAACTCCCAGTCAGCTGCGCTTGGTATTTTCTTCGTGTACGCCGGCGTGGTCTGCTCGGTGACAACTGCGACCATCTACACCCGCGAGGGCATCAGGATCAGGCGCGAGGCGCTTCGAGAGCAGGAGGCCGCCAAGTGACTCGAGGCCGTCAGGGACTTCTCGTCCTCATTGCCCTTGTCTGGGCGCTTGTCCTTGCACTGCCCCAGAGCGCACGTGCAGAGGGGTCCCTTTCCGAACCCTCTCTCAGCGAGGCACAGTGCGCCATTGTCGAGGACTCCGAAGGCAACGTGCTCTACTCGAAGAACGCGGACAAGCAGATGCCCATGGCCTCCATCACCAAGGTGATGACTGCCATGGTGGCGCTGGACTCCGGCATGGACCTCGACTCACCCTGCACGATTCACGCATCCGACTTGGGAGCGGACTCCCAGACCGCGGGGTTCGTCGAGGGGAACACGCCAACCCTGCGACAGCTCCTCCGCGTGATGCTCGTCTATTCTGCCAACGACGCCGCCCTCAACGTGGCGCTCAACGTTGCCGGCTCCGAACAGGCTTTCGTTGACAAGATGAACGAGAAGGCCCAGGAGCTGGGGATGACGAACACCCACTTCGAGAATCCCCATGGCCTGGATGCGGACGGTCACTACTCCACCGTGTCCGACCTTGCCCTTATGGGCAGGGTTGCGCTCTCCGAGTACCCCTTCATCGCCGCAACCGTCCACACGCGCTCTGTGACGGTAAGCGTTGCCGGTGCGCAGAGGACCTTCTACTCGACAGACGAGCTCCTGGGAACCTACAAGGGGATCCGTGGCATCAAGACCGGCTACGTCGCAGGCAGTGCAGCCTTCCTCGGAGCATGTCAGAAAAATGGTGTCGAACTCTTCACCTGCGTGCTTGGCGCCCAGACGAGCGCCGGTCGCTTTACGGACACGGTCGCGCTTCTC
Source organism: uncultured Olsenella sp. (assembly GCA_900548775.1). Classification (GTDB taxonomy): domain Bacteria; phylum Actinomycetota; class Coriobacteriia; order Coriobacteriales; family Atopobiaceae; genus Tractidigestivibacter. The sequence goes on from URLM01000006.1 coordinate 27,065, forward strand.
AACTGGGCGTACTCGAACTACGAGAAGCAGACCGTCTCGCGAGGCTCGTGGACCGTTAGCGTGAGGCCCTATGCGCTCAACTTTGCCATGACCTGCCTCGTGAGCCCCAGCTCTGACGAAGCCGCCGTGGTCTGGCCTGAGGGCGGCGGGCTCTCGTACAGCACGACGATGCTCCAGCGTCACCTCCTGGTCGAGAACGGACAGCCCGTCGGCTCGACCTCGTGGGCGCAAGACGGGAGAGCCGCAGGGTCCGTTCACTATGCCGCACGGCTCACGCTCGGCAGCGTTCCTCGAGTGAACGTTTTCACCTTGCCCCTCTATGGGTATGTCGCATAAAGACGAAGAGGTTGGCCTGCACCGCCAGGCCTCAAAGGGGGTTCTCGTGTCAGATGAACAGGAAGAGGGGAGAGGTTCCTCTCCGCATACGATAAGGGGGACGCTCTACCAGGAGCACCTTGTTCTTGGTGCGAGCTTTGGGCGTGCCGAGGACACGGGGCTCGTCTTCCCGATCCGCTATCCCGGGGAGGGGCCACTTGAAGAGGCGCTTGAGGGTGCGGTTGTGTCCGACCTCACGGGTGCCACCTACCGTCTGGTGTCCGGGGCTCACCCTCAGGAGCTTTGCGAAGCAGCGTTCTGCGGAAGAAAGCTGCGGGTTGGGCGGTGCGCATTCGAGCCTGCGCTCACGGGGGACGGGGCAATCACCTCGGTTCCCCTTCTAGCCCGTACCGGCGAGCACGAGTACGTGGTCCTTGACCCGACGAGCCGTGGTGCTGTCGTGGCCGGATGGCTCACCTTCCTCTCGCAGGTGAGAAGCAACGGAGTGGCTCCCTATGAGGGGACCACCGTTGAGGAGGCAAGCGGCATGCTCGTCCCCCTCCTCGTCATGGGCAGGCGGGCGAACGAGCTTCTCGCTGACTACTTGCCACAAGCCGCCCGGAACCTGCCCGCACGTGGCTCCGTAACGAACGTCTCGCTTGACGGGCACATTCCTGCACTGCTTGTTGGCCTTCCTTTCGGCGAGAAGGGCGTTGCTGCCTACGCGCTTCTCGTACACCAGGCTGCTGCTCGCACCGTGTGGCGGAGCCTTCTCTCGTTTAACTGGATTGAGCCCGTTGGCCGCGCAGCCGTGCTTAGCGCCTGGTCGAGCCTGCCGTGGTCGAAGGCGCTCGATTCCAGCGACGTCGTCGAGCTTGGCGAGCAGGACCTGCGCGCCTGGGGGCTTCTGCGCCCAGGAAGCGACTTCGTGGGCGCGCGCGGAATCAGCGGAGAATAGGGGAGCGCATGAAGTACGCAATCAACGCCGCCCAGGCACCCGACGCATTCGGGTCCTGCTCACAGGGCACCACCGCAGGTCGTTTTGTCTACACCTCGGGCCAGCTTCCCGTTGGACCAGACGGCAAGACGATCGTGGGCGCAAGCGTCGCCACCCAGACCTCTCGCGTCATCGACATCATCGAAGCCATTCTCGCTGAGGTTGGCTGCACGCTCTCTGACGTAGCCCAGACCACTGTCTATCTTGCTCGCATTGAGGACTTCGATGCCATGGACAGGGTCTTCTCCGACCGCTTTCCCCAGCCCGCGCCGTCTCGCTCCGTTGTGGCGGTCTCTGCCCTGCCGCTAGGCGCGCTCGTCGAGATGGACTGCGTGGCCTGCAGGTAAGCGGTATCATGTTAGAGCAATGATTACTCGAGGGGAGATTTGATGCAGCCCACCAACAACCACGCCACCGACATGGGGGCAACGGAGATATTCCGCATGCCTTCCGCAGACGCCACCGTCCCCGACCTCATGGCCGAGGAGAAGCCCGCTCATCCCACGCTGACCATCGTCAAGGGGCCCCAGATTGGCGAGACGTTCGAGCTTGACGCCCCCATCATCACCCTGGGTCGCGACCCCCGCAACAGCGTCTTCCTGAACGACATGACCGTCTCGCGGCACCATGCGAAGATGGACCTCTCGGCCTGCCCGCAGGGAAGGGCGACTGTCGAGGACCTCGGGTCCCTCAACGGCACCTGGGTCGACGGTGCCATCGTGAGCAAGGCTTCCCTCAAGGACGGCTCCACAATCCAGATCGGGACGTTCCGCATGGTGTTCCACACGAACGCACGTCCGCGCAGGATCGACGCCGAGGGCTAGGCCATGCCTGACGCCGGATACCTCACCATCGGCAAGGTCGTGAAGCGGCTGCAAGGCCTCTATCCCGACCTCACCATATCGAAGGTCCGCTACCTCGAGGACGAGGGGCTTCTCAACCCGTCGCGCACTCCGGGGGGCTACCGCCTCTACTCGCAGCGTGACATAAAGCGTCTCGAGACTATTCTCTACCTGCAGAAGAACCGCTTCCTTCCGCTGTCGGTGATCAAGGACGAGCTTGAGCGCGAGGATGCTGGAGAGCCTCACTCCGCTGCGGCAGAGTCGGCGGTCGAGGCCTCTCTCGTTGGCCCCGTGGACGAGGAGGTCGCGGAGAAGCTCCACCCCCTCGATAGGATGCCCGAGGTCGCAGGGGTCTCTGTGAGCTTCGTGAGGCAGCTCTCCGAGGCCGGCGTCATCACGCTCAAGCGCTCACCGCATGGGCGAGACCTCGTCGACGGCCATGACATCGGCCTCATCCGTACCTGTGACGAGCTTCGGCACTACGGGATAGGGCCCAAGAACCTGCGGCAGTACGTGAACTCGGCAAACCGCGAGTCTGCCATGTTCGAACAGGCGCTGGTGGTCTATGCAAAGAAGGGTGGCGGCGTCGAGACGGAGGTCACCGACGAAGCCCGCGAGCGCTTCGATCAGGCCTTCTCGCGCATGCTTGCCCTTACCGACGTCGTGCGCACCGAGCTTATCCGCCGGCTTGTGCATCATTCTTTCAAGGACATGGATAGCTAGAGCATGGCCAATCCCTGTCATAGCACGCTCAGAAGCAACGAGGAAAGGAACCGCACGTGTCTGATTTCGACTACGAGAGCCGCATCGTGAGCATTCCCGACTACCCTGAGAAGGGCGTCATCTTCAAGGACATCACCCCGCTGTTCGCCGACCCCGACGGCCTCGTGCACCTCGTTGACGACATCGCTGACCACTTCCTCGGCCGTGGCATCACCAAGGTCGTAGGCGCCGAGGCGCGCGGCTTCCTCGTAGGCGCACCAGTTGCCTACAAGCTTGGGGCCGGCTTCGTCCCCGCGCGCAAGCCCGGCAAGCTTCCCCGCGAGGTGTACTCCCAGTCCTATACGCTCGAGTACGGCACTGACGAGCTGCAGATTCACAAGGACGCCCTCTCCTCGGACGACGTCGTCCTCATCGTCGACGACCTCGTGGCCACGGGTGGCACGGCGGCGGCAACTGCCAAGCTCGCAGAGCAGTCCGGAGCCCGCATCGAGGGATTCTCGTTCATCCTCGAGCTCACGTTCCTGAACCCCCGCGAGGTCATCGCCAAGGATTACCCCAACCAGGAGGTTTACACGCTCATCCCCGTCAAGTAGCCACACGTGCTCTTGTCACAAGATACTTGGCCGCTCGCGAACGTGGGCGGCCAAGTTGCTATTTCATGCTTGTTTTGCTTGGCCCCACGAGGGCCTTCTGCCCATCGTATGGAAAGACGTGCCGTTCGCAGGCGCCTGGCGTAGAATGGACCCCAAGCGTCGAAAGGACTTACGCAATGACCCATGCAAGAAGAATCGTCACAGCGGGACTGGTTCTTGCCCTTGCCACGCCATGCACGCTCTCGCTTGCGCCAACCATCGCCATGGCAAGCCCGCAGGATGACCTCGCCGCTGCTTCAGCCAAGCTCGACTCCCTCGGCACCGCACTCTCCTCTCTGCAGGAGCAGCTTTCCTCCGCCACCTCAGAGCTCGAGCAGACCGGATACGAAATAGCCAACACCGAGCAGCAAATCTCAGACACGCAGACGCAGTTGGACGAGAAGCGCCAGGAGCTTGGCACGCGCATGAAGAGCTCGTACAAGTCTGGCCCCTCCAACGCGCTCGACCTGATTCTCTCCTCCGCCTCCTTCGAGGAGCTCTCGTCAAACATCTACTACCTCGACAAGGTCTCCGAGTCCGATGCCGAGGCAATAGCCGAGGTCCAGACCCTCTCAAACCAGCTCGAGCAGCAGAAGAGCGACCTTGAGCAGCAGCAGGCGGACCAGCAGTCCCAGGTGGACAGCCTCCAGTCGCAGACTACCGACTACCAGAACCAGGTCGCCGAGGCTCAGGCGTACTACGACTCCCTCAACGAGGAGGTCCAGGCACAGCTCGCGGCCGAGGCTGCCGCAGCTGCAGAGGCCGAGGAGCGGAGCTCCGTCACCACGGTCGTCCAGGCCATCCAGACCCAGGAGACCATCAACTCGAACGGCGGAGACACCACCCAGAACGCCTCGAGCAACAGCAACAACGGCGGCACCACCTCCAATACGGGAAACACCTCAAACGGAGGGTCGAGCAGCAACACCAACTCGAGTTCGAGCAACACCTCGAACTCGAACACCAACACGAACAGCAACTCGAACTCCAACGGCAGCTCCCACTCAAGCAGCAGCACGAGCACGTCCAACGTTCCTTCGGGCGGTGGGGTCTCCGCAGCGCTGGCGCTCGTCGGCCATCCCTATGTGTACGGAGCGACCGGACCCAACGCGTTCGACTGCTCCGGCCTCGTGTGCTACGTCTACGGCTATGCACGTGGGCGCACCACGTACTCCATGATCAACTCCATCAAGGCGAGCGGTGGCTGGAAGACGAGCATCGACCAGCTCTCGTATGGTGACCTCGTCTTTGAGTACGGCGGAAGCCACGTTGGCATCTACCTCGGCAATGGCCAGATTGTCCATGCGGCCAACCCGTCATCTGGCGTCATCGTCGGCGGCATCTACGGCTTCTATGGCGGCGGCTCGTACTAGGATGCTCTGTTGGAGAAGCGCACTCTTGGCGCCCCCGTAAGGGGGCGCTTTTTGTGACGCTGGCAGGTACGAGCAACGGGGTTAAAGAGTAAGCTTGTTTGTGCCGTTCACGTGTTAGTGGTGAGGAAAGTGGTGGTTTGCGGATGACGGAGCGCGCAGCGCGCAGGCTTACGGTGGGGCGTCATCTCTCGAGACGCTTCCAGGTAAACCTCGTGGGGGAGGGAGCGCTCGCGGGTCTGCTCGGCGGAGGCGTGGTTACTCTCTATCGCCTTGCGCTCTCACTTGCCGAGAAGGGACTTCGCTCTATAACGGGTGAGTTCGCTGGCCATGCCATTCTCATGGCCGCGTGGTTTGCTATTCTTGCCGTTATTCTCGTGGTTGTCTCCAAGCTCCTGCTGTGGGAGCCATACACCCAGGGAAGCGGCATCCCACAGACGGATGCCGAGGTAATCGGGCGCATAGACATGCCGTGGCACCGTGTCATCGTAGCCAAGTTCGCCGAGGGGACCCTCTGTGCCTTCGCGGGTCTCTCGCTTGGTCGCGAGGGCCCCTCTGTGCAGCTCGGAGGCATGTCCGGCAAGGCCGTTGCCCGGATGCTCAAGCGCAGCAGGGGAGAGGAGCGCCTCCTGGTGACCTGCGGTGCCGCCGCCGGCATGTCTGCGGCATTCCACGCGCCACTCACAGGCGTCCTCTTTGCAGTCGAGGAGATCCACAAGGGCTTCAACGCACCGCTCATCGTCTCCGTCATGACCGCCTCGGTGGTGTCCGACTTCCTTGTCTCACAGGTCCTAGGGGTACGGCCGGTTCTCAGCCTTTCCTTTGCGGCAGACCTCCCTCACATAGACTACGCACTCGTTGTGGTCCTCGGACTCGCCTGTGGCATCCTCGGGGCACTGCACAACAGCGGAATGTTTCTTGCCCAGCGCCTGTACGGCAAGATTGACCGCCATCTCCCGTATGCACGGCTCGCCATTCCATTCGCGCTCTCTGGCGTTGTCGCGTTCACGTTCCCACAGCTCATGTGCGGTGGAGATGCCATCGTGGAGACCATACAGCAGACGGGTGGCCTTGCGTGGTGGGCAATCATGGGGCTGCTCCTTGGAAAGTATCTCTTCACCACAATCTGCTTTGCCTCCGGCGCTCCCGGAGGAACCCTCTTTCCTCTCGTTGCCATGGGCTCGCTCGTTGGCGGGCTCTTCGGTGTAATCGCGATCAGCGCCCTGGGGTTGCCTCAGGCATACGTCGTGAACTTTGTGGCACTGGGTGTCGCCGGGTGCTTTTCTGGCGTTGTGAGGGCCCCCGTGACTGCCGTCGTACTTGTATTCGAGCTCACCGGCTCGCTCGACTCGCTGCTCTCCGTCTCGATCGTTGCGATTCTCGCATACGTCACGGCAAACGTGCTTCGTGTCGACCCCTTCTACGAGCACCTGCTTGCCGCGCTTCTTGGCGTGACACCTGACGACCCCATGGTCAACGGCGAGGCAGGCGAGAAGATCCTACACACCTACACGGTAGGCGCCGGAGCACGAATCGAGGGGCTGCTCATCAAGGACATCCCCTGGCCTGACAGCGTACGCATAGTCACGGTCGAGCGCGCGGGCCAGGAGATTGTGCCTACGGGCTCCACCCGAATCATGGCGCTCGACGAGCTTCTCATCATCATGGACACGGACACCGAGAGTGACGCAAGCCTCAAGCTGCAGCAGATGACGAGGGCTGGCATCGACACGCAATGGACTCCGCCCAGCATGCGGTAACGCTTTCTGGATTAACGTGGCGTTATGTTTTTTAAGCAGGGGGGGTATTCGGTTACGCTAGTGGGCTGAGCGCACCATGCCTTGTACAGACCATCACCATTTACCTGGTTTGAGAACCAGACGTCGACGCTGTCTCCGTCATGGTATGTGGCGAGGTTCTGACGCATGGTCCATGCAGAGAGATCGAACGAATACGAGTTGCCGGCAGTGATTCCAATATCTTCTGCATTTGGCGACGGCGCGCTCACGGCGATGGTAACGATGCTGTTCTCAACGTCGATGGAGTCAATTGTCCCTTCGCACGAGAAGACCGGCGAGGGGGATATGTTGCGTGCCTCTGCTAGTTCTGGAGTTCGCGCGGCAGGGGATTGCGAGGTCTTGAAATCGATGCAGTATCCCGGACGAGCACCTTCCTCGCCGACGTCGCCGTGGATGTAGCCAATCGTGACTTCCTGCCCAACGTCAGAAGCATAGAGCTCTTCGCTGCTACGAAAGACAAAGCGCATGGGATCCTCGGAAAACGTGCAGTCGCTATCCATGCCACTTACTTGGATAGATAGGGCACGTGCCTCAGGCTCAACAGAGACCACCGTCCCCGAGACGTAGTCCAGGTGGGCATTTGAGAAGTTTCTAGGTGGTAGGGTACGCACGAATATCCAGGCGATGAGGGACCAAAGAACAATGACCAATACGATCGAGCCGTGGCGCAGCTTCTGAGAGTCCATGACATTGCCTCCGCAAGCCCCGGGTTGCCCTAAGCACTAAGCACTAATCAAATGGTCTCATATCAAGCAACAAACGGAGAGATTCGCCCTAAACGTATGGACAAGCGGTCAACCCTGACATCGCGACGATGCGGTGAGAGCGTGGAGCGGAGGAGGGCCGGACGGGCATTGACCGCCGTCCTCGTCACATACTACCTCATTGGTTTCTTCTTTACTTTACATAAGATATATTATCGAGCTTATTTTTACCCGCGCATCTGTGCCCCAATGAATTAGGCCCCGTCAAAATAGCCGTGCCTCCAGCAGATGCTATGACCTACTGGAGGCACGTTGCTAATCCTCGAGGGACTCCGAGCCTTTTGTCAGCCCATCTGTGCTGAATTAGCCCTCAACAGGCCTACCGAGAAATGCTGCAGCACTGTTCGCGGCGATGGCACCATCTGCGGCAGCCGTCACAATCTGCCTGAGCGGAGTCTTGCGAACGTCACCGGCGGCAAACAGCCCCGGCGTCCTTGTCGCCATGCGCTCGTCGGTGATGACATAGCCCGCTGGGTCGACGTCCACCAGATCACGCACGAGCGCACTTGCGGGAACCCTGCCGACAAAGACGAAGATTCCGAACGAACCCTCCTCGTATGTCTCTGTCGACGTCTCACGAGTCTCGTTGTTCCTGAAGGTAATGCTGCTCGGAAGTTCGTCTCCCCCGATGGAAACAATACTCGTAAGGTACCTAACTGTTACCTTCTCGTTCTCCTCGAGTTCCTTCGCTACTGCCGCCTGAGCACGCAGGTGGTCTTTGCGAACAATGAGAATAACCTCGTCAGCGAAACGAGTGAGGAACAATGCCTCCTCGGCAGCAGAGTTGCCGCCGCCGACAACATAGACGCGTTTGCCCCTATAGAACATGCCATCGCAGGTGGCGCAGTACGAGACGCCATGCGAGGCAAACTTTTCCTCGCCATCGAAGCCGGCCCTACGGGGCGTAGCTCCACCTGCAAGAATGACGGAACGTGCTGTGAGAGTTCCATCTGGCGTAACGACGCTGAAGAGGCCGTCCTCTGCAGAGCGGGATATGTCCGTAACCTGCCCCATGCGGACCTCAGCACCGAGGCCTGTCGCCTGAGACCGCATTGCCTCGGAGAGCGTGTACCCGTCGGTGTGCGGAAGTCCCGGATAGTTGTCTATCTCGCTCGTGAGGATGGTCTGACCTCCAAACGCCTCCTGCTCGAGCGTCACCGCGTCGAGCAGCGAACGCTGCGCGTAGATTGCCGCAGTAAGACCGGCTGGTCCTCCACCAACAATGACAAGGTCCTTTACCTGCTGCTCATTGCTACCCATGTCAATCCAATCCGACCGGTGGACAGGAGCTGGGACTCCCCCGGTCTGTCTCGTCATGCTTGCTTGCCTCAGCTATACCCAAGTTGCGCAGTAGCATATACGGATGCTTGAGCAAGACGAAAATCCCCACGGCAGGCCGTGTTGACTTGCCGTGGGGTGAAGAAATCGCTCAGAGACAACTGCTTGAGGTCCCGAGACTTACTTCTCGATCACTTGAGACGATGCGTCCCGAGAACTATGAGACTCGGCGGCCTTCTCGGATGCAGGCATGGGAAGTACAAGGTTCATGAGAATTCCCACGAGCGTCGAGGTAGCCATACCGGGAAGCGCGTACTGGCCGATGGGGATTGAAATGCCAGAGGTCTCCATGCCAACGCCAAGAATGATGACAACAGAGGCGATCATGAGGTTTCGATTAATGCCAAAGTCCACCTTGTTGGTCACGAACATCCTGAGGCCGTTCGAAGCGATGAGGCCAAAGAGCAGGAGGCTAACACCACCCATGACGGGTGAAGGAATCGAACGGATGAGTGCGGAAAGCTTAGGGCAGAAGCCACCAACGATCAGGGCGAACCCTGCTGCATACCAGAACACCTGTGTGGAGTAGACGCGTGTGACGCTCATGACGCCGATGTTCTCGGCATAGGTCGTGGTGGGAGGACCGCCAAGAAAACCGGAGATGACGGTGGAGATGCCGTCACCAGCGAGAGAGCGCGGAAGCATGGGTCGATAGTCCTTGCCAACAATCTCGCCAACGGCAAGAAGATGGCCTATGTGTTCGATCACAACGACAAGGGCAACGGGGCCGATGAGGGCAACGGCACCCCAGTCCCAGATGGGGTGCTGGAACGTGGGAAGTCCAACCCAAGCCGCGTCAACGACGGGCTGGAAGTCGACGAGACCGCAGACAAGGGAGACGACGTATCCCAGGATAATGGCAAGGAGAACCGGAACCGTGCCGATGAGCCCTCCCATACTGGAGAAGATCACCGCCGCAAAGAGCGTGACGGCAGCAATTATGGCTCCAAGCCCATAGAAGACAGAGGAGCCGTCGGCAGCAGTGGTCTGGAAGGCCATGCCGGCAGCAGTGGCAGAGAGGCCAACACCGATGACAACCATGACCGAGGCAACAAGGACCGGCGGAAGCAGCCTATCAAGCCAGCCAGTGCCAACAAGCTTGATGATGCCTGCGACGGCGAGAAAGACGAGTCCTGCTACGACAACGCCTGAAAGGGCGGCATTGAGCCCGTGCGTTGCCCCAATGATCACTATCGGGCTGATAAAGGCAAAGGAGCTACCAAGGTAGCTGGGAATCTTGTTCCTCGTGACGAGCAAATAGCAAATGGTTCCGATGCCAGAGCACATGATTGCCACGTTTGGGTCAAGTCCCGTGAGAACCGGGACCAGAACAGTCGAGCCAAACATGCTCATCATGTGCTGGATTCCCAGAGGAATCGCGCGGGAGACCGAGACCCGGTCATCTACGCCGATTATTTCTCGTTCGTGTCGTTGCATGCGATAGACCACGCTCCTTGTTCTGCCTCTCAGACGAATGGACGAATCTGAAAAACCATGTTGACGAATGATTAAACCCCAAGATACTACATGGGGACTCGGAGTCTTCTCCGAGTCCCCGCCAAGTCCCCTCAAGGATTGTTACAGCCCAATTGGCATCCCTAGGAGAGAAGGAAGTAGACAAGGAAGGCCGCCGCAGAGACCCACATGAGCGGCTTTACCTTCTTGATACGACCAGTAACGACCGCGACGATCACATATGCAATGAAGCCCGTGCCGATGCCGTTGGAGATCGAGTAGGTAAAGGGAATGCCCGCGATGACCATGAAAGCAGGGAACCCCTCGAGAAGATCGGTCCAGTCGATGTCGACCACATCGGTCATCATCAAGAAGCCAACGATGACGAGTGCACCACAGGTAGCAGCACTGCTCACAATAGAGATAACAGGCGCAAAGAAAGCCGCGATGATGAATAGGATGCCGGTGAACACCGAAGTGAGGCCGGTGCGTCCGCCATCAGCGGCACCAGAGGCAGATTCGACAAAGGTCGTAATCGAGGAAGCCCCCACGAAACCGCCAACCGCTGCTGCGGCAGAGTCTGCGATGAGGATCTCGCGGATGTTCTCGACCGTGCCATCCTCGTTGAGGAACTCGCCTTGCTTTGCCACTGCCATCGCCGTCCCCATGGTGTCAAAGAAGTCAGACATCATGAGAGAGAATGCGAACACGAGCAGAATTGGGGTCGTAAGGACTTTGACCACGGCGATGGTACCCGTGGAATCAGACATGAACGGAGCGCCAAACGAAGAGAAGTCCAGAGCAGAGACGATGCCTGAGGGCATCTGCGTTACGCCAAGAGGAATACCGCAGAGCACGGCGATGACGATGCCGATAAGGAGCGAGCCCTTGACGTTCATGGAGTAGAGGATGACCGTCGCCACGATGGAGATGAGACCAACGATGAACTTTGGACTGGTGACATCTCCAAAAGCAACCATGGTGGACTCGTTGGCAACGATAATCCCGCCATCTGCCAACCCGATCATCGCGATGAAGAGGCCAAGACCAACGGAGATTGCATGCCTGAGCGATACTGGAATGGCGTCCATGATGGCCTCGCGAAGCCCGCAGAGAACCAACAGGAGAATGGCGCAGCCCTCAACGAATATCACGGCCATCGAGACCTGCCAGTCTGCACCGTTGATCGCTGCCAGGGTAAAGGCAACAACGGCATTGATGCCCATGCCAGAAGCGCAGGCAAGCGGCCGGTTCGAAAAGAGGCCCATGATAATCGTCATGATGCCGGCGCCAACGCAGGTCGAAGTGACGGCTGCGTTCATGGGAACGCCGGCGGCAACCAACAGGGAGGGGTTGACTGCAATGATGTACGCCATTGCAAGGAAGGTCGTAAGGCCGGCGCGAAGCTCCTGACCGGTGGACGAACCTCGCTCCCCCATCTTGAAGTACTTCTCCATGACTCCCGTCCTTTCTTCTCGTAAGCTCAGAACCCCTTCAACCGGCTACCAAAGATACAGAGGAGACGGGACAAGCAAAGGCAGAGGGGAAGCACCTAGACACCGCTAGAGCCAAAGCCACCAACACCACGATCGGTTGCGTCTAGCTCGTCGACCTCCTCGAGGCGGACGACGGGAACCTGCTGGATAACAAGCTGTGCGATTCTTTCGCCCCGGTCAATGTGAATGCTTTTCTCGGGATCGAGGTTGATAGCGCAGACCTTAAGCTCGCCACGGTAGTGTGCGTCGATAAGTCCTGGGGTGTTTGCCATCGACAGGCCCTCGCGCAAAGCCAGGCCGCTACGCGGTTGTACGAAACCGGCGTACCCCTCTGGGATGGCGATGGCGAGGCCAGTCCCGACGAGCCTTCGCTCAAACGGTGCAAGCGTAACGTCCTCGTTTGACCTCAAATCGAGGCCCGCGTCACCTTCGTAAGCGTAAGTGGGAAGCTCAACCGACGGGTCCAAGCGCTTGATTGGAAGCTTGATGGTGCTCTGGGTCATTTGGTGAGACTCCTCAACTCCTCGCTAAACTCATCGACATCCTTGAAGTCGCGATACACGGAGGCAAAGCGAATGTACGCGACCTTGTCCACCTCGACCAAGCGCTTGAGGACCATGCTTCCCAGGTCGTGCGAGGAGACCTCGTTAAGGCCCTCGTCTCTCAACTCGGACTCAATGTCGTCAATGAGTCTGTCGAGAGACTCCACTGGAACGCTGCGCTTGACGGTTGCCGCCAGAAGGCCGCGCATGAGCTTCTGCCTATCGAACGTCTCTTTACGCCCATCCTTCTTTATCACAAGGAGTGGCATTTCCTCTCGCCGTTCATACGTCGTAAAGCGATAGCCACAGCGAACGCACTCGCGACGACGACGAATTGCATCATTGCTTTCGGATGGCCTTGAGTCGACGACCTTGGACTCCTCGCAGCCGCATTTTGGACAGCGCATCGATCCTCCTAATGGACTTCCATTAGGAACTTAACACAAAGTGTCCAAATATCCATCGCGAAGATGTAGAGGACCCAAACTTGCAACTGACAACGGGCAATTGATCAACGAGGAAGGGAGTGCGGATAGAACGCACGCCCAGGCGAAGTTCTATCTAGAAACGGGCACCTCTATCGCCTGCCCGGGAACAAGGTTCGAGCTGCTAAGGGAATTCTTCTCAGTAATCCACTGCACAAGCTCTGAGGTGGAATAGCCATCGACGGGATGTTCGGACGCTAGGCCCCAAATCGAGTCCCCGGACTCCACAACAACCTCCTGGCCAGGCAGTGCCGAGAGGGCAGCATCTCTCCTCGCCGAAACCAAGGCATTTCCAGCAAAGAGAGCGACCGCCAAACCAAGGCCAACAAGAACCGTGCAGACAATGACAGTAAGCAAATCTCCTCGTGTGGTGGCGACCACAACGGAATCCTGGCCCCGACTCTCGAGGCCCTGCCCCCTCCCCTCATCGAGAACAGTCGTGCCTGTTCCGCCCTCAAGAAGCGTGAACACTGGATACGAAGGAACGAGAGCCGAAGATCCCTCGGTGCGGTAGGTACGATAACCACTTGCCATGACGTGCTCCCCTCTCGCTTGTTTGCTGGGAACGTTTATACCGAACGCACGCGACACAAATTAGAGCCTTGCGTTTGCCATCGAACATCTGTACTCTAGTATCAGCGTACATTTGTTCGTGTCAAGCCAGATTCGAACATTTGTTTGCAATGATTTGAAATCACAGGTATCATGGGACCCAGCGAGAGGAGACGCCATGTCTAAGGGAAAGCTCAGCAAGCGCCAGAAGGCCATCTATGACTTCATCTGCACGTACACGGACGAGCACGGCTACCCTCCCTCGGTGAGGGAGATTGGCGCGGCAGTCGGCCTGGCATCCCCCTCTACCGTTCACATGCACCTCAAGGTCCTCGAGGAGCTTGGACTCATCAGCAGGGACCCTAAAAAGCCGCGAACGATTGAGGTCGTTCCAGACAAGCAGGTCTCTGAGGATGGAAGCGCTCAGACCAAGCTCGCCACGGTACAAGAGGACGTTGACAAGAACACCATCACGCTCCCACTTGTTGGACGCGTTGCCGCAGGCGTTCCCATACTTGCTGAGCAGAACGTCGAAGAGACGCTCGCTCTTCCCACGAGCATTGTTGGAGACTCAAGCTCCTTCATCCTCAAGGTTCGAGGCGAGTCCATGATCAATGCAGGCATCTTTGATGGTGACTACATCGTTGTGAAGGAGCAGCACGATGCTCACGACGGCGAGATTGTCGTGGCGCTCATAGATGACTCAGCAACGGTCAAGACGTTTTACCGCGAGAAGGACCGTATTAGGCTACAGCCCGAGAACGACAACATGAGCCCCATCTATGCCGAGAATCCTGTCATCCTCGGGCGCGTGACTGCGCTCATTCGAAGCATCTCTTAGCATGATGAAACCCTCGTCATCAGATGCTGTTGCTGAAGGTGGATTCGATGTCCAGTCAGATGTAGTGCCAAATCGAATTGGTATTTTCGACACAATCCGAGGGTTCTCGGTCATGTCGATGGTGCTCTTTCACCTTTGCTACGACCTGCGCTTTCTCGCCGGCGCAAACCTTGACTGGTTTGCCCCTCCCCTGCAGGACATCTGGAGGGCGAGCATCTCTTGGACGTTCCTCTTCATTGCCGGCTGCATGTGCACCCTCTCAAGGAATAATTTGAAACGCGGGCTCTCCTATGGCGGAGTTGCGTTTGCAATTTACGCTGTGACGCTTCTTGCTCGCGTGGATGTCCCCATTTCGTTTGGAATCATTTATTGCATGTCTGCATGCACCCTGGTGGCATATCTGCTCGAGAGGCTCGGATGCCTGCCAGCAGGGCCACTTGCCGCATGCATCCTTTTTCTCTGCTTCATATTCTTCTTGGGGCTTTCCTCAGGAAGCGTTGGCATAGGTGATTTCTCTCTTCGGCTTCCCCATTCCATCTACCAGGTTCATGGGTTTGCGTGGCTAGGCATCCCAGGGCCAGGCTTCTCATCCGGAGACTACTATCCCCTCGTGCCGTTCGTCTTCATGTATCTTGTGGGGGCCTCGATGGGTGGCTGGTTCAAGAGGCGGGGCTACCCAATGTGGGCACGCCAGGCGCGCGTGCCCATCTTGAACTTCGTGGGACGTCACGCACTTCTCGTTTATGCGATTCACCAGCCAGTTCTGCTCCTCCTTACCGGAGTGCTGTAGCAGAAGCCGGGACATCTTGCCCGAACGACTCATCAGGCACCACGTAGGGGGCAAGCGTCGAGCGCATCCTCTCGGATGCACTCACCGTAGCAAGGAGGCCCCTCTCCGTGTAGACCTCCCTTATCACCTGGCAGCGTTCGTGCACCATCTTCATGAGAATGCCCTTCTCGAAGGGCACGAGAACGGTAACGGTGGCGTCACCGCGCGATGCCTCGCGCGCGATGCGGTAGAGCAGACCAGAAAGCCCCATGCCAGTTCGTGCCGAGATGGTAACCGCATCGGGATGGAGGGACTGCAGCTCAGAGAGGTCATCGGAAGACAGAAGGTCGCATTTGTTGAGCACGAGGACCATAGGAATCTGGCTCGCACCAATCTCCTCCAGAACATCTCGCACTGCCTTGACCTGCTTTTCGGCTGCTGGGTCAGAGGCGTCCGCAACGAGCAGGACGAGGTCTGCAGCTCGTACCTCTGCCAACGTAGACTTAAAGGCCTCGACAAGGGTGGTTGGGAGCTTCTGAATGAACCCTACTGTGTCGGTAAGGGTTACCTTGCGCCCCTCTTCCAACTCAATTGAGCGAGTGGTTGGATCGAGCGTTGCGAAGAGTTCGTCGCGCACGTAGACTTCAGATCCGGTTAGCGCGTTGAGCAGGGTGGATTTGCCAGCGTTCGTGTACCCAGCCAGTGCAACTCGGTAGACACCAGAATCCCAGCGTGCCTTGGATTGGACCCCACGCCTTGTCTCGAGACGCGCAAGTTCGTCCCGAAGGGTCGAGATGCGCTTGCGCACGAGACGTCTGTCGACCTCGAGCTGACTCTCGCCCTGACCAAAGCGCGAACCTATGCCGCCTCGTGTCTGCTCTCCAACAAGGTGACTCCACATGCCCCTGAGCCTTGGGAGCACATATTGCAACTGTGCAAGCTGAACTTGAAGACGTCCCTCGCGCGTTGTCGCATGGACGCCAAAAATGTCAAGAATCAGCGCGGTGCGGTCGATGATCTTGACGGGCTCCCCAACGATCTTCTCGAGGTTGGACTGCTGTGAGGGAGTGAGTTCGTCATCGAAGATCACGACGTCGGCATCTAGGTTGCGGACGTAGGAGACGAGCTCCTCGACCTTGCCCTTTCCGATGAACGTACGAGGAACCGGGGCGTCGAGGCGTTGGGTTAGGGTGAAGACGACATCGGCTCCGTCGGTCTCCGCGAGACGTCCCAACTCGCCCATGGACTCGTCGAGAGACCAATCGGCATTCCTACCAAAGTCCACGCCGACGAGAATGGCCCTCTCGCGCACTGGCGCGGTTGGCTTCGGCTCGAAACGGGTCAAGGCTATCCCTCCCTCGAGCGGTCTGGGGCCGCATCGACCTCTTCACCACGGGCGTCAGACACGATGAGGTCGCAGGCGCGCTCCATGCCCATCTCTTGGACGTCGACCCAACGGGCTCGGCCGTCCCTCCTGAGCCACGACAGCTGACGCTTTGCATAGTGTCTCGTTCGGCGCTTAACAA
Organism: uncultured Olsenella sp.; assembly: GCA_900548775.1. Taxonomy (GTDB): domain Bacteria; phylum Actinomycetota; class Coriobacteriia; order Coriobacteriales; family Atopobiaceae; genus Tractidigestivibacter. The sequence continues at coordinate 43,511 of URLM01000006.1, forward strand.
GGTCCCTCGCCTCGTCAAGGCTGCACTCTCCTGCAAGCGCAGAGAGGACCTCTTTGTACCCAATTGCCTGACCAGCGGTATGAGAGCAATCGAGTCCACGCCCAGAAAGACGTCGCACCTCATCGACAAGCCCATCCTCGAACATTCTGTCCACGCGCTCGTCGATGCGCCTGTAGAGGAGCTCCCTCGGCATCGAAATCGCCCAGATCCGGGCGGCATAGTGCGCCTCGTGACGTCTGAGGCCCTCGTTGTTCTCCGCATAGCTCACGCCCTCGTCGAGCATCTCGAGGGCACGCACGCAACGTCGCACGTTGTTGGGGTGGATGAGTTCCGCGCTTCTGGGGTCACGTTCCCACAGGATGTTATGAAGTGTCTGGGGGCCCTTCTCGGCGGCGATGCGCTCGTAGACCTGGCGGCGCTCGTCACCAATGACTCCTTTGGGAAAGTCCATCTCATCTATGACAGCATCGAGATAGAGCCCGGTCCCGCCACAGAGGACGGGAACCTTGCCATGGTCGAGGAGACCGTCAATGCACTCGCGCGCATCCTCCTGGAAGCGTTGGACCGAGTAGTCCTCGTCGACGTCTGCGACGTCAACCATGAGGAGCGGGGTCCGCCTTTGCTCTACGGGGGTCTTTGCGGTCCCCACGTCCATGCCCCGGTACACCTGCATGGCATCAATGGAGACAACAGGCGAGGCCAGCCGCTCGCCAACGCACTCGGCGAGCGCGCTTTTGCCTGAGGCCGTGGGTCCAACGATGCAGATGACCTTCTTCTCCGAGAGGCGCTGGCTCACGAAAGCTCGCCCTCAACGCTTCCACGCAAGTACCACGTGCGCGCCTCTTCGACGCGAACGCGAGCGATCTTTCCAACGGCTTCCTCCGCAGAGACGCCCTCAGGTAGCTGGAAATGGACCGTGCGGTTCTTCTCGCTGTGGCCGACCATCACCGAGGCGTCGCGCTTGGAGGGACCCTCGACGAGCACTCCAACGAGCTGTCCTAGATCCTCCTGGTTGGCATCGTGCGCCTGTTGTGCGACCTGCTCGGCAAGCCTATCGAAGCGGTCCTGAATTACATCGTGAGGCGTGTCGTTGGCCATCTTTGCGGCAGGGGTACCCGGCCGAGGTGAGTAGATGAAGGTGAATGCAGAGGAGAACGCCGCATCCCTTACGAGGGAGAGGGTGTCTTGGAAGTCCTCTTCGGTCTCGCCGGGAAAGCCAACGATGATGTCGGTCGAGAGGGCGATGTCCGGAATGGCCGCGCGGAGCCTATCGACCAATGCGAGGTACTCCTCCCGCGTGTAGCTGCGGTTCATTGCCTTGAGGATGCGCGTGGACCCAGACTGCACGGCAAGGTGGAGGTGAGGCATAACGGCAGGGACCTCGGCCATCGCGGCTATCGTCTCGTCTGAGAGGTCCTTGGGGTTGCTTGACGTGAAGCGAATGCGCTCGATGCCCGTCTCGCCCACGGCACGAAGCAGCTCTGCAAAGCGCGGCTCGCCGTAGATGTTCCTGCCGTATGAGTTGACGTTTTGTCCAAGAAGGCAGATTTCGCGGACTCCGTCGGCAACGAGCAGGCGGCACTCTGCAACGACGCTTTCGATGGTTCGGCTGCGCTCGCGCCCACGAACGTAGGGCACGATGCAGTAGGTGCAGAAGTTGTTGCAGCCGCTCATGATGGGTACCCAGGCGTGATGGCGCTCCGCCCGATGGCTCGGAAGATCCGTCGAGAAGCCCGTGCCGGGTTCCTCGGTATCGACTTCGATGGCACCCTGCTGGTCTCCAAAGGCATCCGAGAGAAGCCTTGGCAGGCTGCCAAGGGCGCTTGTGCCAAAGACCACGTCGACGTTGGGGATGTGTGAGCGGAGACGCTCGCCGTCGCGCTGGGCGATGCAGCCACCGATTGCTACGACGCGCCTCCCAGATGGAGGGGTTGGGGCCGAGACCATCGCAGAAGCCTGTCCGTAAAGACGCTGATCGGCGTTCTCGCGAACGCAGCAAGTCATATAGACGACGATGTCAGCCTCATCGGGGCTGGGAACCTCGATGCAGCCGCACGAGTCGAGGAGGCCCGAGACCCTCTCGGAGTCGTGCATGTTCATCTGGCAGCCGAAGGTCTTGATGCTGTACGTTTTGCCGACAAGCACTTGGGTGTCAGTGGATGCCATCTACGCCACCACTTCCCCATCGTCCATCGCGTCCGCCGAGACGCTTCTGGGAGTAAGCCTGTGGACGTATACGGCAAAGCGGATTGCGGTGCGCTTCTCGCCAGCGATGTCGATGTCGGAGAATGTTGGGGCGCAGGAGATGTCAACGCCAGTGGGAATCAGGAATCCACGTGCGATGGCAAGGGCCTTGACCGCCTGGTTGACCGCGCCGGCTCCCACGCATTGCATGTTGACGGGAACGCCATCCTTGACCATGCCAGCTATAGCTCCGGCAACTGATGCCGGAGAGGACTTGCTCGAGACCTTCAGAAAATCCATGCTACCGATACTCCAATAGTGCGGTGGTTGTCAGAGTGGTGCGTTTGTCCAACTATATGTGGCTTCATATAAAAATGATTGTAATGTCCCAGCTACGCAATGCAAATCGTGGGGGCCCTAAGCGTTGCGCGAGAAATCTAGTCTGCGTCCTCAAGGTCGAATGTCACCGTGATGCGTCCCTTCCCAACCCGCACCTTTGGATCATTCACGAGCGACACGTAGTAGCGATCCTCTATGAACGAGAAGTCCTTTGCGAGCACATGGGAAAACTCCTCCATATCGGGCTTGGAAAGCTTGAGCCCACGCCTGTCACGGTAGAGGTCGACCGACTTTGGGCCAGTCGGGGCATCGGCCTTTCGAAGCATTCGCGAGGCGACGCTCCTCAGAGGCTTTATCTGGCCAGATACGACGCGATGGGCAGTCCGCTCGCTCATCTCAAGACCAAGGTCCTTGCACACCGAGAGAAGCTCCCGAGCGTCGGCTGCAGCCCGTAGCCTCTCGAGAACGGGCAAAGCCGAGAGGTCATCCATGAAGAGAAGCTCGGAACTGTCAATCGAAGGCGTGACGCGAGCACGGGCGGTAGCTGCGATCTCTGCGGGAGAGCCAACGTACACCTCGCAGGTCCCGTATTCCTCGAGGGCAAACTCGCAGCAGGTACGCACGATGTTGTGGGGGCCGCGACCACAGGAGCGCCTGCCGTCCTCGTCCTCGCCAAGCGTTGGCCAGGTGGATTGGTCGGCGCGCTCGGAAAGCTTAGTGGCATCTGTCACGACCGAGATGGATGCCCCCTTGCCAGGGGCGGAGGATGCGACACGTGCAGAATCGGCATTCTCGCGAACGGAGTACAGTGCCATGCCGCGACCGTGAACGCCCCACCTATCTACATGAACGCTCTCGAGCTTCGAGGTCACACGCGCCTCGAAGATCCGCTCATGCATGTCCTGCGGAATGCCCGAGCCATCGTCGAGAATGGTAGTGGTCCGTAGGTCGCCCTCCCGGGAGGTAGCCAGGTAGATTCTTTTTGCCCCGGCATCGCGGGAGTTGCGCAGAAGCTCGATAACCATGTCCTCGACGCAGCGAATGTCGTGCTTTGCCTGGCGACGCTCCGCCTCCGCAACGCGGAGGCGGACGTAACCTTCGCCGAGGTTCTCTTCGACGCGAAGCGACCGTTCGCCGCCCATGCGAGCGACGAAATCCGCCAAGCCTGACGTGCTGGAGTCCTGCCCCACCGTCACCGTGCCATCCCTCATTTACTTGGCGACATCAACGGCGCGAGACTCACGAATGACCACGACGCGGACCTGGCCGGGGTACTCCATCTCGTCCTCGATCTGCTTTGCGATGTCGTGGGCGAGCACGGTGGCCTGGGCGTCGGAGATCTTCTCGGGCTCGACCATCACGTGCAGCTCGCGACCAGCCTGCATCGCATAGGTGCGCTCCACGCCCTCGTGGGCGTTCGAGATCTCCTCGAGCTTCTCGAGACGCTTGATGTAGGTCTCGGCGGACTCGCGACGGGCGCCCGGCCTGGCTGCGGAGATGGCATCAGCGGCCTGGACGAGGACGTCGAGGACGGTGTCGGGATCGACGTCCGCGTGGTGTGCCTCGATGGCATGGACGATCTCCGGGCGCTCGCCATAGCGACGCGCAAGGTCCGCACCAATGACGGCGTGCGGCCCCTCGACCTCGTGGTCGATCGCCTTGCCGATGTCATGCAGCAGGCCGGCCCGCTTTGCGGGGGCAGGGTCCATCCCAAGCTCAGAAGCCATGATGCCGCAGAGCGCAGAGACCTGGACCGAGTGCGAGAGGACGTTCTGACCAAAGGAGGTGCGATACTTGAGGGCACCGAGGGTCTTCACAATCTCGGGGTGGAGGTCATGAATACCGGCGTCGAAGGCTGCCTGCTCGCCGGCCTCCCGGACGCGCTCGTTGACGAGATCCTCGGCCTTCTTGTACAGCTCCTCGATGCGAGCGGGGTGAATACGTCCGTCGGCGATGAGGTTCTCCAAGGCGACGCGTGCCGTCTCACGGCGAACGGGGTCGAAGCTCGAGAGAACTACGGTCTCGGGAGTGTCATCGATAACGAGGGAGACGCCAGAAACCTGCTCGAAGGTACGGATGTTCCTGCCCTCGCGGCCGATGATGCGACCCTTGAGGTCATCGGAGGGAATGTGGACGGTGGTTACCGTAATCTCGCCTGCCTGGTCTGCGGCGCAGCGCTGAATGGCAGTCGAGATGATCTCGCGCGCAGTCTTGTCTGCCTTTGCCCTAACGTTTTGCTCGGACTCGCGGAGAATCTGGGCCTCGTCGCGGACGCTCTCGGCGCGGACGCGTGCGATAAGCTCGTCATGCGCCTCGTCCTTCGAGAGCCCGGCGATGCGCTCGAGCTCGGTGGTCTGCTTGCCCTCAAGGGCGTCAAGGTCGTTCTTTCGACGATCGAGCTGGCTCTGAAGCCCGGACAGCTGGCGCTCGCGCTTGTCAAGGGCGTCGTTGCGGCGGTCGAGAGACTCCTCGCGCTGCATGATGCGGCCCTCCATGGACTGAAGCTCGCCCTTGCGCTTCTTCTCCTCGGCCTCGGAGTTCTGCTTGAGCTGGAGAATCTCCTCCTTGGCCTCGAGAACGGCCTCCTTCTTTGCTGTATCGGCCTGGCGGCGAGCCTCAGAGGTAATGCGCTCGGCCTCGCCACGCGCACTCTCGATCTGCTCGTTGGCAGACTTGAGCTTGGAGTTGCTCTTGCCTGCGAGGAAGAAGTACGCCAGCCCAGCTCCAACTGCTAGGCAAATGATTCCAACAATGATTTCCATGGCCGCTCCTCAGATGACGAATTCACAAGGTTGTTCAGGAGACCCCACGCACAGCGCAGGGAACCCGCCATCGGGGTATCCGGCCGCAGATGCCAAAAACATGACGTTCCATGATGCTGACGCAGCGAAACAATTACAATGCACAGCTGGTAAACCAGCGGAAGATACGCTCTCAGGCCTCTCAATCATATGTTCGCATTTGATACCTGTCAAACTGCCTGGGTACCGCCCGCGCCCAAACAAGGCCCGCTTCACGGAATAAACGGGATGCCCGGAAAGCCGCAGTGAGACGCCCGTCAGCATCGGAGCTTTCGTAACCTAGAAGTCCTCAGAGTCTCTCTCCTCGTCAATAACGCGGCGAGCGGTGCGGGTAGCGAGCCCTAGCGGAAAGCCGCGCGTCGAGAGAAAACGGACGAGTTTCTCATAGTCGTGCTTGCCCGTGAGACGACGACGCGAGGCAAGCTCGTAGGCCGTCTCCTCCTCTGACTCCTGCGTAAGGTAAAGATCTGGCCATCCGGGGACGTCAGCGGTATCTACGCCGCGGCGTGAGAGCTCGCGCTCGATCCGCACCCTTCCCCATCCTTGGGACAGCTTGGAGCGAATGAAGGCATCGGCGAATCGCGCGTTATCCACCAGGCCACACTCGACAGACCTACGGCAGGTATACTCGACGGTCTGGGGGGCATAGCCATCTCGCTTGAGGCGCGCGGAGAGCTCCTCCTCAGAGTAATCCCTTCTGTCTACGAGCGCTGCTGCGCGCTCCATGGCGCACTTTCGAGATGCCTCGCCCATCGCGTAGAGAAGCTCTGCCCTGGAAGAGGGGAGAAGGTCTCGTCCCCTCGCCTTGGAATCAAGGCAGCGCGCAACGGCAACGGGAACGCTCATGCGCTCCTCGCCGCGCTGAGGCGTCCTCACGACAACCTCGCCACGAGGGGCCGCCTGCCCCAATGAGCGCGAGCCTCGCTGGGGCAGGCGGACCTCCCAGTCTAGCGACGTCTTTGGCCAATCCCCCTTGGCTGCTCGCGTCACTGGTGAGAGTCCTCGCTGGAGAGGGACGGATCATCGAGGGGCTCCCCCACGCGCTCGTCACCTAGTACGAGCCCGCAGGCGACGCGGACCTTGTGGTCAATCTCGTCGAGGAGATCTGGGTTGGAAGCGAGGAACGACTTGGCGGCCTCGCGGCCCTGGCCAAGCCGCTCGCCCTCATAGGTGAACCATGAGCCAGACTTGTCCACGATCTGGTACTCGACCGCCATGTCCAGCACAGAGCCCTCCTTGGAAATGCCCGTACCGTACATGATGTCGAACTCCGCAGACTTGAAGGGCGGCGCGACCTTGTTCTTCACGACCTTGACGCGTACGCGGTTGCCGACAACCTCGCCGTTGACCTTGATGCTGTCAACGCGCCTGATATCCATGCGAACGGACGAGAAGAACTTGAGCGCGCGACCGCCCGGCGTGGTCTCGGGATTGCCGAACATGACGCCGATCTTCTCGCGAAGCTGGTTGATGAAAATGCACGTGGTGTTTGACTTGGAGAGCGATCCGGCAAGCTTGCGAAGCGCCTGGCTCATGAGACGCGCCTGGAGACCAACCGTGGTGTCGCCAATCTCGCCCTCGATCTCGGCACGGGGCACGAGCGCCGCCACGGAGTCGATGACCACGACGTCGATGGCGCCGGAACGCACAAGCATGTCGCAAATCTCGAGTGCCTGCTCGCCGGTGTCTGGCTGCGAGATGAGAACCTCGTCGATATCTACACCAATGCGAGCCGCATAGCCGGGATCCAGCGCATGCTCTGCATCTATGAAGGCGACGACGCCCCCCATTGCTTGCGCCTCGGCGAGAATCTCAAGCGAGAGCGTTGTTTTGCCAGAGGACTCGGGACCATATATCTCGATGATGCGGCCGCGCGGCACGCCGCCGATGCCCAGGGCGGCGTCGAGCGCCAAAGAACCGGTGGGTATTGCCTCGACCTCAAGGCTGGCGCTGTCATCCCCATAGCGCATTATGGCGCCCTTGCCGAACTTCTTCTCGATCTCTTGGGTTGTGACCTCGAGCGCCTTGTCGCGCTCCTCCGTGGTCTCTGGGTGGTTGACCTCTTTGACCGTACCCTTGCTCCTGGCCATGCTTGCTCCTCATCTGTTGGCTGCCATCGATGGTATACGAACACCCGTTCGTAGTCAACATCGCTAAGCCAAGCATATCCGGGAGACCTTGCAGCATTCTGACAGCGAGCGGACAGCCAGCTTGCACACAGCTGGCAGCGTTCTGACACGCAATAGCGTCTACCAGCGCAAACGATGTGAGCAGAAGGGTCTTCCGTCGAACAGAAACTCGTAACGAGAAAAAAGGACTAGTCCTTCTCGGCAGACTCCCGCACACCTTGCATAAGGAGTTCCAGCGCGCGCCGAACCGCACGTGCGCGAACCTGCGAGCGATCCCCTTCGAAAAGATTCGGGAAAGTGCTGGTAGAGCGGGCAGTCGCAAGCCCCATCCATACGGTACCAACGGGCTTTCCTGGCTCCTCGCCCCCAGGTCCGGCGATTCCCGTCACGGAGACCGCGACGTCACAGCCCAGAACACGCCGTGCGCCCTCTGCCATGGCGGCAGCGCACTCGCTCGATACGGCCCCGACACCCGGAGCGTCCAATATGGCGTTCGAGACGCCAAGGACCTCGTGCTTGACAGGAACCGCATAGCTCACGACACCACCGCGAATGGCCTCCGAAGAGCCGGGTATGGCCGTGATTGCAGAGGCAACGAGTCCCCCGGTGCAGGACTCTGCCGTACCAACCGTGACGCCCAAGGACCTACAAGCACTGACAAGCGCCTCACAGGCGTCGAGCGTCTCGCCGTCAAAGACAACAGAAGGTACCAAGCCTATCGCTCCCCCGCCACGTACGACCAAGCCTTGACAAAGTAATCGACGCCGGACCAGGCGGTGAGGATGACCGCAACCACCATCAATACCTGGCCAAGAACGCCAATGGCCCACGCGGCCGAACCCTCAGGAAGCGCCATGGCAAGAAGGAGGGCAGAGATGGCAACCATGGTGACCGCCGTCTTGCCCTTCCCCAAAGGAGAGGCGGCAATGACGGTGCCAGCGGAGGCGACAACCATGCGGAGCCCAGATACGAGAAACTCCCTTGCCACGATCACGAGAAGTACCCACGAGGAGACCGCGCCGCGCTCGAGGAGAAAGCAGAGTGCGACCACGACGACGAGCTTGTCAGCTATGGGATCGAGGAACTTGCCAAAGGTCGTGACCTCGTTCCTGCTGCGCGCGAGGTAGCCGTCGAGCTTGTCGGTAAGCGAGAGCAGCACGAAGAGGGCGAAGACGACAAGCGACAAGGCTGACCCCCCACCGGCGGCGGGAGACATCTCTGCGACGAGCAGCCACAGGGGGACGGCGACAACTCGAATGCACGTAACGACGTTGGCGGGCGTCCAGATGGACAGCGCCTGGCCGCCACCATCGCGACCATTCGAGCCCATCAGCTCTCGCCGCCATCGACAACCTCGCCGACGAGGTCGTAGGTGAACGAGTCGACGAGGTCGCACGTCACGACGTCGCCAACGGATAGCTCGCCGCTCTCGATGTGCACCACGCCATCTGAGTCTGGCGCTTGGAACCACGCATGACCGATGAATTCCGCACCATCGGGGCTCTCCTCGACCCCGTCGATGAGGACGCGCACGCGCTCGCCGACGTGTCTCTCGGCAGCAGCGAAGCCGAGCTGCTCGGTGAGGTCGATGAGCCGCTGCGTGCGCTCGAGCTTGACCTCGTCGGGCACCTGGTCGGGCATCGTGGCGGCACGGGTGCCGTCTTCGGGCGAGTAGCTGAAGACTGAGCAGTAGTCGAACTCCTCGTCCTGCAGGAAGTCCAACAGCTCCTGCGCCTCCTCGTCGGTCTCGCCGGGAAATCCTGCCATCGCCGTGGTGCGCAGCACCATGCCGGGAATCTCCTCGCGCAGATGCGCGAAGAGCGCGGAGAACTCCTCTGGCGAGCCCTTGCGGCCCATGCGCTCCAAGACGGAAGCGGAGCAGTGCTGGATGGGGATGTCGATGTAGGGAAGCACCTCGGGAACGTCGCGAATCGTCGAGACAAGCTCCTCGGTCATCCCCTCGGGCTGCAGGTACAGCACGCGGACCCAGCCCCCGAACGGGCGGACGACCTCGGCAACCTGGCGAAGGAGCGAGGCGAGGGTGCGGGGCTCCTCGAGGTCGGACCCCCAGATGCCGGTGTCCTGACCGATGAGGACCACCTCGCGCACGCCACCCTCCATGAGAGAACGGACCTCTTCGCAGATCTGGGCTGCGTCACGCGAGTGGTAGCGCCCCCGGATGTAGGGAATGGCGCAGAATGCGCAGAACCTGTCGCAGCCTTCGGATATCTTGACGTAGGCGCTCGCCCCGTCGACCGTACGAAGGACCCCCTGGGGCACACCGGGCGCAACGTCTCTCTCGAGGCCAAGGACCCCGTCGACAACGGCAACGATGCCATCCTCGTCATCTGCGTTCACGAACGCAGAGACCTCGGGAAGCTCCTCAGCGAGCGGAGCACCGTAGCGGGAGGGTACGCAACCGCACATAACGATTGGGAGATTTCGGCCCTCGCCCCGCTCCTGCTCCGAAAGCTCGAGCGTCGTGTCGAGAGACTCCTGCGTGGCAGAGACGAGAAACGCGCAGGTGTTGATCAGCGCGACATCTGCCTTGTCGGGGTCGCTGGTCTCGTCGTATCCGGCACCAAGGAGAAGTGCGCGCATGCGGTCGGTGTCGACCTCGTTCTTGGCGCAGCCGCGGGTAATGAAGAGAACGTTTGGCATGGTGTGACCTTATCGGTAGTTGACGTACTGGAGCGGCTGACCGTAGTCATTGCCGCGCAGGAGTGCGATGACCTGCTGCAGGGCATCCTTTGAAGGCGAGCTCACACGGAGCTTGTCACCCTCGATGGTGGCCTTGACCTTGATCTTAGAGTCGCGAATGTCCTTGGAGATCTTCTTGCCAAGCTCCGAATCGATTCCCTGGACGAGATGGCCCTGCTGTCGGACGCTCATGCCAGAGGCCGCCTGGGGCTTGCCCCAACGGAGGGCGGAGAGGTCGACGCCACGCTTCACAAGCTTGGAGCCGAGGATGTCGCGCACCTGACCGGCAACGAAGTCGGAAGGCGCCTCAACCGTGAACACTCCCTCGCCCTTTGCGAGAGAGAGCGAGGCGCCCGTTCCCTTGAGGTCATAGCGCTGCGATATCTCTCGTGTCGCCTGCTGGTAGGCGTTGTCGACCTCCTGCATGTCGACGGTTGACACGACGTCGAAGCTAGAATCCTTGGCCATGCTCTCCCCTTCCCTGGCAAACCGATTGTCGCGATAGCCATGCAACAAGGCGCCATTGCATCTTTCGAGGCCGTATGAGGCTCTCTCGTGTGAATCCCTAGTTAGTCGTAGTCTTGCTTGTGGAGACGGTACCCGAGGTCGTGGTAGACGTCGAATTCGCACTCCCGGACTTCTGAGAGCCTGACGCGCTCGTCGAACTCGAGGAGTCTCCAGAGCCTGTCGAAGCGTCTGCGGAGGTCTCGTCTGTTGAGGGCGCCGGTGTTCCCTTGATGGTGAGGGAGCCAATGCCAGAGGCCTTGGAGTCAAAGCTCTTCTGCGTGCCGTTCTCGGTGACCGTGACCGCGCCGGGGTTGCCCGCACGAACGGTAATCGAGTCCGTGACCGTGTACTTCTCCTCCCATGGCCCCGTCACCGTGCTTGCCACCTCGCTCGAGCCGTCGTTCGTGATCTCGAGCCAGGAGGTCTCCCCGCTTGCCACAGAGACGGTGACAACCGTCTCCTGCGCCGTCTCGCCACTTTCTGCAGTGGACGAGTCTTTATCAGCCGCGTCCTCACTCGTCGTGGTGGTCGTGGTGGTCGTGGTGGTGGTCGTCGGCGTGGAATCCGTGGAGGAGTCCGACGACGTGGAGTCGGTCGACGTCGTGCTCACGGGAACGGTCGACTTTGACTCGCTTTGCGTTGTCTTGTTGCCAACGCACGAGCGAACCGAGAGAACGAGGATGAGCGTGAGGGCGAGCGCAAGGGCGAGGATCACGAGAAGTATCGAACGACGGTTGTCCTGAGGACCACGGCGGCGCGAGCTGCCGGAGAGGCGATTTCTCTGGTCGTCAGAGCGGCGACGGACCTTTGGCCTGTCAACGCTGGCGATGTTTCTCGACGAGCGCCTGCCCGAGATGGTCGAGGCACGGTCATAAGGCCTCGCCGCATCGTCGTAGCGGAGGTCATCTGTGTACTCCCCCGCGCGGACGCTCCTCGTGCTCACGTCGTCGCGCTCATAGAGACGCTGTGCTCGGGAGGAGTCACGACGATAGGCGCGCGCGGTCTCCCTGCGCTCCTCGACGCCGTTTTGCCCCTCACGCAGGAGCCGGTTGGCGGGATCGTCCACACGGCGCCTCTGCTGGGCATATCTGCTGCGTTGGCGCGAAGTGTAGCGGTCGGGCTCGCGCGTGCGGGCCTCATCGCGATAGCGGTCGGATGTCGAGTTGTAGGGCCTGCCGTAGACGTACTCCGCATGGGAATACGAGGGTGATTGGCTTCGTGTGCCCGCCGGGTAGCTCGATCCCGCGAGGGGAACGGAGGAAGGCGTGCGGGGCCTGGGACCCGATGTGGTGGCGAAGGCGCCCATGTCGCCCGCCGGCCCACCGGAGGTGGGAAGGAGCCCCTTGTACTGCACATACGCCTTGGGGCGGGACTCCGCCTCGTTCACCACGTCGTAGCCCTGGACGCCGCGGCCAGACTGCGTGTCGCGCGTACGTCGCCGAAGCTCGTGCGAGGAGGTCCCATGCACGTGCTCGTAGAGCTCCTCCTGGAAGAGGTCGACGATCTCCCGGGGATTGAGCCCCAGGTAGCGAGCATACGAGGAGAGCATGCCCTGAGCATAGCCACTCTGGGGGATGTTCTCGAAGTCTCCCTCCTCGAAGGCGATGAGAACCTGCTCCTTGAGCTTGAGGACCTGCGAGGCCTGGCCCACGGTGAGGCCAAGCTGTCGACGACGATCAAGAAGCATCTCGCTAAAGCGCGGGCGCGACGACATTGTAGGCTACACCTCCTCGAAATCCTGCTCAGCGGCCTTGAGGTCCTCGAGACCCTCCTTGTCGAGAAGCACGTCGCGCGGCTTCGAGCCGTTGGCGGGACCCACGACGCCCTTGTTCTCGAGCATGTCCATGATTCTTCCTGCTCTAGCGTACCCCACGGAAAGCGCCCTCTGGAGGCTGGAGGTGGAACCAAGCTGAGAGTTCACAACGATGTCCGCGGCCTCCCAGAGGAGAGGGTCGTCCGCGGGAGCGGAGGGCTCGCTTGAACCACCAGGGGTCATCGGCGAGACGGCTGTGAGGATGTCGTCGTGGTAGTCGGTGTCGTGGTGCTCCTTGATGAAGGAGACCACCCGCTCGACCTCCTCTTCCGAGACATAGCAGCCCTGTGCTCGCCGAGGCCTAACGCCGCGCAGCTTGTAGAGCATGTCGCCATGGCCGAGGAGCCTCTCGGCGCCCGTCTGGTCGAGGATGATGCGGGAGTTCATGCCGTTGTCGACGGAAAGCGCCACGCGGTTGTCGATGTTCGCCTTGATGAGGCCCGTCACGACGTCTGCTGAGGGACGCTGGGTGGCGACGATGAGGTGGATGCCCGCAGCACGTCCGAGCTGGGCGATGCGGACAATGGAGGCCTCTACGTCCTTGCCGGCGACCATCATGAGGTCCGAGAGCTCGTCGATCACGATGACGAAGTACGGCATGTGCTTGGGAGGGTTCTCCATGTCTGCGTACTTGTCACCATCGACGTCGCGGTTGTAGGACTTGATGTCGCGCACCTTGTAGTGCTCGAAGACCTTGAGGCGCCGCTCCATCTCGGTGACGCCCCAGGAGAGGGCGCTCGCAGCCTTGTTGGGCTCGGTGACCACGGGGACGTAGAGGTGTGGCAGTCCAGCGTAGTAGGTGAACTCGACGCGCTTGGGGTCCACCATGATGAGGCGGACCTCCTCGGGCGTGGCGCGCATGAGGATGGTCATGACGATGCTGTTGAGAAGGACCGACTTGCCGGAGCCCGTGGTACCCGCCACGAGGAGGTGCGGCAGGCCGGCGATGTCCACGACCACTGGGTTGCCCTCGGAGTCGCGGCCGAACGCCGCCTCGAGCGGGCCGCCCTTTACGTAGGGCAGCACGTCTCCCAGGTAGACGGGCTGAGTCGTTTTGTTGGGGATCTCGATGCCCACGAGCGAGGTGCCCGGAATGGGTGCGAAGATGCGCACCGAGCGGGAGGCGAGCGAGAGCGCGATGTCGTCTTGGAGGTTGGTGATCTTGCTCACGCGCTCGCCCTCGCCCATCTCGATCTTGAACGTGGTAACCGAGGGGCCGGCAACCCAGCCGACCACGCGGGAGGTGAGCCCAAACTCCTCGAGCGTGCCCTGGAGCTTGGCTGCCACGGCAGAGAGCTCGTCGTCGGACTCCGCGCTCACGCCGGAGTTGGGGTTCACCATGAGCATGTCAGGCGGGGGGAGCTCGCGCCCGTCGTCGCTCGCGGCTGGGTCAGGGGCCTGCGGGGCCTTGGACTGCTGCGCCTTGCCGGAAGAGGGCTTGGCGGCGAGAAAGGCGGGAACGGCCTCCTTGTCCTTCGAGCCACGGCCGCCGCGCGTCTTCTTGCCCTTCGAGGGATCATCAAGGAGCGTGGTGGGGGCAGCGTCGTCGAGAAGCGCGGTCTGAGCTTGGTCGGGCGTGACTTCCTCGGATGCGACGGCAGGGGCAGGTGTTGCGTCCTGCTTCTTGGGACGCCCACGACGCAGCACACTGGTCTTGCGGGCGCCGATGAAGGACGTCTCCCCCTCACCGGTCTCGTCGAAGAGCGAGCCCTGGGTCTGCCCGGCCGCCGCAGGCGCGACCGCCATTGCCGGCGCCGCCTCACGAGCAGCCTCCCTCTCGGCAGCGCGCTCTTCCCGGGCGATGCGACGGCTCTCGGAGGCCTCCTGCGCCCTGAGGTGAATCTTTGCGACAGCACCAGAGATGGAGAACCCGCACACGACGGCTCCGGCGATGATCACGCCGACGAGAATGACGTTGCCCACGATCAAGCCAACGAGTCGCATGAGCCAATACGCGAAGAAGCCGCCGACGTATCCGCCAGCAGACTCCACAGCAGGCTCAGCGAGCGCCAGAGAGGGAGTGTCTACGACGCCCGGGTGGTTGAGCGAGAGCTGCGCCAGGATGGCCACGACGATAAGCACGAGACCCCCAGCCACGCGGCCGGAAATCGGCCCGTCCTCATCCATGAAGAACGTGCACGCAAAGATGAAGAGGGCGATCGGCGCAAGAACAGCCCCGGCCCCAAACAGCAGGGTGAGCGCATGGCCGACCATGCTTGTAACGATTGCCGAGGTTGGGGCGACCAACGCCACGAACATGGCCACGGCAACAACCGCCAAGACCACGCCGAGAATGTCGTTCTGCGTGGACGAAAGCCCCTGCTGGGACGTATTGGCCCCGCGGCCGCGAGGTGCCTGGCGTGAGCCAGCGCCCCGCGCCTTGGAGCCCTTCCTTGCTGCCTTACCTGCTGCGTTTGATCTGCGATTCGAGGGCATGTACCTAGACCTCCATCACGACCGGAATCACCATCGGCCGCGTGTGCGTCTTGCTCCAAAGGAAGTTGGAAAGCGAGTTTCTCACGCCCTTGCGTACGGTGTCAATGCTCGCGCCATTGCCCTTCTCGAGTCGCTCGACCTGCGAACGCACGAGGGCACGAGCGTCATCCATGAGGGCGTCGTCCGTGGCGAACGAGACGCCGCGGCCGGAGAGGTCGATGGTGTCGACGGAGTGGTTGCGCGAGCGAACGGCCACCACGCAGGTGATGACGCCGTCCTGTGCGAGGCGCTGGCGGTCGCGGAGGACCACCGGGTTGGCATCGGTGATCGAGAGGCCGTCAACGTAGACGACCCCAGAGTCGACCGACGGCCCACGGCGGGCCTTGCCGTGACGGACCTCGAGCGAGTCACCGTTGTCGAGGATGAAGATGTTGCGCTCGGGAATCCCGACCTGCTGGGCGAGCTTGGCGTGAGCGCGAAGGTGCTGGGCCTCGCCGTGCACCGGCATGAAGTAGCGGGGCTTGACCATGGCGAGCATGAGCTTGAGCTCTTCCTGCGACCCATGGCCGGAGACGTGAACAAGCGCCTGGCTCTTGTCGTAGATGTCGCAACCCAGCTTGGAGAGCGAGTTGATGATGCCCTGGACGCTCTTCTCGTTGCCGGGAATGGGGTTGGCCGAGATGATGACCGTGTCGCCCTCGTGAATCGAGAGGCTCTTGTGCTCGCCGTTTGCCATGCGGGCAAGCGCCGAGAGGGGCTCGCCCTGGCTGCCGGTGCAGAGGACCACGATCTTCTCGTCCGGGATCTTCTCGAGGTCATAGGCATCGATGATGTCGTCATCGGCAATCCGGAGATAGCCCAGCTCGCGGGCGACCTTGGTGTTTGTGACCATCGAGCGGCCCGTCACGACCACCTTGCGGCCAACGGTCACCGAGGCGTCGCAGATCTGCTGGAGTCGGTGGATGTGGCTCGAGAACGAGGCGACGAAGACGCGGCCAGGCGCGTTCTTGATGATGTGTCGGAGAGCCGGTCCGACGGCAGCCTCGGAAGGAGTGAAGCCGGGGCGCGTGGCGTTGGTTGAGTCGGAAAGCAGGACGTCGATGCCCTCGGCCGCAAAGCGGTTGACGGCGGCGTAGTTGGGACGAACGCCGTCGATGGGGGTCTGGTCGAGCTTGAAGTCACCGGTGTGCATCACGTTGCCGGCGGGCGTGTTCATGAAGACGCCAAACGCGGCGGGGATGGAGTGCGTCATCGAGAAGAACGTGATGTTGAAGGCTCCGAGCGTGACCGTGGAGCCATCCTGTACCTCGCGGAACTTGGGGCTCTTGATGTTGTGCTCGGCGAGCTTGCCCTGGATGATCCCAAGCGTGAGCTTGCTCGAGTAGATGGGGACCTTGTGGGTGAGGTCCTGGAGGAGATACGGAAGGGCGCCCGTGTGGTCCTCGTGGCCATGCGTGATGATGATGCCGCGCAGCTTGTCCTCGTTCTCAAGGACGTAGGTGTAGTCCGGGAGGATGAGGTCGATGCCTGGCTGCTCGTCATCGGGGAACATGAGGCCGGCGTCAACCATGACCATGTCGTCTCCGTACTCGAACACGGTCATGTTCTTGCCGATCCCATCAAGACCACCTAGCGGGATGATCTTGAGGGCGGTGTCTTTCTTTGGCATTGCGGGATAAATCCTTTCTTCGTTGTTGATACGCTCGGCTTTCGCCGATATCTAGTGAGCAGTTCTGACGGCCATGTGCCGCCAGCCGCAACAGCTACGGTTTTGGTGCGCCGGCGTTCAAGGGGGACACGCAGGCGCTCTAGCCAATCTATTGTAGCCAAGCCAAGACTCGCGTGGCGAGGCTCCACGATGATTGCGGACTGGCTTGGCCCTCCGCTGGCCCCCCTTCGAGTTCGCCAAGTGCTGCCGAGAAGAAAATGGACGGAATGGGCCGCTAGGACATCGTTATGGGTCGATTTTCTTCTCAATAGGCGCTAGCACGGCAGCTGCTGGCTCGACAGACACCTGCGCGTTCGGACGGCCGCGCCTTACCTGCGAAGCCTGCCGAAAAGACGACGGAGCCCCGCAATGGGACCGTCACTGTTGGCAGTCCCCTCTTCTCGACCACCGGGGGCACCCGTCAGCCATTCAGCCTGCTCCGGGTATCGCTCGGCAAGCTCGCGCAGATGTATATGCGCAACGCGACGCATCTCCTGATACCGGGAAGACCCCTCACCAGCGGTTACCTGTGCATCCGCCTTACGCGCAAGGCAGAGTACCTGGTCAAGGGAATCGCCCCGCGTAGGCTCCACGTGCCGATCGTATCGCTCGTATGCGCGGTCACGCACATATCGCCAAAGCTCTCCCGCAACGGCATCTGTCGGCCACTGTCCGAGCAGCAAGTCCACCGCCTCAGGGAGTTCTACCTCTGGAAGCCCATCAATCATCTCATTCGAGACATTCTCGAAAATTCGATCACGCGCATCAGCAACCCGTTCGTCCCAGTCGTCGCGGGGAATGTCCGTCGCGTGCTCGCAGGCGAAGTCACGCATGAGACGCCAACCCTTAAACTCGCGCTCTGACGTCCTTCTAAGCGCATCGAGGGTCTCTCGGGAGCCAAGCGTCTCGCCGCGCCCAAGATGGTAGAGGTACCACGGAGAGTCAGACAGTCCGACGTATGTCAAGGCAAGCGCGTCGAGAATCATGCACAGGTAGATGTCATCCGAGAGGAGCAAACGCGTGTGCGCAGCCATGCCCCACGCCCTGCGAGCAAGGTCCCCGGAGAAGAGCTTGTGGTGCACGTGCCAGTCGAAGCTGTCTTTCTCGGCAAACTGGACACGCATGATGTCTGCGCCATTGAGGCGTCGCGGAATTGGCGTGAGAAAGCCCTGCATGCCAGCCGCAGCACCGCTCGCAGCATCTCCTTCTGGGACTACCCGCACGCCAAAGTGGACGATATCGGCCTCATCTGCATGGGCCATCACAAGGTCCAATGCCCCAGGTGCAAGCTCATCATCCTGGTCAACCAACATAACATGGGCTCCGCAAGAGGCTGCCACTCCCGCCTGTCGCGCACCAAGTGTGCCGACGTTTGTGTCGAGAAGAACCGGCCGCACTCGAGAGTCGCGCTCAGCAAGCGACAGGATGACATCCCTAGTATCGTCAGCCGAGGCGTCGTCCACCAAGAGAAGCTCGAGTTCGGAAAAGGACTGCCCGAGGATGCTCATTGCACATTCCTCAAGGTATCGTCCCCCGTTGTGTGCGGGGACTACAACAGAGAGCGCGAGCGACTCGGTCATCGTATCTCCTGTCCGGCACGATGCTACCCATCGACAGTAAGTCCTGCGTGCCTGTTGTTACTCATTTCGATGTAGTTCGACATCCTAGCAGCCAGCCGCAAGATACCCAACTGCCCCTAAATTGCGCCGTGGGGTGTAGAGCCGAGTGCGCTAGGACTGTACTGAGATTATAGTCAGAGGGGCCCGGCGCGCCTTCGCGCCGAGCCCCCCAAGTAAACGCCCCCATAAGAGCAAGCTCTCGTCAGCCCAAAATACCTTGCGGCCTCAGTCTATCCGACAACGTACCAAGAAGGTGTCTTACATCCATACGGGAACATTGACGTAGTGTTTGCATCGTTCGGCAACTGCCAAGAATCAAGGGCAGTTGCATCCTTGAGAGAAACGCTTCCCCAGCTGTAGAACATGCGCACCGCATTTTTAACCTTAGAGACGTTCCACTTGGACAACGGTCTGAGGTCCGAGACAGAGTTGCTTAGTGTAAACATTCCTTCCATGTTGCTGACGTTTGAGACATCCCAGCTGGCCAGGGGCGTGAGGTCATGAAGAGACGAGCACTCGTTAAACATCCAGCCCATATTCGTGACCTTCGAGGTATCCCAACTGGACAAGGGCGAAATGTCCGAGAGGGTCGCACATCCCCAGAAGAATTCCTTAAGGAAACGGAAGCTTGTAACATCCCAGTTGGAGAGACCGGATATGTCCTCAAGTGAGTACCAGTTCGAAAAGCCAACGTTGTCGAAGCCGCTCAGCACCAACTCGCATCGCGAGGAGATCTTCTTCGCGTACCTGGCACACACCGCATTTGAGCCAGACCCCGAGAGGCCGCCACTGGCGCTGAAATCCGTTCTAGCGAGAAGCTCCTCAGCACTTCCATGGACAACAACCTTGCGTCCGGCGTCAGTGGCATCGGAGCCATCAATGACTAGCTCACCGTCATCGTAGAGTGTGGCGAATGCCTTAGACAGGGGAACCCTCTCAGAAGCACCGTAGAAGGCGACTCCCTCCTACTGCCAGCCAACAGAGCCAAGGTAGGCATACTCGCTGGCGTCGGTTGTGAAAAGGTGAGTTCCTTGGGTGAGCCAAGGGTTAAAAAGCCGGTAAATAGGTTTTGCACTCATGTCCGGAGCTGAATAGAAGGCGCGCCCCTCCTGCCTCCAACCAATGGAACCAAGACGGGCGTACTCATTGGCGTCCCCCGTGTAGAAGTGGTCCCCGGAATAAGGATTGTAAAGGCGCCAAACGGGGTTGCCAGAAGCAGGTGACTTCCAGGCCACACCCCCCTGCTTCCATCCGATAGAGCCAAGGGAGGCGTACTCGCCGGCATCAGCGGTGAAGAGGTGCTCGCCGCTCCAGCGGTTGTAGACCCGGTACATAGGAAACGTGTTGCTCGAAGAGTCGCTTTCCCCAACCGCAAGCGTTGGCATCGCAAGTACAAAGAGGAATAGTGCGGCTGACACTGCCATCACGACGCGTAAAACATCAACAGGCTTTCTTCCCATGAAGACCACCAATCTTTACGGAAACTCAAAACACAAATATGTTATCCCATCGAGAATGCCTCCATGCGAAGCGCCCGGTAAGTATCGGAATTGCCGGCAAGCGGAACAATCGCAACGCAAGCCTCTCCGCCCACGGGCTCAGCAAACGTATAATCGAGTAACGCATCTAGACCCGAACGTCTACAAGGTGGCATTCGTGAACATCAACTCATTGGGCATCTGCAGGCACGTGGAGAAGATCTACCAGCTGGTATCCATAGATGGGATTCCGGAAGATGCCCTTCTCGACATAACTGCACAGGACGACAAGGGCAACAATGTCCCAGCAAAGGTCTTCCGAGATACGCCAACGGAAGCAGTCGTGGTTCTCATCGACGAGCACTCTGGCGCCTCGACTGTAACCTACACGCTCTTCGCATCGGACGGGCCGATTACAGATCGTGACGCCTGGCGTGAAGTAGGCTCTGCGACCATGAGCTTCAACGACGCCAAGTGGCAGTCTCGCGTGAACTATCGAATGCATCGCGACCTTACCGCACGCATTCGCGACTACGATCTCGGCCACGCGTTCCTCTTCTCCACGATCTTCATCAAGAAGGCGATTCCTGACAGGGGCAGGGCAATCGTCAGAGTCGCCGTTCGCGTGCCTTGGCGAGAGGACGGCGAGATTGCGATACGCATTTGCGACCAGTCGCTTAACATCATTGACCCCGCTCCTACGCTCATGGGCTCTCAGCAGTTTGACTCTCGTTTTTCGGGTACAGTCAAGTACCGGGAGACGGTCTTCTCGGCCGTTTTACCGCGAGACGACCGAACCGTGATCTTCGACGCCTGCGACAAGGCAGACCCTCACCAGCACACGTTCTTCGAGCTTGCCAAGCCCGACCTGGACAGCCTGATCCACGACACCGAGGTCCTCACGATGTCTGCCGATCGCGACCCCTACTACAACGAGTGGTTCCAAGGCCAGCGAGTGCAACCCTGGGAGCTGCGTCTCCAGAGTGAGGTCCGCTTTGATAACGAGGTCACCTGGAGTGTCGTGGTGCCACTGTTTCACACCACACATGAGCAGTTCGAGGACCTCGTGACGGGATTCGTCGACCAGTCGTACTCACACTGGGAGCTTATCCTCGTCAATGCATCACCCGAGGACGAGGGGCTTGCAAGCCAGGTAGCAGACGCCGTCGCATCGGACGCGAGGATACGCTGTGTCACACTCGAGAAGAACCTCGGCATCACACTCAACACGGCCGCAGGCATTAGGGCGGCGACTGGTGACTTCGTTGGCTTCGTCGACCATGACGACACAATCGAGCCAGACCTCTTCTTCCACTACACGGAAGCCGTGAACACTACGCCGGAGACGGACGTCCTCTACTGCGATGAGGACAAAATCGACCCCACCGGCAGGAACGTGTGGCCGTTCCTCAAGCCGCAGCTCGAGATCGACCTCCTCACCTGCAAGAACTACATCTGCCACATGCTTGCCGTGCGTCGCAGCCTCCTGATGAGGTTGGAGTTCGACAACCCCGAATATGACGGCGCACAGGACCACCACCTCACGCTTCAGGTGGTGGAGAAGGCTCGTCGCGTGACGCACGTGCCTCGCGTACTCTACCACTGGCGCATGTGGAAGACGTCAACGGCAACCAATGAGGGCGCAAAGGATTACGCCCAGGAGGCTGGTATGGCTGCCGTGAGGGCGCACTTCCAGCGGATTGGAGTTGACGCAGAGGTAGGTGAGGGCGAGAGGCCCTTCTCCTACCATGTGTTCCATAGACCACCCGCGCCCCACCCACGCGTGTCCATACTCATTCCCTCGCGCGACCACGTCGAACTACTCGAGCGTTGCGTGGACTCCATCCTTTCGAAATCAACCTATGACAACTATCAAGTGGTTGTCATCGAAAACAACAGCGAGCGCGAGGAGACCTTCTCGTACTACGAACGCGTGCAACGCGAGAGCCAGGGGCGCGTGCGCATTGCGTCGTGGAAGGGACAGGGCGGCTTCAACTACTCCGGTCTCATAAACTTTGGCGCACGGGAATCGGATGGCGAGTATCTCCTACTCCTCAACAACGACATGGAGCTTAGGACGTCCGACTGGCTAGAGCGGATGTTGGGCCTCGCCTCGCGCAAGGACGTAGGGGCTGTGGGCGCGCGCCTTCTCTACCCTGACAACACCATCCAGCATGCCGGCGTCATCGTAAGCGGGAGCTGCGCCAACCACTTTGGCATCGACCTCCCTGAGAGCGACCACGGATACTGCAACCTCATTGAGTGCGAACAGGATCTCTCTGCGGTAACCGGCGCATGCCTCATGGTGAGTAGAGCCCTCTTCGAGGAGGTCGGCGGGCTTGACGAATCGCTTGCCGTCGCCTTCAACGATGTTGACTTCTGCCTCAAACTGAGGGAGATGGGGCTGCTCGTGGTGTACACGCCTCAGGTGGCACTCACGCACTTCGAGTCCGTCTCGAGGGGCTCGGACTACTCCACCAGCCGAGTCAAGCGCTTTGCCCACGAGGTGGGCATCATGCGGGAGCGTTGGTCGGACTACTACGGTTTGGGCGACCCATATTACAGTCCGCTCCTTCGCTCATACGAGCCGCTCGATACGTACTGGAGCTTCTAACGAAAGGGCGCCTGGCGAATCCCTTCGCCAGGCGCCCTTTCTTTTATCGCTGCTCAAGCCATCGCTAGAGTCTCGAGAGCTTGTCGTACCACTCCTGGGCCTTGGCAACGTACTCGTCGTGCTGCGAGCCTCCCACTGCGAGCGAGGCAGGGCACTCCGTGGAGGTGCACTCGTTGTGTCCAACCATGTTGACTCCCCACTGGGGCCTGCCGAGTTTGTACTGCAGGCAGAGCGCCGCAACGAGTCGTGCACCCGAATTGATGGTTGCCTTGGTCATGCGCCACTGACCATTGGAGTCAACGTAGTCCGCGTGCTCGATGCCGATTGTCTGGGTATTGATGGTCCAGTTGCCCGCCTGCCACGCAGTGTCGCAATCGAGAACCAGCTGGCCGACCGTGCCATTACCTTCGACCTGGTAATGCGCAGACGCCGCCCTTGTCTGCCAAGTTTGATAGATGCTCTCGGTCGAAAGATTGCCCGCGTTGTGATGGATGACAATCTTCGAGATTGACTGTCCATAGCGTCCCTTTGAGTAGTGCTTGTTCATGAGCAGCTCTTTGACCACGCCAGCACCGGACCAATAGGACGAGTCCTTGAGCCAGCAGTAGTCAAGTCCCGCCCTCGGGTTGATTGTCTGCGTAATCGTCCCATCGGAAGACGTGACATATGTGCAGCCGTTTGAGGGGGACGACCACGTCGACCCCTTGGCAACAAAACCCGCCGAGGTGAGGTAGCGCTTCTGACCAGACTTGTTGCTCACCACCTTGTCCGACATCACAACGCCGTCTTGTATGTCTAGCTCGTCGCCGTTAGAGGTGACAAACCAACCATCCGAAGGAACAGAAGCCCCGTACCAGGCGATGTTCTCCTTTTGCCATCCAAGGGTCGCAAGATAGTTGTACTCTGCCTCGTCCTTCGTGAAGTGGTGGGTGTATCGCTTTGCGTAGGGGTTGAAGAGCCTGTAGATGGGCACTTCCATCTCGTCAGAAGAAAGCCAGGAGGAGCCTTCCTGCCTCCAGCCGATGGTAGCGAGGTAATTGTACTCGTCGGCGTTGGTGGTGTAGTGGTGCTCCCCGGTATAGGGATTGTATAGCCTGAATGCCTTGGTTGAGGAGGACCCCGGAACAAACCACGCCACGGACTCTCCCTGCCAGCCGAGCGGGATGAGGTTCGTTGCCTCGCTCGATGCCTCCGTAAAGAGATGCTCGCCAGTATAGGGGTTGTAGAGACGATACACCGGGACCTTCGAGGACTCCTTTGAGTTTGTGCTCGAAGACGGGGACACAGCCAGGGAACTCGCAACGGCAGCCGAAGTGGCGGTGGAGGATTCCGAGGCCTGACCAGCGATGGCATACTCTGCCGTAGAGGCAGCATCGCGCTGACCAGAAGCCTCTGAACCAAGAGCGTCCTTGGACTTCACAACAGCGTCGACGCCATCAGTCTGGTCGGCCTTTGTCAGACCGCTTGCCATGGACCCTGACGAATCTGGAGAGGCGGAGGAAGCGGAGGCGTCTTCGGCAACAGCGTTGTTGGTGACAGAGGAATCTAGCCTTGCAGCGGAAGGGTCAGAGGCTTGAGCAGAGGAATCACTCTCAAGGACGCCGGCCGATACGGTCTCCACGGGTGCCACTGCCTCTTCGGCAACAGCTGGCGCAGGAGCGAATAGGAGCCCAAGGGTCAGAGCCGAAGCGGAAATACCAGCAAGAACAAGGTTGGTCGGATTTTTCAATATGAGCATTGACAGACGTTACTTCCTTCGTTTCATATGAGCAGGTCACAGGTTAGCCCGATTAAATGCTATTGAGAATAGTCAGGATCTTGAAGCCGTAGCTGGTATCCGTTGCCCAGGTGCCAGATAGGCCCTCGATGGTTCCCGCAGCAGTGCTGGATCTGCCAAAAAGCCACGTCGAATAGCGCGGATCGACGATGGTGCTCGAGAGCGGGGCCTTCCCAGAATAGGCACGAAGATGCTGGGCCTGAGCGAGGAATCCCTCGTAAACGGAGGAGAAGCTTGCAGGCACATCACCAGAGTCGGTTGCGCCAAGCCCGCAGAAGTTGCACTGTTCTGGCTTGACGGCTCCACCAAAGGAAAGGTATCCGGTCTCGAGCATCGCCTGAGCATACATGACATCAGGACGAACGCCCTCTGCGGTTGCGGCCTCAAAGAGTCGAGCGACGAACTCATCTGCAGTTGCTGCGCCATATGAAGCATAGACTTCCGAGGGGAACTCCCTGCCGCGGGCATTGAGCTGCGCCTTGAGATGAGATGTGACCTGTTCCTGCGAGTTTCTGCTATCACCCATAAACGGAGTGCAGTTGACCACGGTGCCAACGTGAACCGAGTCCACCCCATACCAAGCAACACTCTCGGGTCTCCACCCGATCGAGGCGAGGTAGTCGTTCTCGCTCTTCGAGGTGGTATAGTTGTGGGTGCCAATGGAGACATAGGGATTGAACTGCCTGAAAAGCGGGACACCTTGGTTGTCGTCTGAGTACCAGGCAACCCCCTCATAGATCCAACCAAGAGAAACGAGGTGATTACGCTCACCGCTGTCAACCGTGTAGTGATGGTCCCCGGAATAAGGATTGTAGAGCCTGTAGACCGGTGTGGAGGATTCCACAGGAGCATACCAGCCGATGCCCTCGTATCTCCAACCTAGCGAGCTGAGATGTGCCACCTCCCCAGACTGGGCAGTATAGAGGTGCTCACCGGAGTAAGGATTGTAGACCCGCCACATCGCGACGGACTGGAGTGGCTCACCGGCGAAAGCCCTGTCGGCATGAACGCCAAGCGACACCCCGACAGCCAGAACCAATGCTACGCCCCAACACGCACACGCACGAAGGAAACGACGCCCCATGCTGATCCCCCAACTTGTTTAGAAATGCACGTAGGGATAATGGTACCAGCTCGGAGCATTTGGTTCCTGGCGCTTCTCAGGCTCCATACCAAGCTACACCCTCGTCCCTCCAACCGAGGGGCACGAGGGAGTCCCTTTCCGAGGCGCTCAGCGTGTAGTTGTGGGTCCCTACCGTTTCATAGGGGTTGAACTGTCGGAAGAGCGGCTCGCCGGAGGTGGGCACGGATGTATGCCAGGCAAGCCCCTCCCCCTTCCAGCCTATCTCCTGGAGACTCTCGTACTCCGACTCGTCAACGATATAGAGGTGCTCGCCGTTATAGGGGTTGTAGAGGCGCAGGACACTATCGCCTGAGGTCGGCGCATACCAGCCAGTTCCCTCATAGCGCCAGCCAACTGCAGTGAGGTTATCCTTCTCGTCTGAGTCCAGCGTGTAGAGGTGCTCCCCTGAATATGGGTTGTAGAGCCGGTGTACGGTAACCGAGTCTCGCCGCAGGAGAAAGTCGATGTCCACGTTCTCAGGAACGCCGCTTACTTTTCCCGAAGAGGTACATTGCCAATATCGATAGCCACCCGTGTAGTCACACCTATAGTTGTATTGGGCAACCCATCGCGACCAGTTTTCAAAGCGTGGATCGGTAAGATAGTTGTTCCACCAGTTGAGGTTTGCATAGACCCCAGGGGTATACCCAGCAGCCTTAACGGCTTCGCAGAATCGTGTGGCCATGTCTCCCAGTAACGAGGCGTCGCCATACGGCAAGGTAACGTCTTCAAGGTCGTAATAGATGGGAAGCGATGGGGAGGCATCGCCCATCGAAGCGAGAAGGTAGCGCGCCTCCTGCTCCGCCGAGGTAACGCCGATTGCGTAGGAGTAATGGTAGATACCGTATGGAATACCCACGTGTTCGCATTCCGAGGCATTACGTGCAAACTCCTTGTCATGCTGCTTCGCAGAGGTCACGTCATCTGGCCAGCCATAGCTACAGCGGAGAATGGCGAAGTCGATGCCCGCATCCTTAACGGAATCCCAGTCGATCTTCCCTTGGTGCTCAGACACGTCGATGCCTTTGGCGACGGCATGGGGAATGAGCGAGCCATTTGAGGAAAGGTAGCCACCATCGGTCTCGGACCACGCATCCCCAGAGGAGACGCTCCTCAGACGAAGGGAGCTTGAAATTGAGTTTGAGCTTGAACTGGAAGCGGCGTCCCCACAATCAGAATTGTCGCTTGAGTATCGGAAGCTCTCGGGAAGGTCATGCTCCATGCGGTAGAGCAGGTCTTCCGAGGCATCTTCCGACAAATCTGTCGATGGCGATCCGGGGGCATCAGAGACAGCTTCGCCTTCTTCAGTGTCCGCAAGCACGGCCTTGGGGAGCGAGAGAAGCGAAGTAGAGCCAGCTGTAAGGGCAAGAAAGCCGCGTCGTGAAACATGAGGCACGAGGTTCTCCTTACCGTTTGATAAGAGAGGAGAGTTACCAGACAAGGCTAGCGCCTCAAGAATCCCCTCAGAGCACTAGATTTTGTTTGGAAACGCTTCGCCATACCAGGAACTCAAAGATGAGGACAGCCTGAAGTCCTCATGCAATGATTGCAAAAGAACTCGTCCTACTGTCGGGATATTCCAGACAGCCGGACGAGTTCAGGACAACCAGCCAAGCGAAACGAATAGAAACCGAGCGATGCTAGTACGTCACGACCTTGGTTCCTCGAGGAATGTTGTCATAGATCCACTTTGCGTTGTTGATGTCAAGGCGCACGCAGCCGTGGGAGGCGTTGATGCCAAGCCTACCATCCATGATCCTGTCGCTGTTCTGATAGTAGAGAACGGAGTGGAACAGGTAGTTCCCGTAGAACTGCGTGTAGTAGTAGCAGGTAAACCCACTGCCAAACGAGTACCCCTTGAGGTTGGTGGTGTACTGACCCTTCATCGTGCAGTTGTTTGCGCCAGTCGTGCAATACCACTCGTGTATCGCATACCAGCCGTTGTCCCACTGATAGACGGCGGTACGGTTGGAGGTGCAGTCAACAAGGATGAGGTAGTTGGTGGCGCTCCAGTAGTTCTGCGCCTTTGCAGCCATGTCCTGCCAGCTTCCCGCAGAGAAGCACCCTCCCCAGTCAACTGCTCGCCACCAGGAACCGTTCGCATAGAATACGCTGCTGGTACGAATTCGCCCGGAAGACGGATCTGCGTAGAACCGGTTGTCACCATCGGAAAACATGCCGTCTGCACGCGCCCCGACAAGACCACCCGCGCAGTATCCGCCAATGCGGTAGAGCGAAACGCCAGGGTCCCCCGCTGCCTGAATCCAGGAGAATCCGGGAGACTCGAAGAGCTGTCCGCTGCCATTCGTGAGAAGGTAGCCATTGCCGCTCCTCAGCCGGCCGACGAGAATGTGCCCCTCGCCTGGAATGCCATAGTAGGCGGAGCCACCGTCCTCGAACCTCCCTGTCTTTGCGTAGGGGACTCCGTCGGACCCTTTGGCCATCATGTACCACTGGTCGCAACCCGTGGGAGCGGAGGACTTCCACCAACCCTCTACGCTGGGCAGTGCGCCAGTCTTGGCATCAGCCACTATGGTACGGTTGCCGACTGCTTCAACACCACGAACGACGTGTCCATTGGAGGAAGTAGCGTAGGCGCGGATGCCGGGATTACCGTCCTCGTTTGGCTCGACAACGCGACCAGAGGCAAAGGAGCCGTTGCGCTGAACCCACCAGCGCCCAGACGGTCCCGTTGCCCAGAAGGGCGTGACTTCGAGAGACGCTCGATTGAGGGATGACCACGTGGAGCCCTCGCGCCGCCACCCGATGGTCCCAAGCCATTCGTCCTCAGCGGAGCTGAGCGTGTAGTTGTGAGTTCCAACCGTCGCATACGGGTTGAATTCCCGCAACACCCCAAGCGAACCACCCGAAAGCCATGCGGTTCCCTCTCGGCGCCAACCCAAGGAAGCGAGGCCAGAGGCCTCGTCCTCCGAGAGCGTATACAGGTGCTCGCCGTTGTAGGGATTGTAGAGTCTGAGGACGGGGTTGCCCGTGGAAGTTGGAGAGACCCAGCCCACGCCCTCCCAAGCCCAGCCATAACCCACCAGCCCCTTGGCCTCGTCGAGCCCAGCGGTGTAGAGGTGCTCGCCAGAATAGGGGTTGTAGAGACGGTAGACATTCTGGGCGGGAACGTCGGACTCAGAAGCGGTGTTATCGACGGGGTCAGTCTCATCGGATGGGGTTTCAGAGGCATCCTCGGCAGCGGAATCCAATGACCCTGCGGAGGCGTCTGCCGTCGTCTTCGAATCGACATCTGTTACCGCAGTCTCGTTCTTGTCGTTTCCCGTCTCGGTTCCAGGAGCCGATTCCCCATTCACGAGACCAGTAGAGCTATCGGCTTCCTTTGCTGGCTTAACCTCGTCGGAGACCGAACTCTGTTGCGCGACGTTTGCCTCTGACTGGTTATCCTCACCGGTCTTCACAACGGGTGTAGTCGCAGCTGCTGCGATAGTTAGCTGCGAAGCGTCAGAAGAACCGTCTTGAGGGACCAAGACGGCCGTCTCC
This sequence comes from uncultured Olsenella sp., assembly GCA_900548775.1. Classification (GTDB taxonomy): domain Bacteria; phylum Actinomycetota; class Coriobacteriia; order Coriobacteriales; family Atopobiaceae; genus Tractidigestivibacter. Next base: position 72,243 of record URLM01000006.1, read on the forward strand.
GATGCCCGCGCTCCCGCTGCCTCGATCTCCTCTGCAACGGCAGACAGAGGTACAACCGCGAGAGCCGCGGATAGAACGCCACAGAAAAGCACTCCCCTAACCTTTGGGCTCATCCAACCACTTCCTCTCAAACCCACTGACAACTGAGCATGATGGTAGAGCACACTAAGGCGTTTTTCAGTGAGAAACCCGAAAGGCGCTTCTGTCATAGCGACCATAGCGGCCTACTTCGCGCCAGGCTCCTTCGAGTTCGCCAAGTGCTGCCGAGAAGGAAATGGACGGAATGGGTTACCTGGAAACCGTTATGTGTCGAATTTCTTCTCAACGGCTCTTCTCACCGACTCCGCCCCCATGTTTCCAGGGCACGCCAAACACGCAAGGACACAGCACGCCAGTCGTTCGGCGTATGCAGCGAGAA